>JANMYQ010000293.1:0-93224 GCA_031382215.1 Methylibium sp.
GCGCCCGCGCGAGGCGCTCGCGCGCATGGGCGTGCTCAGCGACGCGCGCGGCCTGTACCCGCGGCTGAGCGCGCGCGAGAACATCACCTACTTCGGCCGCCTGCAGGGCATGGATGCCGATGCCGCCAACGCGCGGGCCGAACAACTCGCCCGGGTGCTCGACATGACGCCGCTGCTCGACCGCCGCACCGAAGGCTTCAGTCAGGGTGAGCGCATGAAGACCGCGCTCGCGCGTGCGCTGGTGCACGACCCCGCCAACATCGTGCTCGACGAGCCCACCAACGGGCTGGACGTGCTGGCCACGCGCGCGCTGCGCGACGCACTGCGCTGGCTGCGCACACCCGAAGGCGGCGCCAAGTGCATCGTCTTCTCGAGCCACATCATGCAAGAGGTGGAACGCCTGTGCGACAGCGTCGTGATCGTGGCACAGGGCCGCAGCGTGGCCGCCGGCACGGTGGGCGAGCTGCTCGCGCGAACGAGCGAGCGCGACTTCGAAGAGGCCTTCGTGACGCTCGCGTTCGGCCCCGAGGCGGCGCACGCCGTTGGGGTGCACCCGTGAACTTGCTCGGCGCCGCGCGCACCGTCTTCGCCAAGGAGATCGTCGACGCACTGCGCGACCGGCGCACCCTGATGGTGGTGCTGTTGTCCAGCGTGCTGATGGGGCCGCTGGTGCTGATCGCGCTTTCGGGGTTGATCGCCACGTTCGAGGCACGCGCCGAAAAGCGCGAGGTCTTCGTCGAAGGCATCGAACATGCGCCGGGGCTGAAGAACTTTCTCGAACGCCAGACCTACATCGTCAAGCCCGCGCCGGCCGGTTACGAGGCGCAACTGCGCAAGGCTGAACTCGGCGACCCGGTGGTGGTGGTGCCGCCCGACTTCGAGGCGGCGATGTTGCGCGGCGACTCGCCGGTGCTGGCGCTGGTGAGCGACAGCGCGAACAAGCAGGCAGAGGCCGGTACCGGCCGCATCCAGCGCCTGCTGGCCGGCTACAGCCGCGAGCGCGCCACGCTGAGCCTGGCGCTGCGCGGCGTGTCGCCGGAGCTGCTGGAGCCGCTGCGTGTGGAGGAGCAGGACCTGGCCAGCACGCAAACGCGCGCGACCCAGTTCACCGGCATGCTGCCCTTCTTCGTGCTGATGGCGGTGCTGTACGGCGCGCTCAACGCCGCGCTGGACACAACCGCCGGCGAACGCGAACGCGGCTCGCTCGAACCGCTGCTGATGAACCCGGCCGAGCACTGGGCGCTGGTGCTGGGCAAATGGGGCGCCGTCGCCAGCGTGGCGATGTTGATTGCGGTGCTGAGCTGCTTCAGCTTCATCCCGGCGCAGCGCTTGATCCAGAGCGACACCTTGCAAGCGTTGTTCCAGTTCGGGCTGCGCGAGGCATGGTTGTTCCTGGTGCTGCTGCTGCCGCTGGGCGCTGCGCTGTCGGCGCTTCTGATGGCGGTGGCGATCCGCTGCAAGAGCTTCAAGGAAGCGCAGGCCAACGCCAGCGTGGTGGTGCTCGGCGTGTCGCTGCTGCCGCTGGTCAGCGTGTTCAACCTGAGCGGCGAGGCGCCCTGGCACCTGTGGGTGCCGGTGCTGGCGCAGAACACCTTGATGACGCGCGTGCTCAAGGGCGACGGCTTCAGCGCCCTGCAAGTGCTGGGGCCGCTGGCGGTGTGCGCGCTGCTGACGGTGCTGTGCCTGGCCTTCGTGGTGCGCCGGCTGCGCGGCGCGGCGGTGCGCTGACACCGGGCCTGAGTCCGCACCGGCGTCAGGGCCTTGCGACGCGCCCCGCACGGCGGTGGCGCAAGTCACGTTTGCGGCAGGGTGACGCCCTGAATCGGCCCGGTGGGCGTGCGTATGATGCGCGGTCCCTGCAGGGCAGTTGGCCCGGCAGGCCGATCGTTGTGGCGACGCTGTGACGGGTTCCCAATGGCAATGACTCTCGGAGACGCGCGGCACAGACCAGCGGGCTCCACGGCCGCTGCGTCAGGCGACGAGGCGGCAAGGCCCAGCGGGCTGCGCATTCGCACCCACCTGGCGATCCTTGTGTTGGCTGCGGCGCTGCCGCTGATCGGGCTGATCGGCTACGGCGTCTACGCGCAGGCCCGGCTCGAAGCCGAGCAGGCCGCCGAGCAGGCGCTGGTGGCTGCCCGGGCGGCCGCCATCGAAGGCGAGCGCCGCCTGGTGCGAACCCGTGACCTGCTCGCGTACATGTCGCGCCAGACCCTGGTGAACCGGCTCGATGAGCACCACTGCGACCCGATCTTTGCCACCTTCACCGCGCTGTTTCCCTGGTACACCAACCTGCTGACTGTGCGCAGCGACGGCGCGCGCGTGTGCAGCGCCGTGGTGCCCAGCGCCGGCGCGCCGGCCAAGGTCGACCCGGCGCTGTACCTGGCCGAGACGCTGCGTACGCGCCAGTTCACGGTCGGCCACATGAGCCGCGGCATCTTCACCGGCCGCTGGATCCTGATCGTGGCGTACCCGCTGCCCGAGGTGGCCGGCGAAGTGCCCGGTGTCGTCGCCATGTCCATCGACCTGGCGCGCCTTCGGCTGGCTCCCGAGCTGACCGAGTTGCCCCCGGGTGCGCAGGCCCGCATCGTCGATTCGGGCGGCGTGGTGATCGCGGCCAGCGGCGCCGCGGCCGCGCAAAGCATAGGGCAGCGTGTGAGCGAAGCCGGCTGGCCCCGGGCCGCCGCGTCGGGCGAAGCCGCGACCGGCCGTCTGCGCGACGAGACCGGCATCGAGCGCCTGTTTGCCAGCGTACCGGTGGCCGGCACCGACTGGCGTGCGGTCATCACCATTCCGGCCGACGTGGTGCAGGCGCCGTCGCGCGCGCGGGCTCGGCTGGGCGCGGCGATCTCGGTGCTGGTGCTGCTGCTGGTGGCAGGGCTGGCTTACGCGATCGCGCGGCGCATCGCGCGGCCGGTCGAAGCCATCGCCGCCGTGGCGCGCGGTGCCGCGGCGCCGAACGCCGCAGGCCAGAGCGGCCTGGCTGCCGGCGACCTGGACACGGCCCCGCGTGAAGTCCGTGTGCTGGCGGACGATTTCGTCACGATGCTCGACCGGCGTGCCCAGGCCGAGCGCATCGCGCGCAACAGCGAAGAGCGGCTGCAGGCCGTCATCGACAACCTGGCCGAAGGCCTGATCATCTGCGACCCCGAAAGCAACACCATCACGCGCAACCCAGCGTCGCTGCGGGCCCACGGCCTGTCGCCCGACGGACCCGTGTTGACCGCGGCGGAGTTCCGTGCCGGCCACGAGATCCTCACGCTCGACGGCGAGTTGCTGCCGAAAGCCCAATGGCCATTGGAGCGGGTGCTGCGCGGTGAACCCCTCAATGGCCTGGAGTTGCGGCTGCGCCCACTGGACCGCCGCTGGGAGCGGGTGTTCTCGTATGGCGGCACCCTGCTGCACGACGCCGGTGGCCGCCCGCTGGGGTTCATGACCTTGACCGACATTACCGAGCGGCACCGGGCGCAGACGCAGTTGCACGAACTCAACCAGGCGCTGGAGCAGCGGGTGCAGCAACGCACCGAGCAACTGGCCGCCAAGAGCAAGGAGCTGGAGAGCTTTTGCTACTCCGTCTCGCACGACCTGAAGGCGCCGCTGCGCGGCATCGACGGCTACAGCCGCCTGCTGGCCGAAGACTACGGCCCCAAGCTAGGCGACGAAGGCCGCAAGTTCATCGACAACGTACGCCTGGCGACCCGCCAGATGACCGAGCTGATCGAAGACCTGCTGGCCTATTCGCGCCAGGAGCGCCGCACGCTGATGCCCACGCGCATCGAGTTGCGCGACTTCGTTGCCGACCAGATTGCCCGGCTCGACCTGGCGCGCCAGGGCGTCGAGCTGGCGGTCGAAGTCGAACCCGTGAGCGTGTGGGCCGACCCCGAGAGCCTGGCCATCGCGCTGCGCAATCTGGTGGACAACGCGCGCAAGTTCAGCGCCCACCAGCCGCATCCCACGGTGACTATCGGCACCCGGTGTTCCGACGGGCGCTGCGTGCTGTCAGTGCAGGACAACGGCAGCGGCTTCGACATGCGCTTTCACGACAAGATCTTCGAGATCTTCCAGCGCCTCCACCGCGCCGAGGACTACCCCGGCACCGGCGTCGGCCTGGCCCTGGTGCGCAAAGCCATGGACCGTATGGGCGGGCGGGTCTGGGCCGAGGGTGCGCCGGGCGCCGGCGCCACGTTCTACCTGGAGCTGGCGCTGGCCACCCAAGCCAGCGCCGCCGGCCCCACATGAAGCTGCTTGACGTTGCCTGAAAGGAGAGCTGCTTGGACGAGAACCGCGCCATCCTGCTGGTCGAAGACAACCCCATGGATGTGGACCTGACCTTGCGCGCCTTTGCGCGCCGCAACGTGACCAACCCGATCGACGTGGCGCGCGACGGCCAGGAGGCGCTGGACTTCATCGCCCGCTGGGAAGCCGGTGCGCCGCTGCCCGCGGTGATTCTTCTGGACGTGAACCTGCCCAAGGTGAACGGGCTCGAAGTGCTGCGCCAGATCCGCGCCCACGCGACCTGCAAGCACATTCCGGTGGTGATGTTGACCACGTCGACCGAAGACGGCGACATCGCCCGAGCCTACGAACTCGGCGCCAACTCGTACATCGTGAAGCCGGTCAGCTTCGAGAACTTCATCGACATGGCCGGCCAGATCAACCTGTATTGGATGGTGCTCAACACAGCACCCCGAAAGCCACCGGCCCCTGCGTGATGCGTGTCCTGTACATCGAAGACTACGCGCTCGACGCGGCCCTGGTCGGCGAGGCACTGAAGCGCCTGGCGCCCGAGATCGAGCTGGATGTCGTGACCAGCGTCACCGACGCGCTCGAACGCCTGGGCCACACCGAGCCGCCGCCACGGGTTGCCGCCGAAGATGAAGAGGCGAGCGCGCGCTACGAGCTGATCCTGACCGACCTGAGCCTGCCGGATGGCAATGGGCTGGACATCCTGGCCCATGTGCGCAAACACCGCATTGCGTCAGCCGTGGTGATCCTGAGTGGCTCGGGCGAAGAAGAGGCCGTGGTCGATGCGCTGCAGGCCGGCGCGAGCGATTACCTCACCAAGCGCGGCGACTACCTCACGGCGCTTCCGGGCGTGCTGCGCGGCGCGCTGGCGCATTTCCGGACCGAACGGGCGCGCTTGTCGCGCACCTTGCACGTGCTGTACGCCGAGCCGAACGCGCCCGACATCTACCTGACCGTGCGCGAGCTCAAGCGCAGCGCGCCGCACATCCAGATCGAAGCCGTGCACACGGCGGACGACGTGCTGGCCCGCCTGCGCACGGCGGCCGGCCCGCTGCCCGAGGTGCTGCTGCTGGACTACCGGCTGCCCGGCATGTCGGCGCTGGACCTGGTGAAGGAGCTGCGCGGGCGGCTTGAGCTCGACATTCCGGTGGTGCTGGTCACCGGCCAAGGGAGCGAGCAGATCGCGCGCCTGGCCATCAAGCTCGGCGTGAGCGACTATGTGGTCAAGTCCGAGGGTTATCTCGACCGCCTGGCGCTGGTGCTGGAGCGGGCCTTCCTGCTGGCCGGGCGCGAGCGCCAGCGCCAGGCCTTGCTGACGAGCGAACGTGCACTGCGCGAGCGCGAACAGCACCTGACGATCGTGACCGACCAGTTTCCGGGCCTGATCGCGCATGTCGACGCCGAGCTGCGCTACCTGTTCGTGAACGGGCACTACGGCGAGCAGGTCGGCCTGGGGATCGACCGGATCGTCGGCCGGCGCATGCCCGAGGTGCTCGATGACCAGGCCTTTGCGCAGGTCGAGGCGCAATTTCGCCGTGCCTTGGCAGGCGAGCAGGTCGATGGCGAAACCGACCACACCGGCCGCGACGGGCAGCGCCGGCACACCGTCGTCACGCTGATCCCGGAGCGCGCTGCGGACGGCGGCGTGTGCGGGGTTTTCTACACCGCGGTGGACATCACCGCACGGCGCCGCGCCGAACGCGCGCTGGTCGAATCTGAGCGGCTCGCGCAGTCGACGGTGGACGCGCTGTCGGCCGAACTGGTGATCCTTGACGACAGAGGCATCGTCATCGGCTTCAACCGCGCCTGGGCCGCGTTCGGCAAGGCCAACCCCGCGCGCACGCACGACGTGTTCGAAGGCGCCAACTACCTGGCCGTGTGCGATGCAGCGCAGGGCGCCGATGCCGAACAGGCGGCCCAGGTGGCGGCCGGCCTGCGCGCGGTGCTGGCCGGTGAACAGGCGGAATACGCCACCGAGTACCCGTGCCATGCTCCCCACGAGCAGCGCTGGTTCGCCCTGCGCGCCACGCGCCTGGCCGGGCCCGGCCAGGCGCGGCTCGTGGTGGCGCACGAAAACCTGACCCAGCGCAAGCTCGCCGAACACGCGCTGCGGGCCGAGCAGCAGCGCCTCGCGGCCATGATCGAGACCATGGCCGAAGGCCTCGTGATGCTGAACGCCGACGGCATCTACACCCATGCCAACGCGGCCAGCCTGGCGATTCTGGGCGTGCGCCACGAGCAGATCGTCGGGGTCCATTTCGCCGCGGTGGCCTGGAACCGGCTCGACCCCGACGGCGGCCATTTCGACATCTCCCGGCACCCGTTCGAGCAGTTGCGCAACGGGGCAGCGCCGATCCGCAATTTCGAGTTCCAGATCGCCCGCGCCGACGGCCGGCGCAGCTTCATCACCCTCAACGCCGACCCGCTGCGCGACGAGCGAGGCAGCTTCGACGGAATGGTGTCCACCTACTCCGACGTGACCGAGCGCAGGCGCGCCGAACAAGCCGTGCAGCAAAGCGAGCGGCGCCTGCGCCAGATCATCGACCTGGTGCCGCACTTCGTTTTCGCCAAAGACATGGAAGGTCGGTTCGTTCTTGTCAACCAGGCTCTGGCCGAGGCCTACGGCACCACGGTCGAGGCGCTGACCGGACGGAGGGACGGGGACTTCGCCCGCTCCGAAGGCGAGGTGGAACGCTTTCGCGCCGACGACCTGGAGGTGATCCGGACCAACCACGCGAAGGTCATTCCTTCCGAAGCAGTGACGTATGCCGACGGGCGCGTGCGCCTGTTGCAGACGACCAAGATCCCGTTCACCTTCTCGGGCACCACGTCACCCGCGGTGCTCGGTATCGGGGTGGACATCACTGAACGCCAGGCCGCAGAGGCGGCCTTGCGGCACAGCGAACTGCGCTTCCGCGGCATCCTCGAGATGGCGCCGATGCCGCTGTGCCATGTGGACCGCGACGGCGTGATCACCTTTCGCAACGGACAGTTCGTCAAGGTGTTCGGCTACACCCCCGAAGACGTGGCCACGCTGGCCGACTTTCAGCAGCGCGCCTACCCCGACCCGCAGGTCCGCCAGGCCGCGATCGCGCAGGTGCTGGCCGCCGAAGAGCGCGCCCGCAGCTTGGCGGTGGACGTCGAACCCGTCGAGTCCGTGATGATCTGCAAGGACGGGCGGCAGCGCATCATCGAGGTCACGCGCATCCGGCTGGATGGACCGGGCGGCGAAGGCTATCTGGCGGCGTTCTCGGACCTGACCGAGCGGCGCGCCTCGGAGCAGGAACTGCAGGCTCACCGCCACGGCCTGGAGCGGCTCGTGCACGCCCGCACCACCGAGCTGGAGGCCGCGAAAGAGGCGGCCGAACAGGCGAGCCGTGCCAAGAGCACCTTCCTGTCCAACATGAGCCACGAGATCCGCACGCCGATGAACGCCATCATCGGCCTGACGTATCTGCTGCAGAAAGAGAACGCGGTGCCGGCGGCGCAGGACCGGCTCGGCAAGATCAACGCGGCGGCCAAGCACCTGCTGAGCATCATCAACGACGTGCTGGACATGTCCAAGATCGAAGCCGGCAAGCTGGGGCTCGAAGACATCGACTTCGAACCGCGCGAAGTGCTGGCCCATTCGATCGACATGCTGCAAGAGCGCGCGCTGGCCAAGAACCTGCGGCTGCGTTGCGGCGCTGCGCCGGCCGTGCCCCGAGTGCTGCGCGGCGACGCGATGCGGCTGGCGCAGATTCTGCTGAACTTCGTAAGCAACGCGATCAAGTTCTCCAGTCGCGGAACGATCAACGTGCGCGCCTCGCTGGCAGACGACCCGGCCAACGGCCCGACCGAAGCCGTGCGCCTGCGCGTCGAGGTGCAGGACGAAGGCATCGGCCTGAGCACCGAACAGCAGGCCGGCTTGTTCCAGTCGTTTGCGCAGGGAGACGACTCCACCTCGCGCAAGTACGGCGGTTCGGGGCTGGGCTTGGCGATCGCACGCCGGCTGGCGCAGATGATGGGCGGCGACGTGGGTGTGATCAGCGAACCCGGGGTGGGCAGCACCTTCTGGGTTGTCGCGCTGCTGGGCCGCGGTAGCGTGGCCCATGCGGGCGACTTGTTTGCCGCGCGGCCCGGCGTGCCTGCCGAACGAACCCTGGCCACGCGCTTCGGCGGAGCGCGTGTGTTGTTGGCCGAAGACGATGCCGTCAACCAGGAGGTGATCCGCGCCTACCTGGAGGCGGCCGGCCTGCAGGTGGACGCGGTGGGCGACGGCCGGCAGGCACTCGAACGCGTGCAGGCCGAACCCTATGCGCTGGTCCTGATGGACGTGCAGATGCCCGTGCTGGACGGGCTCGACGCGACCCGCGCGATCCGCCAGTTGCCGGGCAAGGCCGGCCTGCCGATCCTGGCGATGACGGCCAATGCCTTTGCCGAGGATCGCCTGGCCTGCCTGGCCGCGGGCATGAACGACCACGTCAGCAAGCCTCTGGAGCCCGACAAGTTCTACGCCAGCCTGCTGCTCTGGCTGTCGACCTCCGCCGCAACGGCTGCACCGGAAGTGCCAGCGCTGCACTGAGCGGGTGCCCCTCAGCCCCCGGGATGTCGTATGTTGTCGGCCTGAGGGCGCTCTCAGCCCTTGGCGCCGCCACGCGCCACCAGCTCCGCCATCGCCGAGGCCTGCGCGTCGCCGTGCTTGTCGGCATGCTGCTCATCCTGGGCACGCAGGCCCTGCACTACGCCGTCCCGGTCGGCCTGGTTGCGGTTCTGCGTCACCTTCCACTTGCCGGTCAGCGTGCTCAGCGTGATCTCGATGCCGACGATCGCGCGCAGCATCGTTTGCACGTAGTCGTCCGGCGCATCGCTCACGGCCCAGGGCTCGGCGCGTGCGGCTTCGTGGCGGTCGGTCAGGCGCGTCACCAGCGCATGCAGCCACGGTGCCTCATCGACCACCCGCAGCGTGCCGCGCGCCTGCACCATCACGTAGTTCCAGGTCGGCACCACCTTGCCGGTGGCGGCCTTGGTCGGGTACAGGCTCGGCGAGATGTAGGCCTGCGGGCCCTGGAACACGACCAGCGATTCGACGTCGGTGCGCGCTTCGCGCCAGACCGGGTTGGCGCGCGCCACGTGGGCGCGCAGCACCGGCGCGCTGTTGGCGCCGCCTTCGCCCGCCGCGCCCGCGTCGAGCATGAACGGCACCGGGTTCGCCTGCATGCCGGCCGGGCCCAGAGTGATCAACAGACCCAGCGGGTGCGTGCGCACGAGTTCGTGCAAGACCTCGGGGCGAGTCTCTTCGAAGTGGGAGGGCAGGTACATCGTTGGACCCCGTCAAGAAGGCTCAGGACAGCAGCTCGGGACGGCGGGTCAGGACAGCAGCACGGGCTCGCAGCGCACCTCGGTCTTCACCGAGTTGGCGATGAAGCAGGCGTCATGCGCCTTGTGGTGCAGGCGCTGCAACTCGTCGCCGTCGGGCCGGCGCTCGCCGGAGAACATCACGCGCGGGCGCAAGGTCACCACGGTCATCGCGATCCGCCCGTCACTGTTGCGCGCCATCGTGCCGGAGGCGTTGTCGGCATAGGTCTCCACCTGCCAGCCCGCCTTGGCAGCCAGCGACAGGAACCACAGCATGTGGCAGCTGGACAGCGATGCGACGAACGCCTCTTCGGGATCGACACCGGCGGGGTCGGAGAACGGCAGCGGCACGACGCTCGGCGACGACGAACCCACCACCTCGGCGCCGCCGTCGAAGCGGATCAGGTGCCTGCGGCTGTAGCGGTCGCCCAGGAAGTCCTGCTCGCCGCGTTGCCACAGCACCTCGGCGGTGTACTCGGCCATGGTCGGATTCCTCCGGGGGGTGTGTCGAATGGGGGTCACGCGGCGAAGACATCGGCGCCACATCATTTTGCCTCAGCGGCGCAGGCGGCCACCGTCGCTCACCGTCGCTGAAAGGCGCGGCCATCAAGCTGCCCCGGCGCTCCCCAAGTGCTGCGCGAAGAAGGACACGACCCGCTCGGTATAGACAGCCGGCGCCGATAGAAAGCTGCCGATGTGCCCTTCGCTGTCGGTGATCCAGCACTCGGCCGATGCCGCGCCGGCGATGGCCACCGCGTCATCGACCGAGACGAATCGGTCGCCCTGGCTGTGCACCACCAGCAGGGGCCGGCCGATCAGGCTGGCCGCCGCGGTCAGCGGGCTGACGTCGGCGAGGCGGTGGCCCGTCAGGCACCAGCCCAGCGCCAGCGCGCCGGGCGCGAAGAACGACGGCAGCCCGGACAACTGACGAAACTGTCGTTCGATCATGGCGCCGAAGTGGGCGAAGGCGCTGTCGGCGACCAGCGCCTCGATGACGGTGTCGTCGGCGGCCGCCAGCAACGCCGAGGCGGCGCCCATCGACGCGCCCAGCACGCCAACGCCGCGGTGGCCCTGGGCGCGCAGCCAATCCGCGGCGCCCAGCACGTCGAGTTTTTCCTCGGCGCCGTAGGTCATGCGCGCCCGTTTGTTGGCGCCGTGGCCACGCAGGTCGATCATCAGCACCGAGATCCCGGCGGCGACGTGCGCGCGCGCCAGCTCGAAGGTCGGCGCCCGCAGTTCGCTGCCGCGGCAGGCGTCCTTGCCGTGCACGAAGACCACCGCGGCGCCGCCAGGCGCGGCCGGCAGATACCAGCCGTGCAGGGTGACGTGGCGGCCGCGCGAGGGCAACGTCACGGCGGTCGTCGGCGTCACTCCACCGGCGCCATCGACCGGCGCAACCCGCCGCGCTGTGGTGAAGCGGTGCGCCACGATGGCGCAGATGGCGCCATACAGGGCCAAGGCAACGGCCATCAGAAGCAGGGCAAGGATCATGGGGTTCTCCGGCAGAGGCAGTGCGCTGTGCACCGATGTCTGCACTGTCGGCCAGCACCCCGCCCGGCGTCGTTCAGCCGGCCTCAAACGTTCTCAAGCGCAAGGCCCGCAGACTTGACAACGATTGAGGGCGGCTTGAGGACGCAGCGGTGCCCATGGCTGAACACTGGTGGCATCCCATCCCCCCGAGGAGTGCCGCCATGACCCAGCCCCCGAGCTTTGCCGCGATGAACATCCGCCCGGTGCGTCCGGACGACACGCTGCTGATGCAGACCTTCCTGCAGGGCCTGGGCGACGAGTCGCGCCGCCACCGCTTCCACGGAGCCGTGAACGTCTGCTCGAGCGGCCTGCTGCGCCTGATGACCTGTGCCGACGGCAGCCGCCACGTCGCCTGGGTGGTGGTCGGCATGGCGCCTGGCGGCTCCCGGCTGCTTGGCGAGGCGCGCTTCTTCCGCAGCGCCAGCGGCAACGAGGCCGAGATGGCGCTGGCCGTGGCCGACGACTGCCGCGGCCAGGGCATTGCCGACCGCCTGATGCAAACCCTGACCGCCGCCGCCGGCGCCCGCGGCGTGCATCGTCTGCGGGCCGAGGTGGAGCGGTCGAACCAGCGCATGCGCGCCTTCGTGCACCGCCACGGTTTTGCCGAAGCCGAGGCCGTGGTAGATGCCGAGCCGGGGGTCCTGACGCTGGTGCGGTCGGTGCCGGACCTGCGCCCTCACCGGCTTCAGCGCCTGCACTGACGCCACTCGGGCGGCTCGGGCGTGCTGCTAAGCTGAAAGCCACACCATGTCGTCCTTGCCCCCCGCCACGTTGCCGCCGCCCCCCGCCGCGCTCGGCAGCCTGCGCTTCGGCCGCTTCGAGCTGCAGCCGCACGAGCGCCGCTTGCTCGTCGACGGCGAGCCGGTGTTGCTGGGCGGGCGTGCGCTGGACGTGTTGACGCTGCTCGCCGAACGTGCCGGCAGCCTGGTCACGAAGAACGAACTGCTCGATCGCGTGTGGCCGGGGCTGGTGGTCGAAGAACACAACATCGTCACGCAGGTCAGCGGGCTGCGCAAGGTGCTGGGGGGCGACCTCATCGCCACCATACCGGGCCGTGGCTACCGTTTCACGGCGCGGGTGGAGCGCGCGGCGGATGCCGAACCAACGCCGCCGCCGCCACTGTCGCCCGACGCCGAGCCGGCCGCGGCCCTGGCGCTGCGCACAAACCTGCCAGCAACACTGCCCCCCCTGATCGGCCGCGACGCCGAACTGCGCGACCTGCAGGCCGCAACGGCCACGCACCGCGTCGTCACCCTGCTGGGCGCGGGCGGCACCGGCAAGACGCTGCTGGCCCAGCACCTGCTGCGGCAGGCGCAAGCCAGCTTCGAACACGGCGTCTGCATGGTCGACCTGGCGCCCGTGACCGACGCCGCTGCCGTGGCGGGCGCCGTCGCGACGGCACTCGGCGTTGCGGCCGGAAGGCGCGACCCGCTGGCCGGTCTGTGCGAAGCGATGGCACCGCTGCGCCTGCTGATGGTGCTGGACAATGCGGAACACCTGCTGGCCGAAGTGGCGCGTGTCGTCGATGCCCTGCACCGAACCGCGCCCGACGTGCGCATGGTCATCACCAGCCAGGCGCCGCTGCGGCTGAGCGCTGAACGCCCCTTTCGCCTGGGCGGCCTGGCGCTGCCGCCGGCCGGCGCCAGCGTGCAGCAGGCCGCCGTCTGCGGTGCCGTGGCGCTGTTCGTCGACCGCGCCCGCGTGGCCGCGCGGCGCTTCGAGCTGAACGACGAGACACTGGCACCCGTGCTGCACCTGTGCAGGCAACTCGACGGAAGTGCGCTCGCCATCGAAATGGCCGCGGCGCGCCTGCCGCTGCTCGGTCTGGCGGGCCTGGTGTCGGCGCTCGACGAACGACTGGCGCTGCTGACCCACAACCAGCGCGACCGGCCCGACCGCCAGCAGGCCTTGCGCGCGATGCTGGACTGGACCCACGCGCTGCTGTCGGAGGCTGAGCAGAAGGTGTTCCGGCGCCTGGCCGTCTTCGTCGGCAGCGCCCGCCTGGCCGCGGCGCAAGAGGTGGCCATGGACGACGAGCTCGACGCCTGGGCCGTGCTCGACGCGCTGGCCGGGCTGGTCGACCGGTCGCTGGTGGCACTGGTGGACACCGGCGGCGAGCCACGCTACCGCTTGCTCGAGTCACCCCGGGCCTACGCGCTGCAGCGGCTGCAGGCGGCGGGAGAAGCCGACCGCACCCGGGCGCGCCATGTTCGGGCGACGACGGCCTTCTTCGTGCACGAGATTTCGCGCATCTACAGCACCGAATCCCGCAGCCGAGAAGCGCGCATCGAAGCCCTGCGGCCCGACTTCGGCAACGGCCTGGCCGCCTTCGACCTCGCCGTCAAGGCGGGCGACGCGCTCGGCACGCTGCGGCTCGGCTGGGCGCTGATGTCGGTGCTGCCGTTCAGCATGCACCGTGAGTTGCAGGTCTTGCTGGACCCCTGCGAGGCGCTGCTGGAGAGCGGCGCACCACCGGCGTTGCTCGCCGAGGTCTGTTTTTCGATCTGGACCTGCCGCGGTTCGCAAGACCCGGCGCGTGCCGAGCGGGTGGTCCCGATCGGCCTGGCGGCCGCCCGCGCCGCCGTGACTGCAGGCGCCGACGCGGGCTTGCTGTACCGCTGCCTCGGCGCCATGGCCACCCTTCACGCCAAGGCCGGCAACGCAGCCGAGGCCGACGCGGCGATCGCCGAGGCAAAGGCGCTGGAACGGCCGGACTGGCCGCTGCGCCTGCGCATGTGCCACACCGACGATCAGCGTCGTGTGGCCAAGTACCTGGGGCGCATGGAGGCATCGCTGACGCTGTCGCGCCAGTACCTGCAGATGCGCCAGGACGCCGGGGCCGGCACCGTGCCGGCGCTCAGCGGTCTCGCCGACACCGAACTCGCAGCCGGCCAAGCCGAAGCCGCGGTACGCACGGGAACGGCGCTGGTGGCGCAACTGGAAGGCACGCGCGAAGAGCAGGAACTGGCCCACGCCCGTCTGAATCTGTGCGCGGCCTTCCTGGCGCTGGACCAGCTGCAGCCGGCCAGCCGTACCGCCGCGCTGGGCTGGAAGACAGCCGAGCGCTTCGGCATGCAGGCCTGGTGGGCCGACTACCTGGCGCTGCTGGCTGCGCTGGACGGGCGCCCGCAGGCGGCTGCGTTGCTGTTGGGCTTTGCCGACGCTGCTTACGAACGCACGCAGGACCATCGCGAACCCAACGAGGCGGCGGCCGCGGCCCGTGTGCGCCAGCGGCTCGGCGCAAGCCAGCGTGCGGAAGACACCGTCGCACTGCTGGCCGCGGGCGCCCTGCTACCTGACGCTGCCGTTACCGCGCTGGCGCTGGAGCCGAGCAGGCCATGACATGGACGAGTCCGCTTCGACCTTCTACTGACACCACCTACTTCGGCGCAGGAAGGATGCGACCCAGCAGCGCGGGGATCGCGTCCACAGGCAGAGGCCTGCTGAAGAAGTAGCCCTGCATATCGGTGCACCCCTCGGCCCTGATTTGCGCGAGCTGGTCGTCGGTCTCGACGCCTTCGGCCGTGGTCGTTGCGCCAAAGCTGCGCGCCAATCCGCAAACAGCACGAACGATGGCAACGCTGCTCTTGTTTACCGAAAGGTCGTCGATGAAGGACTTGTCAATCTTGATCTTGCTGAACTTGAAACTGCGCAGGTAGCTCAAGCTGGAATATCCCGTTCCAAAGTCGTCCAATGAAATCCGAACGCCAAGCTCTCCGAGGCGGCTCAGAAGCGCGCAGTTGGCCTCGCTGCCCTGAAGAAATATGGTTTCTGTGACTTCCAACTCCAGGCGACTTGGCGTCAGCCCGGCGGCTGCAAGTGCACCCTCCACGGCACAAAACAACTGGCCGCTCTTGAATTGCGCGGGAGAAACATTTACGGCGACCGATATGTGTTCCGGCCAACTTGCGGCATCCGCACAGGCTCGCTTGAGAATCCAACCACCGATGACATCGATCAGTCCGATTTCTTCAGCCAAGGGGATGAAGGTGCTAGGGGGCACAAATCCGCGCTGCGGATCGTTCCAACGGCACAGCGCCTCGAACCCGCTGATCCGACCGGTCTCCAAGTTCGCGAAAGGCTGGTAGTGAATCTCCAGCGCATCTTGATCGACGGCTGCACGCAGGGCTGTCTCAAGAGCACGACGCTCCTGTGCAAGGCGATCAAACTGCGGATCGAAAACCCTGAACCGACCGCGTCCCTCCGCTTTGGCTTGATACATTGCCAGGTCGGCAGCCCTTAGCAATTGAGTGGAATCCTGGTAGTCCCCTTCTGCGAAAGCAATACCGATGCTGGCGCCGACGACCAGCTCGTGGTTGTCGATCTTGAAGGGGGTTCCAATCAGTTCGATCAAACGCTTGGCAAGCGCCGCGGCTTCTTTCGGCTGCTCGTTTCCCAGTTGGATGACCGCAAATTCATCACCACCCAGTCGCCCGATCTTGTCGCTTTCCCGAAGGCTGTTTTGCAACCGTGAGGCCAAGTGCTTGAGCAAGGTATCGCCGGTCCCGTGCCCGAGGGTGTCGTTGATCGTCTTGAAGCCATCCAGATCGATGAACAAGACCGCCAGACTACCGCCGTGCTGCTGCCGGTGAGCAAGCGCTTCGCCCAGTTGCTTGTGGAACAGCAACCGATTGCCGATGCCAGTCAAGGCATCGTGATGCGCCAAATGAACGCTGATCGCCTGTGATTTCTCGCGCTGCTCGATCTCGCTCCGAAGCTGCTGGTTGGATTGAACCAGTTCCAGCGTCCGCGCCGCAACTCGGCGCTCGAGTGCCTCGTTGGCCTGGGAGAGCGCCTCGTTCATCTGCTGGATCTTTTCTTCTGCGCGCCTTCTATCGAGCTGTGTGATGACCCGGGCCAGCGCGATCGAGAAGTCGACCGGCTTGGTGATGTAGTCGTTGGCGCCGCGGTTCAACGCATCAACGACGTCCTCGCTCTGGCTTCTCGCGGTCACCATGATGACCGGCAGCAAGCCCGGCGAGTGTTTCGCGCGGATTCGCGCCAGCACGTCGGACCCGGAGAGGTCGGGCATCATCATGTCCAGCAAGACGAGATCAAAGGATTCACGCTCGATCAGCGCCAGGGCTTCGACACCGCCGCCGGCCTCCGTCACACGAAAACCATGGCGCTCGAAGCGACGCCTGAGGATCTCGCGGTTTTCGCGGATGTCGTCGACGACGAGCAGCCGCCCCTTTCCCGCGTCAACCGGGGTGGGCTTCTCGGGTTGTGGCGGATCGATAGTCGCCGGATCGGCGCTTCGACGCAGAACTGTCAGGCTGTCCATCACGCGACGAGCCTCAGGTCTTCGACGCCGGCCACGGTCTGTTGATGGGCATCGCGCGGCTGTGTCGGCAAGCTGACGATGACCGTGGAGCCGTGGCCCGGCTGGCTTTCGACCGACAGGTTGCCGCCCATCAGCCGGCAGTAGCGATACGCCAATGGAAGTCCGAGCCGGACCTCGTCGTCGTACTTGCTCGAGGTTTCGTTGTCGGAAGTTCCCATCGTCTCGAAGAGATTCGCCATTCGATCCTGTCCGATCCCGACGCCGGTGTCCTGGATCGACAATGTGCATGTGCCGTCCTGAATCGAGGCAGAGACGGTGATCCGCCCGTTCTGCGTGAACTTCGCGGCATTGCTCAACAGGCCCGCGACGATGCGCTCCAGCTTCGGCTCATCGCATGCCATTCGCCCGGCGGGGGGCGCCCGCACGATCAGCTCGTTCCCGTTGGCCAACATCAACGGGCGTGCAAGCGACACGACTCGGGTGACAAAGGCAGCCAGATCGAATTCCTCGACCCGAAGCTCGGCCTTGCCAGCCTCGAGCCTCGACAGTTCGAGCAGGATGTCGATGAGCCCGAGCAGTTGATGGCCGGCGCTTCGAATCGAGTCCAGATCCTGGCGTTTCTGGAGGTTCATCTTGTCGCTGTCCTCGATGAGGATCTCGCTATAGCCGATGACGGCATTAAGTGGGTTCTTCAGTTCATGGCTCATCTTGGCCAGGAAGTCGGACTTCGCCGCCAGCGCGCGCCGTGCCTCGGTGGTCGCGTCGCGGAGCTGTCGCTCCGTCGCCCGGTGGTGCCCGATCTCCCGTTCGAGCTCGCCCTGCGAATACACGATGCTGGCGAAATAGAGCGCCATCATCGAAACGTACGCACTGGCGCAGAAGGTCGATATCAGGCCGAGGATGACCAATCCGTCCGGGGCGACGGTTTCGGGGAACCCGAAAAGGTCGTACAGCCCATAGAACAGCGCCAGGTTGGCGACGATCAGCACGGACACGGCGATCCGCGTCGACCGCCCAGGCAGGTAAAAGAACCCGAGCAGCGGAACCGTCACCAGCCACGGCATGATCGGCGAGCTGATGCCGCCGTATTGGTAGCAGCCCCAGAAGATGCAGAACATGAGGTTCTGGATCGAGAGCAGCGAAAGCGGCACGTACCAGCCAGTCAGCCGCAGGACGAAAGCAAACGGCCAGAAAGCCGTGATGGCCAGGAACAGCACCCACCAGGCAAGGTCGGCCTCCCCGCGCAAAAACAGCATGGACAAGGTGATCGTGTGCCCGAGGATCGGGCCGAACAGATGACTGAACAGGAACATCCGCACGGCCTGCAGCGTGCCGGGCGATTGTTTCAATTCCGCAGGGACGAACCAATCGACCGCTGCGTTCAGGCGCTCGACGAAGTGCTTGAGTCTCTGTCCCATGGCCATCATCCGTTCATGTATCGACAGGATCCGTCACGCCGCGACAGCGTCCGCGCAGGCATGCGCGGCGACCGGCAGTCGCAGGGTGAATTCCGATCCGCGACCGGGCCGGCTTTCGACCGAAATGTCGCCGTCGAGCAGTCGCGCGAGGCGCTGGCTCACCGCGAGGCCCAATCCGGTTCCCTTGAAGCTATCGGGATCGAGCTGGCTGAAATTCTTGAACAGGCTCGGAATGGTCTCCGGCGACATGCCGATCCCGGTGTCTTTCACCGAGATCAGGACCTGTTGGCGGTCGCCATCCGCCAGCCGCCTTGCGCGCAACACCACCGCGCCGTCGCGGGTGAACTTGCCCGCATTGCCGAGGAGGTTGATCAGGATCTGACGCAGCCGGGTCTCGTCGGTCTGGATCAGGCCAAGCCCTTCATCCTTGTCGATCGCGAACGTGTTCCCGTTCTGCGAGATCAGGTGCCGGCACGTCGCCGACACCTGCTCGAGGCAGCGGTCGAGATCGACCGGGCCCGGGCTGATGTCGATTTCATCCGAGTCGATCTTCGGCATGTCGAGGACGTCCGAGACCAGCGACAGCAGGTGGCGGCCCGCGTTGTTGATGGACCGCAGCTCCTCGGCGTCGACCACTGGCTCGCTCATCTCGGCATCCTCGAGCAGGATCTCGCTGTAACCGATGATGGCGTTGAGCGGCGTGCGGAGCTGGTGACTCATCTTCGCCAGGAAGACGGCCTTGGCCTCGTTGGCGCGTTCGGCTTCGTGCTTGGCGGCATTGAGCTTGACCTGCGTCTCGACATGTTTCGCGATTTCGCGCTGCAGCGCAGAGTTCGAAACCATCACATGGGCGTAGTAGATCGCCATCATCGAGTTGTAGATCGTGGCGGCGCAGGCAGAGATCATGCCGACGGTGGAAAGTTGTTGGATCGGCACCCGATGCGGAAACGATCCGGACAGCAAACTGGCTGCTGCAAACGCCGCCAGGCTCACGCCGATGCATCCGAGCACCAGACGCGGCCGATCACTCAGATAGAAGAACCCGAGCATCTGCGCCGTCAGGAACCATGGCAGGAAGGGCGAGCTCACGCCACCGTAAAAGAAGGATCCGAAGACACTGATGGTGGTCAGGGCACAGAACGAATAGAAGGCAGGCTTGAACAGATGGCCCGCCCAGCGGAGTGCGAATGGCAACAGCCAGAACGAGCCGCACAACGCGCACAGCGTCCAGAAGACCCAGTCGTGCGCATCCTGCACGTGGTGGAGGTAGCCCAGGATCGCGACCGCACTGAACGGCCCCAGGATGTGGCTGATGACGAAGATGCGCGCCTGCCAAAGCGACGCGGTGCTTTCGCGCAGACCGACCGGGACGAACCAATCGACGGCGGGAACGAGGCGATCGGTCAGTCCCACGGGTTCAGCCCGACACGGGGTCCATCGTGGAATCGGCGGCCGACACTGCAGCAACCGCAGGGCGGGAGGCACCGCTGATGGCGGCCCGGTAGCGCACGTATTCGACCTGCGCGTGATCGATTGCGATGCGCAGCCGTGCGGCCACGGCGCACACGTCCTCGCGGCTGTGGGTAGGCATCATCTGGAGCCGCAGGCGGGCGTCCCCCTTTGCGACGGCGGGATACTCGACCAGGTTGGCGATGACCTGCAGCGATGGCAGGCTTCGGCTCACCAGGCGCGCCAGCGCTTCGTCGCCCACACGGACCGGAACGATGGGCGACGGGTTGCCCATCGTCTGCAGGCCTTCGGCCGACAACGCGGTTCGCAGTTGTTGAATCCGCTCCATCAGCACCGAGCGCAGGTGCTGTCCCTTGTCGGACTGGACGATCTCGAAGGCCTTCGTGACGGTGGCGGCCTGCACCGGCGACATCGCGTTCGAGAACGTCGCCGAGGAGCCGTAGTACTTGAGGTACTGCTTGACCGCCGCCGAATTGCAGGCAACGAAGCCGCCATTGGAGCCGAAGGTTTTGGAGAAGCTGCCCATCACGATGTCGAGCTGGCCCTGCATGCCTTGCTCGCCAATCAGGCCTCGGCCGCCGGGCCCCATTGCACCCAGGTCATGCGCGACGTCGACCAGCAGCGTCGCCCCGTACTCGCGGCACAGGTCCTGCAGCGCCTTCAAATCCGGCGTGTCCGAGTCCATCGAGAACAGGCTTTCCGTCACCACGAGGATGCCGTTGGTCGCGTCCTTGTCGCGGATCCGTTTCAGGTGGCGGCGAACCGACACGAGATTCAGGTGGCCGTGCAGGTGGACGTTGGGCGTCGCCGAATAGGCGCCCTCCTGCAGGCAGGCGTGCGACAGCCCGTCCATCACGACGTGGTCGGCCGGCCGGACGAGGCCTTTGATGACGCCGTATCCGGCTGCCCACCCCGTCGGATAGAGCACGGTGTGGTCGAGCTGCAGGAATCGGGAGATCGTCTCCTCCAGCCGCAGCGAGTACTTGGTGTTGCCGGCCAGCGCCGACGAGCCGGCGCTGTGCACCCCGTACTCGTCGATCACCGACTTGGCGACGGCCTTGATCTCTGGATCCGACGACAGGCCCAGGTAGTCCTGGGTGGCGAAGTTCAGGCCGCTGAAGGTCTGCCCGCTGTCGTCGGCGGCCGTGCAGACCGACAACGGTGCCTTCTGTGTCGACTTCGAGTACGGCCACAGGTTGCGCCTGCGGCGCTGCTGCTGCCATTCGTAGAAGGATCCGACGCGCGCCATCAAGTCCCTGCCCTGCGGCTCGCGATAGTCACGCACGCTGCCCGTCAGGGCCTGAGCCAGATCATTTGTCGACATAACACTCCACTCCTTCGATGTGCTGCTGATAGCCAACTTGGCTGTTTGCGTTCAATGGGGCTTGCTCTGCAGCCGCGCTCTTCAGACAGCGCTGGATCTTTCCCAGCAGCCGGTCCAGATCGACCGGCTTGGTGTCGAAGTCGGCGCAGCCCACCTTGACACTCTGTCCTCGGTCGCTCTCCAGCGCGTGCGCGGTCAACGCGATGACAGGAATCTGTGCTGTCCTGGCGTCGGCCTTGATGAGCCGCGTGGCCTGCCAGCCGTCCATCTCGCCCAACGCCACATCCATCAAGATGACGTCTGGCCGCTCAGACACCGACATGGCGACGCCTGTCGAGCCATCTGCTGCGCTGCACACCGTGAAGCCACGGCGTTGCAACCGCCTTGTCAACATGTCGCGATTGGCAAAGCTGTCTTCCACGATCAGAATCTTTTTCGTTGTCGGTGACATCGATGGGGTGGGGTTCGGAATATCGCGCATCGGTTTGTTGCGATCGAGTCAAGCTGCGGGCCCAGCGGCCCAACTTGTTGTCGGCGAGCGAGCAAAGGCCTTGAGCAACTCTTGGTCTGGGTGTGCTGTACAGCACAGATTGATGCGCTTGGAACTCGACAACCGGATCGCGTGCGGCCAAGCGGCCGCTCGCCGGGAGCCGCTTGTGGCCAAATCCGGACTGCGCTCGGCGCGGGTTGAGGTCGCGTTCACGGCCACCGGGGCGCCGCGCGGGCCAGCCCCGCAGTGCCCGCGCCCCCCCTCAGGCGCGGGCAGCTACCGCTTCCACCGCGCCCACAAATCCCCCGCGTGAACCACTCCGGAGCCGATCAGCAGCCCCGCCGTCCACCCCCACCCGCTGCCCGCCAGCACGGCGCGAAGCGCGAGCATCAGGCACAGGCCGGACAGCAGGTTGGCGGCGAATTCGCGCGGGGCGACGCCTTTGCCGGTGAGGCGGTGGTACAGCGTCAGCGCCACGCCTTCGAGCAGCGTGACGGCGATGACGATCTCGATCAGCCGGCGGCTGAGCAGCAGTTCGTCCAAACCGCGGGGTCCTGGCTCAGTGGCTCAGCGCTTGCCGGCCGGGCCGCTGGATGGGCTGCCGGAGCGACCGCCGGAGCGACCGGCGAACGGCCCATTCAGCCGGATCGTCGCCAGGTTCAGCAACCCCGCGGTGGACACCCACACCAGGTAGGGCGCCATCAGCCAACTGGCGGTCGGTGCGTAAGGCGCCATGGCCACGATCAGCGCGACGATCGACAGCCACAGAAAGCCCAGTTCGGCGAGCGCCCAGTCGGGCCGCCGCAGCCGGAAGTAGAGCAGGCTCCACAGCGCGTTGAGCAGGCCGTTGACGGTGAAGAGAATGACCATCGTGTAGCGGTCAGTGTCGGTGGGGGCGCGCCCCCAGGCCATCACGCCGGCCGTGGCCGCACAGGTGAACACGACGGTCCAGATCGGCCCGAAAGCCCAGTCGGGCGGCTTCCAGCGCGGCTGCTTCAGGCTTTTGTACCAGGGCCCGATGTCGGTGAGCAGGCCGCCCGCCATCGCCACGGCAATGGCTGCCGCGGCCGCAATGCCAATGGCCTTGAGGTCAAGGCCATCGAACGTCATGCGCGCGCAAAGCCGAGCAGGTGCGCCATGTCCTTGAAGAAAATGCGCACGTGAGCCATCGGCTTCTTGCGCGCGAGTTCCTTGTTCATGTACGACTCGAAGGTGAGTTGCTGCACGTCGCGATCTTCGCAGATCTTGACGAAGCTCTCGCGCCGCTTCTCGGTCGAGTACCAGAACCACTGCATGATCGACAGCACGCGGAACACCGTGCCGTGCGCCTTCATGAAGCGCTTGCGTGCGAGCTTGAGCGACTTGACGTCGCCGGTGCTCAGCAGCGCCTGCACCGCCTCGGCGGCCAACCGCCCGCCGTACATCGCGTAGTAGATGCCTTCGCCCGAGGCCGGCGCCACCACGCCGGCGGCGTCGCCGGCCAGCACCACGTCGCGGCCGTTGTCCCAGCGCGGCAACGGCTTCATCGGGATCGGCGCGCCTTCGCGGCGCAAGGTTTCGGTGTGCGCCAGCCCGGCGGTGTCGCGCAGCTTGCCCACCGCGGTGCGCAGCGAGAAACCCTTGTCGGCGCTGCCGGTGCCGATGCTCAGGGTGTCGCCGTGCGGGAACACCCAGCCGTAGAAGTCGGGCGACAGTAGGCCGCGGTAGTACACGTCGCAGCGCGTGCCGTCGTAACCGGCCGGCTTGATGGCGGGCGCCTTGACGATCTCGTGGTACGCAAACACGTACTTGGTGCGCTCGGCGCCCTTCACCTGCTGGCTCGCCACCTTCGACTTGGCACCGTCGGCGCCGACGATGCTTCGCGCGCGCACCTGCATGGCCGTGCCTTCGCCTTTGCCGGCCGATTCACGCTGCTCGAAGTGCACGATGCTGACGCCGTCATCGTCGCGCGTGATCTTGTCGAAGGTGCCGATGCGCCGCACCGCGCCGCTCGCCGCCGCGCGCTCGCGCAGCCATTCGTCGAACTGGTCGCGGTCGACCATGCCGACGAAGCCGTTGTCGATCGGGATGTCGACCCGGTTGTCCTTCGGCGAGATCATGCGTGCCGAGCGCGCCTTGGCCACGAGCAGCTCGTCGGGGATCGCAAAGTCCTTGATCAGCCGCGGCGGTATGGCGCCGCCGCAGGGCTTGATGCGGCCGGCCCGATCGAGCAGCAGCACCGAGCGGCCCTGGCGCGCCAGGTCGTGCGCCGCGGTGGCACCGGCGGGGCCGCCGCCGACCACGACGACGTCGAAGGTTTCGATTTGGGTTTCGGGTGTCGTCATGACATTCACCTCGTTCAGTCTGCGGCCACGGCAGGATGGCCGTAGCGTGGCGACAAAGGGGGCTCGGAGCGCGCGCTGTTCGGCGCGCTTGAAGGGGGCGCCAGGCGCGCTGCCAGCAGCGCCGCGGCCACGAACAGCAGCGCCTCGACAGCGAACACGCTGGCGTAGGCAGCGCCGGGCGAGCCGATGAGCCAGCGTGCCAGGTCGCTCGCCGCGGCCCCCGCCAGCCCACCGAAGCCGAAGGCAATCGCCTGCGCTGCACCCCACAGGCCCATGCGCACGCCTTCGCGCGCGTGGCGGCCCTCGGTGGCCATGCGCATCATCGAGGCGATCGCGGCGATCGAGAACGCGCCGTTCGCAAAGCCGAGCAGGAACACGTTCAGCTTGAGCGGCCAGCCGGGGCCCGCCAGGCCAGCCGCGACCAGCCCGAGCAGCGCCAGCGCCGACGCCAGGCAACCGCCCACCGTCCAGCCGCGCAGCGAGCCGAGCGGCGTGCCGGCAAAGCGGTGGCCGATGAGGGCCACGAGGATCATGCCGGCCAGCACACCACCGTGCTGCACGCCGGCCAGTTGCGTCGAGCCACCGGGCGTGAAGCCGAACACCGTGCCGGCAAACGGCTCGAGGATCAGGTCTTGTGCGCTGTAGGCCAGCATCGAGACGAAGATGAAGATCGTGAAGCGGCGCGCCGCCGGTTCGCGCCAGACCTGGGTCAGCGCTTCGATGAAACCGGGCTTGGGCTCGGCGGCTGGCGCGGCCTGGCCCGGTGCCGCGCCGCGGCCCTCGACGCCGAACAGCGCGATCAGCGTGACCAAGAACGCCAGCGCCGACACCGCCGCGGTGACCGCCACCAGCCGCTCGGGCGAATACGGGTCGAGCAACTTGCCGGCGCCACCAGCGGTGAGCGCGAAGCCGGCGATCATCATCATCCAGACGATGGTGGCCGCCGGCGCACGCCGCTTGGCTTCGACCCGTTTGGCCAGCAGCACCAGCAGTGAGGTGCCGGCTGCGCTGACGCCCAGGCCGATCAACATGAAAGCGAGCACCGCAAGCGTGATGCCGGCGCTGCGGTTCGTGCTCATCCACGCCGTGCCCAGGGCGGCCAGCACACCGCCGATGCCCAGTACCGCCATGCCGCCTGCGATCCACGGCGTGCGGCGCCCGCCCACGTCGGAACCGAAGCCCATGCGTGGCCGCGTGACCTGCACCAGGTAGTGCAGTGCCACCAGCAGGCCCGGCAGCAGCGCGGGAAGCGCGAGCTCGACGACCATCACGCGGTTCAGGGTCGAGGTCGTCAGCACCACGATCGCGCCCAGGCAGGCCTGCACCAGCCCGAGCCGGACGATGCCTCCCCAGCCGAGGTTGGGCTGGCTCATGGATTGACGACTCCGCGCAGGGCGAACGCGCTGACCATCATTCCCGACACGAACAGTGGCACGCCGAACCCGCTGTACCAGATGGCCCGCTCGACCGGCGCCTGCAGAAAGCGCCGCATCATCAGCGCCTGGCCGACGATCAGCGCGCCCACTGCGGCGGCATGCACCGGCTGGCCCCACTGCAACAGCAGGCCCACGACGACGAACTGCGGAACGATCATGAAGGCACACGCCGTCTGCGCGGCACGCTGCACGCCCAGCCGCACCGGCAGCGAGCCGACGCCCATCACGCGGTCGCCTTCGACCGACTTGAAATCGTTCAAGGTCATGATGCCGTGCGCCCCGGCGCTGTACAGCCCGGCCAGCATCAGCGAGCGTGCGTCGGGCATGGTGCCGCCGGCCATCACTGCGGCGCCGGTCACCCACGCGAGGCCTTCATAACAGAGGCCGCAGGCGGCGTTGCCCCACCAGCCGTTCATCTTCAACCGCACCGGCGGCATGCTGTAGGCCCAGGCCAGCACCAGGCCCAGCACCGCGGCGCCGAAGCCCCAGGGGCCGAGGGCAGTGGCGACGAGCAGCGACAGCAGCGTCCACAGGATCGCGATGTACAGGCCCCAGTAACCGGGCATCCGGCCGGACGGGATCGGGCGGTTCGGCTCGTTGATCGCGTCCACATGGCGGTCGAACCAGTCGTTCGACGCCTGGCTGCAGGCACACACCATCGGCCCGGCCAGCACGATGCCGGTGGCGATCAGCGGCCAGCGGCCCTCGGTGCTCACGCCCGAGGCGATCACGCCGCACCCAAAGGCCCACATCGGCGGGAACCAGGTGATGGGCTTCAGCAACTCAGCCACGACCGGCAACGCCGGCGCAGGAGTCAGGGCAAGGCGATCCATGAGGGCAATTCTGGTATTGACATACTCGTGTGTCAACTTAAACTTACACAGATGAAACCCGGATCACCGCTCGAACGAGACTTGCTGGCAGCGGCAGATTCGTCTTCCAACCAGTCAGGCCCGACGGCCATCGTCATCGGCAGCGGCTTCGGCGGGCTGGCCGCCGCGATCCGGCTGCAAGCCGCCGGCTACCGTGTGACGGTGCTCGAAAAGCTCGACGCGCCCGGCGGCCGCGCCTACGTGCACCGGCAGGACGGCTACACCTTCGACGCCGGCCCGACCATCATCACCGCGCCCTTCATGCTCGAAGAGCTGTGGGCGCTGTGCGGCCGCAAGATGAGCGACGACGTGGACCTGCGGGCTATGGACCCGTACTACCGCATCCGCTTCGCCGACGGCACGCACTTCGACTACAGCGGCGACGCCACCGCGATGCGCGCCGAGGTGGCGCGCTTCAGCCCGGCCGACGTGGCCGGCTTCGACGCCTTCGTGAAGGAGTCCGACCGCTGTTACCAGCTCGGCTTCGAGGAGTTGGGCGACGTGGCCTTCGACACCGTCGGCGACCTGCTCGCCGCCGTACCGTCGATGATGAAGATGCGCGCCTGGCGCAGCCTGTACAGCATGGCCGCGAGCCACCTGACGGACCCCAAGCTGCGCATCGTGATGAGCTTTCACCCGCTGCTGATCGGCGGCAACCCGTTCGCGGTGACCTGCGTGTACAGCCTGATCACGTCGTTGGAGCGGCGCTTCGGCGTGCACTGGGCGATGGGTGGCACCGGCACGCTGGTGCGCGGGCTGGTCGGCCTGCTCGAAGGCAGCGGCGCACGCCTGCGCTGCAACGCCGAGGTGCGCGAGATCACCTGCGCACCGGCCGCACGGCGCGGCGGAAAACCGCGCGCCACCGGCGTGGTGCTGGCCAGCGGCGAGCGGCTGGCGGCGGACATCGTGGTCTCGAATGCCGACACCGCGTGGACCTACCGCCACCTGATCAAGCCGGAGTTCCGGCGCCAGTGGACCGACAAGCGGATCGACGCGGGCCGCTACTCGATGAGCCTGTTCGTCTGGTACTTCGGCACCACGCGCCAGTATCCCGACGTGCCGCACCACATGATGGTGCTCGGGCCGCGCTACCGCGAGTTGCTGGACGACATCTTCAAGCACCACACGCTGGCAGAAGACTTCAGCCTCTACCTGCACCGCCCGACCGCCAGCGACCCGTCGATGGCGCCACCCGGCTGCGACGCTTTCTACGTGCTCGCGCCGGTGCCGCACCTGGACAGCGGCACCGACTGGGCCACGCAGGCCGAGCCGTACCGGCAGGCGATCGCCAAGCTGCTCGACCGCGAGGTGATGCCCGGCTTCGAGGCGCACATCGCCACGTCGCGCGTGACCACGCCGCAAGACTTCCACGATCGGCTGCTGTCGCTCAAGGGCGCGGCGTTCGGCCTGGAGCCGGTGCTGCTGCAAAGCGCGTGGTTCCGGCCGCACAACCGCAGCGAAGACATCGCCAACCTGTTCATGGTGGGTGCGAGCACGCACCCCGGTGCCGGCGTTCCCGGCGTGCTCTCTTCGGCGAAAGCCCTTCTTTCGGTGGTGCCCGATGTCAAAACATTTGCCTGACACCCTGCGTGAGTTGACGAGCTCCCGGCTCGTCGGTGGCGACGCCGTCGGCTCGGAGTTCGCCGATCACGGCGCGCATCACGGCATGCCGGACGGACCGGAAGATGCGGACTTCGACCTGAAAGCCTGCGAACACCTGATGCGCGGCGGCTCGAAGACCTTCTTCGCCGCCTCCCGCGTGCTGCCCGACCGCGTACGCGCACCGGCCACCGCGCTGTACGCCTTCTGCCGCCTGGCAGACGACACGATCGACGTTCACAGCGCCGACCACGGTGGCCCGGCCGGCGCGATGGCGCACCTGCACGAACGCCTGCGTCGCCTTTGCGACGGGCGGCCGATGGCGGTGGACGCTGACCGTGCGCTGGCCGTCGTCGTCAAGCGCTTTCGCATTCCGCGTGCGCTGCTGCTGGCGCTGCTCGACGGCTTTCAGTGGGACATGGACGAGCGCCGCTACGAGACGCTGGCCGACCTGCAGGCTTACGCTGCGCGCGTGGCCGGCACGGTGGGCGCGATGATGGCGCTGATCATGGGCGCCCGCAGCCCGCAGGCCCTCGCCCGCGCTTGCGAATTGGGCGTGGCGATGCAGCTCACCAACATCGCCCGCGACGTGGGCGAAGACGCGCGCCTGGGCCGCCTGTACTTGCCGCGCGCCTGGATGCGCGAGGCCAGGCTCGACCCCGACGCGTGGCTGCGCGCGCCGAGCTTCAGCCCCGCGCTGGGCACGGTCGTGGCGCGCCTGCTGCGCAGCGCCGACGAGCTGTACCACCGTGCGGAACTCGGCCTGGCCGAACTGCCACGCGACTGCCGCGCCGCCATTCAAGCCGCGCGGCTGGTCTACGCCGAGATCGGCCGCGAGGTCGAGCGCTGCGGCTGCGACTCGGTGACGCAGCGCGCCGTCGTGTCCAAGAACCGCAAGTTGGCGCTGGTGGCGCGTGCGTCGCTCGCCGCGCTGGTGCTGCCGCGCAGCGTGCGGCCCGACGACGGTGACCTGCTGCCGCTGCCGGCGATCCAGTTCCTCGTCGATGCGGCCGCTGTCAGTGCCCCCGTCACGGCCGCCCCGGTTGCCGATCGCGCGCCGGCATCGGCAGCCGAGCTCGCACCCTCCGCGCAGCAAGACGGCCGCCTCGCCTGGACCCTCAGCCTGTTCGAACGCCAGCAGCAACGCCACCGGATCGCCCATGCCTTCCCTGGTTCCGGCCAACCGCGCGCTTCGGTTTTCAGCGGCTGAGGCGCCGGTCGTCAAGCTCGCTGCGCCGGCGCCGGTTTCGCCAGCGGGTGCGGTGCTGACGCCGCCGGCCGCCGCGGCGCGCGGCCTGTGCACCGACTGCGGCATCTCGCGCACCGACGACCCGAAGCGCTGCGGGCGCGCCTGCCAGTTCATCCAGCCCGACTACCCGCGGCTCGAAGAACAGGTGCACGGCCGCACGCGCGACCCGGCGCGCAGCGACGAAACTTTCTTCGGCCCGATGCGGCAGATGCTGCGCGCGTCGCTGGCACAGCCGCGAGCCGGCGCGCAGTGGAGCGGCATCACCACGCGCATCGCCGAGCGTCTGCTGGAGACGGGCAAGGTCGACGCCGTGCTGACCATGGCGCAAGACCCGACCGACAAATGGCGCCCGGTGCCGGTGCTGGTGACGCAAGCCGCCGGCCTGGCCGCCTGCCGCGGCATGCGCATGGGCTACGCGCCGCTGCTGGCGCTGCTGGAGCCGGCGCTGGCGCTGGGCTACAAGCGCCTCGCGGTCATCGCCATCCCGTGCCAGGTGTACGCGTTGCGCGCACTCGAGAAAGAGCTGGGCTTCGAGCGGCTCTACGTGATCGGCACGCCGTGTTCGGACAACACCACGACCGAGCGCTTCCATCAGGTCCTGGAGCTGGTGGCGCAGGACGTGGGCACCGAGGCCGACGCGATCACCTACCTCGAGTTTCGCGCCGACTACCACGTCGAACTTCGCTTCGCCGACGGCCGCCGCAAGGCGATCCCGTTCCTGCAGTTGCCGATCTCCAAGCTGCCGCCCGACTTCTTCCCGCTCACTTGCCGCACCTGCGTGGACTACACCAACGTGCTGGCCGACATCACCGTCGGCTACATGGGCGGCGAGGGCGAGCAGTGGCTGCTGGTGCGCAATGAGCGTGGCGAAGAGCTGCTCGGCTTGCTGGGCGACGAGGTGCGGACCTCGGTGCCGGGCAGTGCGGGCAAGCGCCAGGGGCCGGTCAAGGGTTTTCTGGCGAACGTGCAGCGCGCGGCCGGCGGCCTGCCGCTGCGGCGCATGCCGAACTGGCTGCGCCCGATCGTCGGCTGGCTGATGCCGCGGATCGGCCCACGCGGGCTCGAGTTCGCGCGGGCGCGGGTCGAGATGAAGGCGGTCGAGACGGTGATTCACCTGCGCCGCGAAGAACCGAAGCGCATGAAGAACATGATCCCGATCCATGTCTGGCCACTGGTCGAGCCGTACGGTTTGCTGCCCGGGCCGGGCGAGCGGCGCTGAAGGACGGGACCGGCGAGTTCAGCGCACGCGCGGCATCCGCCAGGGCAGCATCAGCCGCACCGCGGGCGACACCAGCCGCCCGACGTTCAGCGTTTCGTGCATCGACTCCACCGCCTCGCCCAGCAAGCCCGAGCGCAGCACCGAGCGGGCGTAGAACGGCGTGTCTTCGAGCGTGCGCGTGACCGTGGCGGGCCGGTCGGGGTCGGTGCGCATCGTGCGGTCGATGCGCCACCCGGTGCGCGGCAGGGCCTGGCGCGGTGGGGCCTCGAACGGCTCGACGGCGCCGCCGGGCGTGAAGCGCAAGGCCAGCACGCGGTCATCGCCGATCTTCTGGCGCACGTCGTAGATGACCGCGGTGCTGCCGTCGGCCAGGCTGCAGCGAGACCAGTCCCATTCGGTGAACGGTCGGTCGATCGGCTCGCTGCCTTCATTGCTGTCCAGGTAGGCGTGGCCGGACCAACGCGTGCCGGGTTTGTCGAACGCCACTTCCACACGCGCGCTCGGCGCGATCGGGCCCCAGTGATGGCGCGCACCATCATCGAGCGCGGTGCTGAAGTTGAACAGGCGCTGCGGCACCACGCGCACCGTGCCGCGCACGCGGCCCGGGATCGGCACCGTCAACTCGTCGACGTGAATCGTGAGCGCCTCGCCGTCCCACTCTAGCCGGCTCGGGCCGATGACGAAGCGGCGCGCCTCGCGCTTGACGCTGGCGCGGCTGCGCTCGGTCATCGTCCAACGTTTGCTCGACGGGCCGTACAGCGCCACGTTGAGGCAGCAGAAGTTCTCGGGGTCGGCGCGGCCGGCGTTGCCATTGCGCTGCGCCCAGGCGTAGTAGCTCGAGAACACGCTGCCGACGAAGGCGATGATCGTCAGCGCGTGTTGCCCGTCATCGCTGACCGCGTCGACATACCACCAGAGATATGCACCCGACGCCACCGGCTGGTCGAATCGAGGTGCGCCATCAGCGTCTCGGCCGCGAGCTGCCCCGACAGCGCCGCCATCGGCACGCCCGGCCCCGGGTGCACGCTGCCCCCCGCCAGGTACAGGCCCGGCAGCCGGCTCGCCGACGACGGGCGCCGGAACGAGTCCATCCACCCGCGCGAGGCCTGGCCGTACAGCGCGCCGCCGGTCGCCGGGAAGAGTCGATTGAAATCCGCCGGTGTCGTCAGCAGCGTGTTGTCCGCCGTGCGGGCTATCGTCAGGCCGCAGTGGCGCAGCAGCGCGAAGTGGGTCTGTTCGCATGATTGGATCTCCGAAGGTTCGAACTCGCCGCGGTCGCCTTCATCACCGTTCGCGGGGGCGTTGACGAGGCACAGCAGCCGCTCGGCAGGCGCCGGCTCGCCGCTGTGGCTCTGCGGTGCAGCGCCGCTGTCGTCGCGGTCTAACGCGCACACGTACACGGTGCCCTCGCGCGGCAGGCGCCGGTGCTGGAAGATGTCGCGGAACTCGGCGGCATAGTCGGCGCAGAAAAACACGTTGTGGCGTACGAGCGGAAAACCGTTCGTGCGTGCGTGCATCGCCCAGGTCATGGCCGACAGCGAGCGTGAGGCCGGCGCCACGGCCGGTGAGGCTCGCGCGGCGCCTGCGCCCAGCAGGCCGGCCGCCAAGGCCGCCACGTCGCCGTTGAAGACCACCGAATCGGCCGCCAGCGTCTCGCCGCCGGCGAGCCGCACGCCGCAGGCGCGGCCGTCGCGCACCAGCACTTCTTCGCAATGTGTGCCGTAGCGAAAGCGGGCACCGCGTTGCTGCGCCAGGTCGGCGAGCGCCTGCGCGACGGCGAGCATGCCGCCGTCGACAGCCCAGACGCCGTCCATCTCGACCTGCGCCACCAGCATCAGCGTGGCTGGCGCGGCGAACGGCGACGAGCCGCAGTAGGTGGCGTAACGACCGAACAATTGCTGCAGGCGTGGGTCGCGGAAGTGGCGCCCGAGCGAGCGCCACAAGGTCGCGAACGGGCCCAGCCCGGCCAGCACGCCCAGGCCGCGCGGGCCCAGGTCGGCCGCCATGCGCAGCAAGCTGGGCCGCTCGGCGCGGATGTACGGGCCTTCGAGCGTGTCATAGACCTTGCGCGCCTGCGCGCAGAAGGCGGTGAAGCGGCGCGCCTCGTCGGGGCCGGCGAACTGCGCGATCGCATCGGTCGAACGCGCCGCGTCGGCGAACAGATCGAGGCGCTGCTCCGGCCCCCACGCATGGCGCGCCAACACCTCCAGCAGCGTGAGCGTCAGGCGGTCGGTGAGCGAAGCACCGGCGCTGGCGAAGATCTGCTCCAGCACCCAGCGCATCGTGAACACCGTCGGCCCGGCGTCCACCGCCGCGCCGCCGGCCTGCACCTGGCGCATCTTGCCGCCCGGCGTGGCGGCGCGTTCGAGCACGGTCACGTCCAGGCCCCGGCAGGCGAGCAGCAGCGCGCTCACCAGCCCGCCGACACCGGCGCCGATCACGATCACGCGGTGCGGTCGGGTCGGCGGGTGCAGTCGGTTCGGCGAGCCGGGCTCAGCCATAAGAGCGGCCCATCCATACGCCGGCCAGCCGCTGCGGCACGAAGCGCACGAACATCGATTCGGAAAAGTAGCGCTGCGCATGCGCCGCCTGGATCGCCTGCAGGTGTGCGCCGCTGCGCGCGTACGCGTCCATGCTCTGCACGCTGTCCCACAGGCTGAAGGTGGCCTGGCGGAACACGGGTGCTTCACCCAGTCCTGCCGCCAGCAGGCACCCCGGCGCGTTCTGCAGCGACGCTTCAGCGGCCGGTGCGCGGCGCCAGAACGAGCGTGCCGCGGCGGGCCGGATCGACGCCCGCGTGAGTGCAGCGATCGGCCCGCCCGAGGGCGCCGGCACGCTGACCGGCAAGGCCGTGCCCGCCCAGCTGCCACGGCTCGCAAAGGCCGACAGCGTGACCGACAGGAACTCGCGCGCATGCGTGCGGTAGGCGGCCACGACCGGCGATGCGTCGAGAAAGGCATCGGCCGCCGCACCATCGTCGAACACGCAGAACAGTCCCTGGCGCGTGCCGCTGGGTCGCAGGCCGAAGCCGGCTTCATGGCCACTGCCCAGAACCTTGAAGAAGCGTAGGCCTGGCACGCCCATCATCGAGAAGCGCCCGATCACGAAGCGGGACCAGCCCCACAGCCTTGCCCCTGTCGCGATGTCCACCAGCACCAGCACGACCGTGGGCCCGTTCGCAGGTCCGGCAGGGCTGGCCGCAGAGTTACTTGTCGCTTTCGGCAAGCGGCTCGCTCAGGCCGTAGCGGCGCAGCTTGACGTACAGGCTCTGGCGCGACAGCCCCAGCATCTCGGCCGCCGCGGCGCGGTTGTCGCGCGTCAGGTCGAGCGCCGCTTCGATGCACAGCTGCTCGATCAGATCGGTCGTTTCGCCGACGATGTCTTTCATCGGCACCCTGCCCACCAGCTCGGCCAGCTGGCTTGCCGAACGTGGCAGTTCCTTATCGCCTTTGGGCTGGCCCGAGGGGCGCCGGCTCACGTCGCGGATCGTGAAGCCGAGGAAGGTCGCGTCGCCTTCGTGCGCGAGCGTGGCCGAGGTTTCGATGTCGGTGGTGGCGCCGTGGTCGTCGCGCAGGCTGGTCGGGAACAGGCGGATCGAGCCGCGCTGGCGCAAGGTCGTGATCAGCACATTCAACTCGACGCCGGTGCGCCCGAGCCAGCGCCCGAGCGACTCGCCGCGCACCTGCGATTCGGCGTTCAGGTGCACCATTTCCAGAAAGGCGTCGTTGGCCGAAACGATGCGGCCTTCGACGTCGGTCACCACCAGGCAGTCGGGCGCACTCTGCATCAGCTTGAGCAGCACCGAGTGCGCGCTGGACAGGGTTGTCGGCGCGGCGTGCGGCTGGGCCCGCACCAGCCGGATCACGAGCAGCGAGCCCACCTCCTGGCGGAACATCGACGCGGTGACGCGAACCTCGACACCGTCGAGTTGCGCCCGGACGTCGTCGGACTTGCCGGTCGTCTGCACCGTGCCGAGCATGCTCTGCACATGCTGGGTCCCGGCCTCGTCGAGGCCGCTGGGAAACACGCTGCCCACCAGCTTGGTGGCGCGCTCGCCGAAAAGCGCCAGCGCAGCCGGGTTGGCTTCGAGCACCTTCAGGCTCGTGGCGTCGATGATCAGCACGCCGTCGGAGGCGGTCTGGAAGAGGTGCCGGTTGCGCGACAGCGCATCGCGCAATTTCCAGTGGTCTTGCAGCGCTTCCTGTTGCGCATCGACGAGGTTCTGCTGCAGCGCGGACATCGCGCGCAGGTCGCGCCCGAAGATGACCGAACGGCCGAGAGGCTTGGCGCGGCCTTCGTCGCTCACGCGGATCGCGCAGTACGACAGCGGCAGGTCGGCGCCGCGCGACGAGGGGTGGTTGACCTGGCGCCAGCGGGGCTCGGCAGCAGTGGCAGCGTTGGCACCGGCGTCCAGCAGCAGCGCTTCGATCTTGGCGCGACTGTCCTTGGTGACCGTCTGGATCAGCGCCTGGCCGACCCAGGCGTCGAAGCGCTCGTCGCGCAGGGCGGTTGCGCCATACGCCAGGTCTCGGATCACGCCCTGGGCATCGACGACGAGTGCCAGATCGGCGCCGCCGGACACAAGGCAGGCTACGGCATCGGCATCGAGATCGGCAAAAGTATCAGCAGGATCGGCAAAGCGTTTCATGCGGATACTGTATCGGCGACGTCACGGGGCGCAGGCAAGGCGGGGTGCGGGGGGCGGGGCGCGCAGCGACGGCCAGGGCGCGTCAGCGCGAACCGACCCGCAGGCTGACCAGGCTCTCGGCTTTCAGCGGCGCGTCCTTGCCGTCTACTGCGGTGCAATCGGCGCCCACCAGTTCGACGTACTCCGGGTGCTCCGAGAAAACCGGCCCGCCGACCATGATGCCGACGTTCTTGTTGCGCGACACCTGCCGCACCACGCGGATGCAGTCCTTCAGCCAATCGAGCCGGGTTTCGCTGCCGACCGAAAAGCCGATCACGTCGAACCATTCGCGGCGCGCCATATCGACCGCGTTGGTCGGCGAGTGGATGTCGCCGCTGGCCACTTCCCAGCCGGAGCGGTTGAAAAACTCGGCCACCATCGCCAACCCGAAGGTGTGCTGGTCGCCGGGCGCCGGCATCAGCAGCGCACGGCGCGCGTTGAGCGGGAACTTCACTTCGGCGCCAAAGGCCGGGCTCAGCTCCTGCAACAGGTGCTGCAGACGGCCCAGGCCGACGGTCACCTCGGTGAAGTCGCACAGGTCTTCGAGCCAGAGAAAACCGAGGTGTTGGGCGGCGGGCGCCAACAGGTCGAGGTAGACCATCTCGACCGACATGCCCCGGCGTCGAATGTCGGCGATGCATTCGGTGATCGGGACGTCGTCCGGCGCAAGCACCAGGCGGACGAAGTCCTGCACCTCTTTTTCGGTCGGCGGCGGGCACTGGCTGACCAGCGGAAGCAGGCCGTGCGGCACGATCCGGTGCGCCTGGAGCAGGCGCGGTATGACTTCGGATTCAAGCGCCTTGACCAGGTGGGTCATGCGTGCCTGGACGGCATCACGGGCGTGGCCAATGTGGGTCCAGGCGGGGGAATCGCTGTTGAACGGAAGGCGCTGCGCTTCCTGCCATTCATCGGTCGCCGCGGAATCCTGCGACAGGCAGTCTTGCGCGAGCGGCTCCAACGTCAATCGGTTCATCGGTCGTCTCCTCGCTTGCCGAGACGAACGAGCGGCCAATGCAGACGTGGGAGTGGTCCCCCAACTGCTTGTCCATCCCGATGACTCGATGCGATTTTTAGCGGAATGAACCCGGAATATTGCCGGGGTCTTACAGCCCACGGTGCCGACTGCGTTTTTAGCGTAACCCATGACAAAGCGGCTGTCGATAGCGGGTTTCCACGCCGTTGCGAGTGCGCCGAACAGGCTCTCGTGGGCCGCGCGGGCAGCCATTGCCGCGGCCGGCGCAGCGGGCTCGCAGCCGGTCAACGGTTTGGTATGTGGCTTCACTGCAGACCCTTCGGCAAGGAACTGGCCTCGCTTGCCAAATCATCAGTGACAGGGTTAATACTGTCAAGTTTAATTTACGTCAAGTTTGGTTGACAGATCAAACCTGCCCCTCTAAATTCGCGCCCATGGGCAGCATTTCAAGGCCAAAGATCGATCAGCGCGGGAACCCCGGGGCGGGCTGTCGTCCGCCCGTTCGCCCGCTTTACACCCCGCAAGAGCGCGCCCGCCGCGATGCCTCGGCCTGGACCTTGGTTCAAGGCGTGCTGGCGCCGGTGCAATTCGTGGTCTTCCTGGTCAGCCTTGGGCTGGTGCTGCGCTACCTGGCCAGCGGGGAAGGGCTGGCTGCGGCCACGCTGTCGGTGGTGGTCAAGACGCTGGTGCTCTACCTCATCATGGTCACCGGCTGCATCTGGGAGAAGGTCGTGTTCGGCCGCTACCTGTTCGCGCCAGCCTTTTATTGGGAAGACGTGTTCAGCATGCTGGTGCTGGCGCTGCACACGGCCTACCTGGTGGCGCTGTTCGGCGGCTGGCTGTCGCCGCGCGCGCTGATGGTGCTGGCGCTCGCCGCCTACGCGGCCTACCTGATCAATGCCACGCAGTTCATCCTGAAGCTGCGCGCGGCGCGGCTCGGGCAGGCGCAGGCTGAGCGCGACGTTGCGGAGGGGGTAGTGGCATGAGCCGCCGGGCCGTTCCCAAGGCGAATACCGAAGTGCGCAGCACGGAGGTTTCCGAATGAGCGCCGTCATTGCCATCCGTCCGGAGTCGAAGGGTTGCGCCGACGCGCCGGTGCTGCGCGAGCGCGGCCAGCGCGAAGTGTTCTGCGGCCTGACCGGCATCATCTGGCTGCACCGCAAGATCCAGGACGCGTTCTTCCTCGTCGTCGGTTCGCGCACCTGCGCGCACCTCATTCAATCGGCTGCCGGCGTGATGATCTTTGCCGAGCCGCGCTTCGCCACTGCGATCATCGACGAGCGCGATCTCGCCGGCCTGGCCGACTGCAACGAAGAGCTCGACCGCGTGGTCACACGCTTGCTGGAGCGCCGGCCCGAAATCAAGATGCTGTTCCTGGTCGGCTCGTGCCCGTCCGAGGTCATCAAGCTCGACCTGTCGCGTGCCGCGGCGCGCCTGTCGGGCCGGTTCTCGCCGAACGTGCGCGTGCTCAACTATTCGGGCAGCGGCATCGAGACCACCTTCACGCAGGGCGAAGACGCCTGCCTGGCCGCGCTGGTGCCGGTGCTGCCCGCCGCGGCGGACGATGCGCCGGCGTCGCTGCTGATCGTGGGCGCGCTGGCCGACGTGGTCGAAGACCAGTTCGCGCGGCTGTTCAAGCAACTCGGCGTCGAGCGCGTGCGCTTCTTCCCGCCGCGCCACGCCAATGAATTGCCCGAGGTCGGCCCGAACACCCGCTTTCTGCTCGCCCAGCCCTTCCTGGCCGACACCGCACGCGGGCTCGAAGCACGCGGCGCGCAGCGCCTGGCGGCACCGTTCCCGCTCGGCTCCGAGGGCACGAGCGCGTGGTTGCAGGCCGCGGCCGACAGTTTTGGAGTCGACGCCGCCACGGTGGATCGCGTGACGGGCCCCGGCCGCCAGCGCGCCGCCGCCGCACTCGCGCGGCTGCGCCCGCAACTGGCCGGCAAGCGCGTGTTCTTCTTCCCCGATTCGCAGCTCGAGATCCCGATCGCCCGCTTCCTGGCGCGGGAATTGGGCATGCAACTCATCGAGGTCGGTACGCCCTACCTGCACCGCCAGCACCTGGCCGAAGAACTGGCGCTGTTGCCCGAAGGCACGGCGCTGTCCGAAGGCCAGCACGTCGACAACCAGCTCGACCGCTGCCGCGCTGCGCAGCCCGACATCGTGGTCTGCGGCCTGGGCCTGGCGAACCCGCTCGAAGCCGAAGGGTTGACGACCAAGTGGGCGATCGAGCTGGTGTTCACGCCGATCCACGGTTATGAGCAGGCCGGCGATCTGGCCGAGCTGTTCGCGCGCCCATTGGTTCGCCGCATGAAGCTGGTGGCCTGACCATGCAGTTGACTCTGTGGACCTACGAAGGCCCGCCGCACGTCGGCGCGATGCGCATCGCCACCGCAATGCAGAACGTCCACTACGTGCTGCATGCGCCGCAGGGCGACACCTACGCCGACCTGCTGTTCACGATGATCGAGCGTTACCCCAAGCGCCCGCCCGTCACCTACACCACCTTCCAGGCGCGCGACCTGGGGGGCGACACCGCCGAGCTGTTCAAGACCGCAGCGCGCGATGCCTTCGAACGTTTTAAGCCGCAGGCGATGATGGTCGGCGCCTCGTGCACCGCCGAGCTGATCCAGGACGACCCGGGCGGCCTGTGCAAGGCTCTGAACCTGCCGATCCCGGTGGTCGCGCTGGAGCTGCCGTCGTACCAGCGCAAGGAGAACTGGGGCGCGTCGGAAACCTTCTATCAGATGGTGCGCGCCCTCGCGGGCCCGCATGCGCCGGCCCCGGGCTCGGCCAAGGCAGAACGCCAGCCTGGCCAGCGCCCGCGCTGCAACATCCTCGGCCCGGCCGCGCTCGGCTTTCGCCACCGCGACGACCTGCGCGAGATCAGCGGCCTGCTGGCGCAACTGGGCATCGATGTCAACGTCGTCGCGCCGCTCGGCGCCACGCCGGCCGACCTGGCGCGCCTGGGCGACGCTCATTTCAACGTCGTGCTGTACCCCGAGATCGCCTCGCTCACGGCCACCTGGCTGACGCGCACTTTCGGCCAACCGGCGACGAAGACGATCCCGATCGGCACCGGCGCGACTCGCGAGTTCATCAACGAAGTGGCGGCCCTCGCCGGCATCGACCCGAGCGAGGTGCTGGCCAAAGCCGCATCGAACGCGCCCTGGTACTCAAAGTCGGTCGACTCGACCTACCTGACCAACAAGCGCGTCTTCGTGTTCGGCGACGCGACGCATGCGGTGGCCGCGGCGCGCGTTGCCACGCAGGAGATGGGCTTCACCGTGGTCGGCATCGGCACCTACAGCCGCGAGTTCGCGCGCGAGGTGCGCGAGGCCGCCAAGCTGTACGGCGTGGAGCCGCTGATCAGCGACGACTATCTGGAGATCGAGGCCAAGATCGTCGAGTTGCAGCCCGAACTGGTGCTGGGCACGCAGATGGAGCGCCACATCGCCAAGCGCGTGGGCGTGCCCTGCGCGGTCATCTCGGCCCCGGTGCACGTGCAGGACTTTCCGGCGCGCTACTCGCCGCAGATGGGTTTCGAAGGCGCCAACGTGCTGTTCGACACCTGGGTCCACCCGCTGATGATGGGGCTCGAAGAGCACCTGATCGGCATGTTCCGCGGCGACTCGGAGTTTCATGAAGACGCAGCGCCGTCGCACCTGGGCGGGCACGCAAACAAGCCGGCGCGTTCTACAACCGTCGAACAGATTCAGATCCCGGCCGCTGTGGCCGTGACCGCCCTGACCGCCATAACCGCCGAGACCGCTGTGAACGCCAGTCCCACAGCACCCCACAACGAAGAAAGCCCACTGGCCGCGATCCCGGCAACGTGGGCCCCTGATGCGGAGAAGGAGCTTCGAAAGATCCCCTTCTTCGTGCGCGGCAAGGCACGCCGCAACACCGAGGCCTACGCGTTGGACAAGCGCGTGCCGGTGATCACCGTCGAGACTTTGTATGACGCCAAAGCGCACTTCAGCCGCTGATCGAACTGCCCATGCGCCCGCGATGCGCGTGGTGCTGGTCACCATGGACAGCCACCTGGCCAGCGCCGCCGCGCGCGCCAACCGGACGCTCGCACGCGCCTTGCCGGGCGTGAGCCTGAGCGTTCACGCCGCGGCCGAGTGGGGCGACGACAGCAAGGCGCTGGAGCGCTGCAAGGCCGACATCGCGCAGGGCGACATCGTCATCGCGACGATGCTGTTCATGGAAGACCACTTCCTGCCGGTGCTGCCCGCGCTGCAGGCGCGCCGCGACGCCTGCGACGCGATGGTCTGCGCCATGTCGGCCAGCGAGGTGATGAAGCTCACCCGCATGGGCAAGTTCGACATGGGCGCGCCGACGACCGGGCCGATGGCCTTCCTGAAGCGCCTGCGCGGCAAGCCCGAAGCCAAGGGCGACGAATCCGGCGTGAAAGCCACGGCCGGCGCCAAGCAGATGCGCATGCTGCGCCGCCTGCCGAAGATCCTGCGCTTCATCCCCGGCACCGCGCAGGACGTGCGCGCGTATTTCCTGACCCTGCAGTACTGGCTCGCCGGCTCGGAAGAGAACGTCGCCAACATGGTCCACCTGCTGGTCGATCGGTATGCCGACGGCCCGCGCAAGGCCTTGCGCGGCGTGGCCAAGACGAACGCCCCGGTCGAATACCCGGAAGTCGGCGTCTACCACCCGAAGATGAAGCAGCGCCTGGCCGACAACGTGGCTGCGCTGCCGCTGGTGGCCACCACCGGCAAGCGTGGCACGGTGGGCCTGCTGCTGATGCGCTCGTATCTGCTGGCCGGCAACGCCGACCACTACGACGGTGTGATCACCGCGATGGAAGCCAGAGGCATGCGCGTGGTGCCGGTGTTTGCCACCGGCCTGGATTCGCGCCCCGCGATCGAAGCCTTTTTCTTCGATGGCGGCCGCCCCAACATCGATGCGGTCGTCTCGCTCACCGGCTTCTCGCTCGTCGGCGGCCCGGCCTATAACGACGCGAAGTCGGCCGAAGACATGCTGGCCCGGCTCGACGTGCCCTACCTCGCGGTCACGCCGGTCGAGTTCCAGACATTGGACCAATGGGGCGGCTCGCCGCGCGGCCTGCTGCCGGTCGAGGCGACCATGATGGTGGCGATCCCCGAACTCGACGGCGCGACCGGCTCGATGGTCTTCGGCGGGCGCGGCAGCGCCACGCACATCGCCTGCACCGGCTGCTCACACGCCTGCACCTTCAAGAACGTGGCGCGCACAGCCGAAGAGGGCGGCCACGACATGCATAGCTGCATCGAGCGGGCCGACATGCTGGCCGCGCGCGTCGGCAAGCTGGTCGACCTGCGCCGCTCCGAGCGTGCCACGCGCAAGGTCGCTGCGGTGATCTTCAACTTCCCGCCGAACGCCGGCAACACCGGCACCGCCGCGTTCCTTTCGGTGTTCGAGTCGCTCTTCAACACCATGACGGCGATGAAGCGCGAGGGCTACAGCGTCGACGTGCCGGCCAGCGTGGACGATCTGCGCGAACGCATCATCACTGGCAACGCCCAACGCCACGGCGCGCAGGCCAATGTGCACGCCAAGATCTCGGCCGACGACCACGTGCGGCGCGAAAAGCACCTGAAGGAGATCGAAGCCCAGTGGGGCCCGGCGCCCGGCAAGCAGCAGAGCGACGGCAGTTCGTTGTTCGTGCTGGGCGAGCGCTTCGGCAACCTGTTCGTCGGCATCCAGCCCGCGTTCGGCTACGAAGGCGACCCGATGCGCCTGCTGTTCGAGAAAGGCTTTGCGCCGACGCACGCGTTCTCGGCCTTCTACCGCTGGTTGCGCGAAGACTTCGGCGCCAACGCGGTGCTGCACTTCGGCACCCACGGCGCGCTCGAATTCATGCCCGGCAAGCAGAACGGCATGTCGGCCGGCTGCTGGCCCGACCGGCTGATCGGCGACCTGCCCAACCTGTACCTGTACGCGTCCAACAACCCGTCCGAAGGCACGATCGCCAAGCGCCGCGCCGCCGCCACCTTGATCAGCTACCTGACGCCGCCGGTGGCGCAGGCCGGGCTGTACAAGGGACTGGTCGACCTGAAAGATGCCCTGGAGCGCTACCGCAGCCTGGAGCCAGAGGCACAGGCCGAGCGCGATGAGCTGAGCCTGATGATCCAGGCCCAGGCTGCCGAATTGGAGCTGGCCGTGGCCGAACCCGCGTGGGGCGCGGAGTCCGAGTCGCGCATCGTCAAACTCACCACCGATGTGCTCGAAGTCGAGTACACGTTGATCCCCTACGGCCTGCACGTGGTCGGCCAGGCGCCCAGCGCGCCCGAGCGGGTGGACCTGCTGCTGTCATGCGCCGAAGCGTCGCACGGCGCGAGGCCGGAGCGCGCGGTGGTCGAAGCGCTGGTGGCAGGCCGCACTCCCGAGCAGGCCCTGGCCGAGGGCACCGCTGCATCCGAACCCGAAACGCTCGCATTGCTGAAGGAACTCGCCGCCACCGACCAGTTGATGGCGCAAGACAATGAGATCAACGGCATCCTGCATGCGCTCGATGGCCGCTTCCTGCGCCCGGCGCCGGGCGGCGACCTGCTGCGCACGCCGGCCATCCTGCCCACCGGCCGCAACCTGCACGGCTTCGACCCGTTCCGCATCCCCAGCGCCTACGCGGTGAAGGACGGTGCGCTGCAAGCCGAGCGCCTGTTGCAAAAACACATGGCCGACGGCCATGCGTTCCCCGAGTCGATCGCGCTGGTGCTGTGGGGCACCGACAACCTGAAGAGCGAAGGCGGCCCGATCGCGCAGGCGCTGGCGCTGATGGGTGCGAAGCCGCGCTTCGACAGTTACGGCCGCCTGGCTGGCGCCGAGCTGATGCAGCTTTCGCAGCTCGGTCGGCCGCGCATCGACGTGATCATCACGCTGTCCGGCATCTTCCGCGACCTGCTGCCGCTGCAGATCAAGCTGCTCGCCGAAGCCGCCTTCCTGGCCGCCAGCGCCGACGAGGCGCCGGAGCTGAACTTCATCCGCAAGCATGCGCTGGCCTACCAGGCCAAACACGGCGGCGATCTGGAAACTGCGTCACTGCGCGTGTTCGGCAACGCCGAAGGCGCCTACGGTTCCAACGTCAACAGCCTGATCGACAACAGCCGCTGGGAAGACGGCGACGAGCTGGCCGAGACCTACAGCCGCCGCAAGGGTTTTGCCTACGGCCGCGCCGGCCGGCCGATGCAGCAGCCGAAGCTGCTGCAAAGCGTGCTCGCCGGTGTGCAGCTGGCCTACCAGAACCTCGACTCGGTGGAGCTGGGCGTCACCACCGTCGACACCTACTTCGACACGCTGGGCGGCATCAGCCGCGCGATCAAACGCGCCAAGACCGACAAGGAAGGTGCCAGCGCACAGATGGCCCCGGTCTACATCGGCGACCAGACGCGCGACGCCAACGGCGGCGGCACGGTGCGCACGCTGACCGAACAGGTCGCGCTCGAAACCCGCACCCGCATGCTGAACCCGAAGTGGTTCGAAGGCATGCTCAAGCACGGCTACGAGGGCGTGCGGCAGATCGAAGTGCACGTGACCAACACGATGGGCTGGTCCGCCACCACCGGCCAGGTGCAGCCGTGGGTCTACGAACAACTGAGCCAGACCTTCATGCTTGACCCACAGATGCGCGAGCGCCTGGCCAAGCTGAACCCGACCGCCTCGGCGCGCGTGGCCAACCGGCTGCTCGAAGCCTCGGACCGCAAATTTTGGACGCCCGACCCGGCGATGCTCGCTGCATTGCGCCGGGCCGGTGAAGAGCTTGAAGACCGGCTCGAAGGCGTGTTTGAACAGAACCCCCAAGGAGCTCCCGCATGAGCACAACGACGATTCCCATCCCCGACATCAAGAACCCCGGGGTGCGCAAGAATTTGCGGCTCGATGGCGAGGGCAGCCTCCAGGTGCAGCTCGACCCGAACGTGAAGATCGGCACCGCGAAGGTGTTCGCGATCTACGGCAAGGGCGGCATCGGCAAGAGCACCACGTCGAGCAACCTGTCGGCCGCGTTCAGCAAGATGGGCAAGCGCGTGCTGCAGATCGGCTGCGACCCGAAGCACGACAGCACCTTCACCTTGACCAAGAAGATGCTGCCCACCGTGATCGACGTGCTCGAGACGGTGGACTTCCACGCCGAAGAGCTGCGTGTCGAGGACTTCGTCTTCCCCGGCTACAACGGCGTGATGTGCGTTGAAGCCGGCGGCCCGCCGGCCGGCACCGGCTGCGGCGGTTACGTGGTCGGCCAGACCGTCAAGCTGCTGAAGGAACACCACCTGCTCGAAGACACCGACGTGGTGATCTTCGACGTGCTCGGCGACGTGGTGTGCGGTGGCTTCGCCGCCCCGCTGCAGCATGCCGACCGCGCGATGATCGTGACCGCCAACGACTTCGACTCGATCTTCGCGATGAACCGCATCGTGCAGGCGATCGGCGCGAAAGCGAAGAACTACAACGTGCGGCTCGGCGGCGTGATTGCCAACCGCAGCGCGGCCACCGACCAGATCGACAAGTACAACGACAAGATCGGATTGAAGCTCTCCGCGCACTTCCCCGACCTCGACGTGATCCGCCGCAGCCGCTTGAAGAAGTGCACCCTGTTCGAGATGGAGTACTCGCCCGAACTCGAAGCGGTGCAGAAGGAATACATGCGCCTGGCAGCGGCCTTGTGGCTGGGCGGCGAGCCGCTGAACGCCGTGCCGATGAAGGACCGCGACATCTTCGACCTGCTCGGGTTCGATTGAGAGGTGCCGAGATGACGACGTATCAAGAAAGACGCGGCCAGATCGAAACCTATTTCGACCGCACGGCCGTGCAGGCCTGGGCGCGGCTCACGTCCGACGCGCCGGTCGGCCGCATTCGCGCCACGGTGCGGGCCGGGCGCGACCGCATGCGCTCGCAGTTGCTGGCCTGGTTGCCGGCCGACCTGCGCGGCGCGCGGCTGCTCGACGCCGGTTGCGGCACCGGCGCGCTGGCGGTCGAAGCGGCACGGCGCGGCGCGCACGTGGTGGCGATCGACCTGTCGCCCACGCTGGTGGCGCTGGCGCGCGAGCGCACGCCGAACATCGAAGGTGACGGCCAGATTCACTTCTGCTCCGGCGACATGCTCGACGCCGGACTCGGCCAGTTCGATTACGTGGTCGGCATGGACTCGCTGATCCACTACCAGGCGCCCGATGCCGTGCGCGTGCTGGCCGGCCTGGCGCAGCGCACCTCCACCGCGCTGCTCTTCACCTTTGCGCCCAGCAGCCCGGCGCTCGAGGTCTTCAAGGCGGTGGGCAAGCTGTTCCCTCGCGGTGACCGTTCGCCGGCCATCGTGCCGGTGGGCGAGAAGAAGCTTCGCCGCCTGCTCGCCACCGACCCGTTGCTGCAGCACTGGGCCGCCGCGCGCACGCAGCGCGTTTCCAGCGGCTTCTACACCTCGCAGGCACTGGAGCTGGTGCGCAAGTGATCACGCCGCTGTCACTGTTCCGGGTGAAAGCATGGCGCGAAATCGCGCCGCGCTTCCTGCCGTTTGCCGATGCCGCCACGCCCGAGTTGCCGCTCGGCCGGCTGCTGCGCCTGTCGTTGTTCCAGGTGGCGGTGGGCATGGCCACGGTGATGCTGGTGGGCACCTTGAACCGGGTCATGATCGTCGAACTCGGCGTGGCCGCGTGGCTGGTCTCGGCGATGGTCGCGCTGCCGTGCCTGGTGGCGCCGTTCCGCGCGCTGGTGGGTTTTCGCTCCGACACGCACCGCTCGGTGCTGGGCTGGAAGCGCGTGCCCTACATCTGGGTTGGTAGCTGGCTGATGTTCGGCGGGCTTGCGATCATGCCGTTCGCGCTGTTGCTGCTGTCGCCGGAATCGCCCTCGCCGCACTGGCTGGGGCAGCTCAGCGCGGCACTCGCCTTTCTGCTCGTGGGGGCCGGCATGCAGGTCACGCAGACAGCAGGGCTGGCGCTGGCCACCGACCTCGCGCCGGTCGAGTCGCGCCCGCGTGTGGTGGCGCTGATGTACGTGATGTTGCTGGTCGGCATGGTCGGCACCAGCCTGGTGTTCGGCGCGCTGCTGGCCGACTTCAGCCCGACCCGGCTGATCCAGGTGGTGCAGGGCTGCGCGGTGGTGGCGATGCTGCTGAACCTGGTGGCGCTGTGGAAGCAGGAGCCGCGTCGGCGCGGCCAGCGCAAGACCGACGAGCCACGGCCGAGCTTCAAGGCCACCTGGCAGCAGTTCGCGCAAAACAGCAAGGCACGGCGCTTCCTGGTGGCGGTCGGCCTGGGCACGGCGGCCTTCAACATGCAGGACATCATCCTCGAGCCCTACGGCGGCGAGATCCTGAAGCTGTCCGTCAGCGCCACCACCGTGATCACCGCGCTCACCGCCGTCGGCGCGCTGCTCGCCTTCGGCCTGGCCGGGCGCTCGCTGCAGCGCGGCGCCGACCCGTACCGCGTTGCCGCGCTCGGCCTGCTGTTCGGGCTGGTGGCGTTTGCCGCGGTGATCTTTGCCGAGCCGCTCGAATCACCCAACCTGTTTCGCGCCGGTGCGGCGTTGATCGGCTTCGGTGGCGGCTTGTTCGCCGTCGGCACCTTGACGGCCGCGATGAGCCTCGAAAACAACGGCCTGAACGGCCTCGCGCTGGGCGCCTGGGGCGCCGTGCAGGCCACCTGTGCCGGCACCGCGGTTCTGCTCGGCGGCGCGCTACGCGACATCGTCTCGGGCCTGGCCTCGCAAGGCTGGCTCGGCACCGCGCTCGCCAGCCCGGCCACCGGCTACAGCTTCGTTTACCACATCGAGTTGTATTTGCTGTTCGCCACCTTGGTGGCGATCGGGCCCTTGGTGCGCAACCCCGGCAGGGCCGGTGCGCAGCAGACGACCGGGAAGTTCGGGCTGGCCGAGTACCCGCGATGACACGAATGATTTTGTTCAGAACAGGAGACACACCATGAGCAGTGGCACAGGCGCCATCACCGGTTACATCGACGTCGCACAGCTCGTCCTGTACGCGTTCTGGATCTTTTTTGCGGGGTTGATCTACTACCTCCAGCGAGAGAGCAAGCGCGAAGGCTTTCCGCTCGAAAGCGACCTGCCTTCGGGCGAAACGCGCATCACGCCCGGCCTGGTCTGGATGCCCAGCCCCAAGACCTTCTACCTCGCGCACGGCGAGCCGGTGACGGTGCCGAATCACAAGCGCTCGGCCCAGACACTGCACGCCCGGCCGAGCCACGGCTGGATCGGCGCGCCGCTCGAGCCCACCGGCAACCCGATGCTCGACGGCGTCGGCCCGGGTTCGTACGCTGATCGCGCCGACGTGCCCGACCGCATGAGCAACGGCGAACCGACGATCGTGCCGCTGCGTGTGGCGCACGGTTATGGCGTGGCCGACAAAGACCCCGACCCGCGCGGCATGCAGGTCTTCGGCGCCGACGGCACGGTCGGCGGTACCGTGACCGACCTGTGGATCGACAGGGCCGAGATGATGTTCCGCTACATGGAGCTCACCGTGCCGGCCGGCAACGCCTGGCGCCAGGTGCTGCTGCCGATGAACTTCGCGCGCGTGACCGACGACGGCGTGAAGGTGCAGTCCATCCTCGGCGACCAGTTTGCCCAGGTGCCTGGGCTGCGGGCGGCCGAGCAGGTGACCTTGCTGGAAGAAGAAAAGATCGTCGCCTACTACGGCGGCGGCACGCTGTACGCGTCGCCGGACCGGCAAGAGCCGCTGGTATGACACTGCCGCGACTGCATCAACCGCCTCGACTGCTTCGGAAGCGCTGATCATGAAAGTCACTTACGACCACCACGGCCACGAGCATGAGTTCGAGCCGCAGATGGGGCTGCCCGAGCCGCTACCGGCTGACGAGCGCATCCTCTGGCAAGGCTCGCCCGACTGGCGCGTGCTGGCGCGCACGGCCTTCCATGTGCGCAAGCTGGCGGTCTACTTCGGCGCGATCCTGGCGCTGCGCGTGGCCTTTGTGCTGGCCGACGGCGGCACGCTGGCCGAAGGCGTCAAGGCGATCGCGCTGATGCTGCCGCTGGCGCTGCTGGCCATCGGCATTGCCGCGGCGCTGGCCTGGTTGTCCAGCCGCACCACCGTCTACACGCTGACCGACAAGCGCGTGGTGATGCGCATCGGCATCGTGCTGAGCCTGACCTTCAACCTGCCGCTGAAGCGCCTGGCCACCGCCGGCTTGCGCCTGCATGCTGGCGGCACGGGCGACATTCCGCTTGCATTGACCGGCACCGACACCATTGCCTACCTGCACCTGTGGCCGCATGCCCGGCCGTGGCGCGTGGCCCAACCCGAGCCGATGTTGCGCGCGGTGCCGAATGCGGCCGAGGTGTCGAGCCTGCTGGCCGATGCCTGGGCGAAGTCCACCGGGCTGGTCGCCTCCGGGCCGGTGCCTGTGCCTGTGCCTGTGCTTGTGCCGGTACCCGCAGCCGCGAGCCAGGAGCGTGCACCGCGGGGCAGCGGCCATCGGCCGGCCCACGCCTGATCAACGAGAACCCGCTTCGATGAACACCGCCTTGAACACCACCGCAGCCACCGGCCATTTCCCGCGCAAGGCCGTGCTGGCAGTGGGCGCGCTGCTGCTGGCCGCGCTGGCGGCCGTGGCCACGGTGCGCTTGACCGGTGCGGAGATCCGCACACCCGACGCTCCCGCGGCGTTCATGCGCGAGTTTCGCTTCGAAGACCGGCCCGACGGCAGCGTGGCCGTGCTCGATCCGCGCAGCGGCGCGGTCGTCGACACCGTGACCGGCGAGGCCGGCTTCTTCCGCGGCGCCTTGCGTGGCCTGGCGCGCGAGCGGCGCCGCATGGGCCTCGGCCCGGAGGCCGCATTCCAGTTGATCGCGCGTGCCGACGGCCGCCTCACCCTGGCCGACCCGGCCACCGGCCAACGCATCGACCTGGAATCGTTCGGGCCGACCAACGCCGCCGTCTTTGCGCGCCTTCTTGGCGCCAACCCAGGCGCCACCCCAAGGAACAAGTCATGAGCACCACAGCCGCCACGATCCCCAACGAAGCCACCCAGACGGCGCTGCAAGACACGGTGCTGACGCCGCGCTTCTACCGCACCGACTACGACGCGATCGACAAGCTCGACATCGAGGCTATCCGCCCGCAATGGGACGTGCTGATGGCCGAGTTCCGGGCCGACTCGAACACCGACCACTTCCAGCGCCCGCCCGAGCTGATGGGCAACCAGTCCGACCTGCCGCCGGCGCTGTACCAGGAGTTCAAGGACTTCATGATCAGCTCGGTCACGTCGGAATTTTCGGGCTGCGTGCTCTACGCCGAGATCAAGAAGCGCGTGAACAACCCCGACATGAAAGAGTTGTTCGGCTACATGGCGCGCGACGAGAGCCGCCACGCCGGCTTCATCAACCAGTGGCTGAAGGACTTCGGCGTCGGCGTGGACCTGGGCTTACTGGCGCGCGCCAAGAAGTACACCTACTTCCGGCCCAAGTTCATTTATTACGCCACCTACCTGTCCGAGAAGATCGGCTACGCGCGCTACATCGCGATCTACCGCCAGGTTGAAAAGCACCCCGAGCTTTGTTTCCACCCGATCTTCAAGTGGTTCGAAAAGTGGTGCAACGACGAGTTCCGCCACGGCGAGGCGTTTGCGCTGCTGCTGCGCGCCAACCCGCACTTGCTGACGGGGCTGAACACCTTGTGGATTCGCTTTTTCGTGCTGGCCGTCTACGCCACCATGTACGTGCGCGACCACATGCGCCCCGAGATGCACGCGGCCATGGGGCTGGACCCGACCGAATACGACTACCAGGTGTTCCGCATCACGTCCGAGATCACCAAGCAGGTCTTCCCGCTCACCTTGAACATCGACGACCCGCGTTTCCGCGCCGGGCTGGAGCGGCTGCGCAAGATCTCGATCGCGAGCGACGCGGCGCGTGCGCAGGGCGGGCTGCTGGGCGGCATCAGGCGCCTGGGCCTGACCGTGGCGGCCGGTGCAATCTTCGTGCGCCTGTACTGCCTGCCGGCCACCCCCAACGCGCTGCCTGCCAACCCGCGCGTCGCGCCGGCATGGTAAGCAGCATCGGCAATTCAGCATGATGCAGTTCGCCATCCCGGTGCTCTTCACGCTGTTCATCTGGTGGTTCAGCACCGGCGTGATCCTGTATCTGGACGGGTTGCCGCAACGCACCTTCAAGTGGACGATGGGCGCTTTCAGCATCGTGCTGGCGCTCGCGCTGTTGGGCCTGGCGGCCAGCAGCGCGGTGGCCAGCGAGGCCGCGGCGTATTGCGCGTTCACTTGCGGCCTGCTGGTGTGGGCGTGGCAGGAGGTGGCGTTCTTGCTCGGCTACGTCACCGGCCCGCGGCGCACGCCGTGCCCGCCGGGCGCCACCGGCTGGCGGCGGGCGCGTTATGCGTTTCAGGCCGTGCAGCACCACGAAGTGGCGCTGGTCGTGCTGGCCTTGGCGGTGCTGGTGGCCACCTGGGGCGGCGTGAACCAGACCGGCTTGTGGACCTACCTGATCCTGTGGGCCATGCGCCAGAGCGCCAAGCTCAACGTGTTTCTCGGCGTGCGCAACCTGAATGAAGGTTTCCTGCCCGACCACCTGAAGTACCTGCAGACTTACTTTGCGCGCCGGCCCTTCAATGCGCTGTTCCCGGTGTCGGTCACGCTGTCGACGCTGTTCGCGGTGGTCCTGTGGCAGGCCGCACTGGCCAACGCGGCAGACCCGTTCCAGTCGGCCTCGCTGAGCCTGGCCGCCGCGCTGCTGAGCCTGGCGGTGCTGGAGCACTGGTTCCTGGTGCTGCCGCTGCCGTTCGAGGCACTGTGGAACTGGGGCCTGCGCTCGCGCGCGGTATTGCCCCCCAAGTCGCTGGGCCCCAAGCCGCTGTCGTGAAGACAGGGCGGCCGACGGCGGCGCGTTCTCAGCCCACTCAACTGGCAGCCGGCGCAGGCGCGGCGGCGCACAAAATAGCGCATGACCACCACGCTGCCCCCCGACCACCCCCAACGCCTGGCGCTGGCCGAAGAGGCGCATGCCCGGCCGCCGGAACCGCTCGAACCCCCGGCGCGCGCGACCTACGTTGCGGTGCTGGTGGAACCCGATCACCGCGAGCGCGAGCTGGCTCACCTGGCCACGCTGTGCGAGCGATTCGGCGCGCCGCCGCCGAGCGCCGGCGCAACCCACCTGAGCGCCCGCCTGGGTGAATTGCGGTTGAAGTGGGAGCGCCACGGCGAGTTCTCCGGCTACACCTTCTTCCTGCCCGGCCTGAGCCCGCACCCGTTCAGCCAGCCGCCAGCCGCCGCGCTGCCGCCGGGCTGGCTGGAAGCCGTGCCGGGTTCGACCATCGTCGCCGCGCACGCCAAGCTGGTTCCCGCCAGCGGCGAGCCGCCGGACGCGGCGTTCCTGGCGCGCCACTTCGCCGGAAACATCGTTGTGGGATCCGAAATCGGCGACGGCGCGGGCCTGGCGTTCACCGATTTCCGCGTGCATGCCGACGGGTTTGCCCGCTTCCTGGTGCTGGACCGCAACTTCACGCCGCGCCAGGCCGGGCGCACGTTGCAGCGCCTGTTCGAGATCGAGGTCTACCGGCTGCTGGCACTGCTCGCGCTGCCGATCGCGCGGCGCCAGTCGCCCCGCATCGTGGCGATCGAGAAGTCGCTCGCGGCGCTGACCGAGGCGATCGCCAAGAACACGGCAGGCCCTACCACCACAACCACCTTGACCGGCGACGGCGACGACGAAGCCTTGCTGCACGAACTGACCCGCCTGGCCGCCGAGGTCGAGAGCGGCCTGGCCACGAGCCAGTTCCGCTTCGGCGCCTGCCGCGCCTACTTCGAGCTGGTCAGCACGCGGGTCGGGGAGCTGCGCGAACAGCGCCTGCCGGGCTTGCAGACCATCGAAGAATTCATGGCGCGTCGTTTCACGCCGGCCGTGGCCACGTGCACCACCGTGTCGCAGCGCCTGCACGATTTGTCCGAGCGGGTGGCGCAGGCCAGCGCGCTGCTGTCCACGCGCGTGAGCATCGCGCGCGAGCGCCAGAACCAGGCGCTGCTCGCGTCGATGGACCGGCGTGCCAAGCTGCAATTGCGCCTGCAGCAAACGGTCGAAGGCCTGTCGGTGGCGGCCATCACCTACTACATGGCCGGCGTCATCGGCTATCTGGCCAAGGGCATGAAGGCCGGCGGCGCGCATATCGACCCCGACCTCGTCGTCGGCGTCGCCATTCCGCTGGTGGCCGTGCTGGTGATGCTGGGCCTGCGCCGTGCCCACCGCAAGATCGCGCAGGCCGACCGCGGCGCTGCGCCGCCCCTGCCTCGATGAACTTCCGCCAGCCCTCCGTTGCTGCGAGCCGTCTGCTACCCTGCGCCGGCCCGCCTGCTCCCCACCCGTCCCACACCGATTCCTGAGCCGCCCATGCCTGCAGCGTTCCCCTTCTCCGCCATCGTCGGCCAGGACGAAATGAAGCTCGCGATCCTGATCGCGGCGGTCGATCCGCGCATCGGCGGCGTGCTGGTGTTCGGCGACCGTGGCACCGGCAAGTCCACCGCCGTGCGTGCGCTCGCGGCCTTGCTGCCGAAGATGCGCGCGGTGGTCGGCTGCCGCTACGGGTGCGACCCGGCCAGCGACGGCGCCGGTTGCGATGACTGCACGGCCTTGAAATTGAAGGGGCCGCTGAAGAGCCACCTCGTGCCGGTGCCGGTGGTGGACCTGCCGCTGGGCGCCACCGAAGACCGCGTCGTCGGCGCGCTCGATCTGGAGCGTGCGCTGGCGCAAGGCGTCAAGGCGTTCGAACCAGGGCTGCTGGCGCGCGCGAACCGTGGCTTCCTGTACATCGACGAGGTCAACCTGCTCGAAGACCACCTGGTCGATCTGCTGATCGACGTGGCCGCGTCGGGCGAGAACGTTGTCGAGCGCGAGGGCCTGAGCGTGCGCCACCCGGCGCGCTTCGTGTTGGTGGGCAGCGGCAACCCCGAAGAGGGCGAACTGCGGCCGCAACTGCTGGACCGTTTCGGTTTGTCGGTGGAAGTGAAGACGCCCACCGACCTGCCTTCGCGCGTGGAGGTGGTGCGGCGCCGCGACGCGTTCGAACGTGGCGCCGACGGCTTCAACGACAAGTGGGCCAAGGAAGACGCCCGCGTGCGCAAGCAGATCGTCGCCGGCCGCGCGCGCATCGACGCCGTGACGGTGCCCGACGCCGCGCTCGAACGTGCCGCGCAGTTGTGCATGAGCCTGGGCACCGACGGCCTGCGCGGCGAGCTGACCTTGATCCGCGCCGCGCGTGCGCTGGCCGCGCTGCAGGGGGATGCCGCGGTGACCGACGCGCACCTCAAGCGCGTCGCGCCGCCGGCGTTGCGGCATCGGCTGCGGCGCAATCCGCTTGACGATTCCGGCTCGACGGTGCGGGTCGATCGCGCTGTGGCCGAACTGTTCGGCGCCTGATCACAGCGATGGCCGCCGGGATCGACGCCAGAGAGGCCGCCGAACACGCCTGGGCCGACGCGCTGCAGGCCGCGGCCTTGTTCGCCGTCGACCCGGTCGGCACCGGCGGCGTGGCCTTGCGCGCGCTGGCCGGCCCCTTGCGCGAGCGCTGGCTGCTGTGGCTGCGCGCCGCTCTGCCGGCTGACGCGCCGGTGCGCCGCGTGCCGCTGCACATCCACGATGCGCGCCTGCTCGGCGGGCTGGACCTGGCGGCCACCTTGCGTGCCGGTCGGCCGGTGGCGCAGAAGGGCTTGCTCGCCGAGGCCGATGGCGGCGTGCTGCTGCTGGCGATGGCCGAACGCCTGCCGGCCGGCACCGCCGCGCGGCTCACTGCGGTGCTCGACGCGCAGGAAGTGGTGATGGAGCGCGACGGCCTGGCGCTGCGGCAAGGCGCGCGCCTGGGTGTGGTGGCGCTCGATGAAGGCATGGCCGACGACGAGCAGATGCCGGCCGGCCTGCGTGACCGCTGCGCGTTTCATCTGACGCTGGAGCCGCAACCGCAACCGCAACCGCAACCGCAGCCGCAGCCGCAACCGCAACCGCAACCCCGCGGTTCTTTGCAGCCATCGCTCGACCTGCCCACCGACGGCTTGCGCGACGAGGTGCTCGCCGCCCGCGCCCTTCTGCCCCGTGTGAGCGCGAGCGATGACCTGGTGCAGGCCCTGTGCGCCGCCGCGCTGGCCTTGGGCATTGCTTCGGTCCGGGCGCCGCTGCTGGCCTTGCGCGTGGCGCGCGCTGCCGCCGCGCTGGCCGGGCGTGACGCGGTGGACGAGCATGACGCCGCACTCGCCGCTCGCCTGGTGCTGGCGCCTCGGGCGACGCAGATCCCGCTGCTGCAAACGGCGGAGCAAGAGCAGGAGCAGGCCGACGAACCCGCGCCGCCCGAACCTGCGCCTGAACCGCCTGAACCCCCGCCACCACCGGACGAACCCGAGCGCGACGCGCAGAACAACGCCACCGGACCCGACGAGCCCGACGAATCAGACCCACCCGACGAACCGCCACCGCTCGACCCCTCGATGCTCGAAGACCTGATCCTGGCCGCCGCGAGCGCTGCCATTCCCGCCGGGCTGCTGGCGGCGTTGAAGCTCGGCCAGGCGGCAAGGGCGGGCGCGTCCACCGGCGGGCGCGCCGGGCAGGTCCGGCACAACCGGCTGCGCGGCCGGCCCTGTGGTGTGCGGCGCGGCGAGCCGCGCGCCGGCGCGCGGCTGAACGTGATCGAGACCCTGCGCGCGGCCGCGCCGTGGCAGGCGGTGCGCAAGCGTGAACTTGTCGAAGGGGGCGCCGATGCCGAACGTGCCGCGCGCATTCAAGTGCGGCGCGAAGACTTTCACGTCACGCGCTACCAGCAGAACAGCGAAACCACCACGGTGTTCGTGGTCGATGCGTCGGGCTCGTCGGCCCTGAACCGGCTGGCCGAGGCCAAGGGCGCGGTCGAGCTGCTGCTGGCCGATTGTTATGTGCGGCGCGACCGGGTGGCCGTGCTGGCGTTCCGCGGCAAGACGGCCGAGCTGCTGTTGCCGCCGACGCGTTCGCTGGTGCGCGCCAAGCGCAGCCTGGCCGGCCTGCCGGGCGGTGGCGGCACGCCGCTGGCCGCCGCCATCGATGCCGCGCTGGCGCTGGCCGATGCGATCCAGCGGCGTGGCGAAACGCCGATCCTGGTGCTGCTGACCGACGGCCGCGGCAACATCGCGCGCGACGGTTCGCCTGGCCGCCAACGTGCCGGTGAAGACGCGCTTTCCGCGGCGCGCCAGGTGCGCCTGGCGGGTGTGACGGCGCTGCTGCTCGACACCTCGCCGCAACCGCAGCCTGCCGCCGAACAACTCGCCGCCGCGATGGGCGCGGGTTACCTGCCGCTGCCGTATGCGGGCGCGGCGGCCTTGTCCACCGCGGTGCGGCTGGCGACTGTGGGATCGGCGACGTCGGCGTTGCCCACGTCGCGCTGACAGGCCGTGAGAGCGTGAGACCGTGAGCGATCGGCTCGACTGGCGGCGCGACGGTGCCGACTGGCCGCACCACGAAGCCAGCCGCTTCGTCAGTGCCGCCGGCCTGCGCTGGCACGTGCAGCAGATGGGCCCCCCGGATCAGGGCCAAGGCCAAGGTCAAGGCCAAGACCAGAAGCTCCACGCGCCGCTGGCCCTGCTGATCCACGGTACCGGCGCCGCCACCCATTCATGGCGCGGGTTGATGCCGCTGCTGGCGGCCCGCTACAACGTGTTGGCGGCCGACCTGCCGGGGCACGGCTTCACGTCGATGGGGCCGGCATCGCAGATGTCGCTGCCCGGCATGGCGCAGGCGCTCGCTGCCCTGCTGGCCGAACTGAAGGCCGCGCCGCAACTGATCGTCGGCCATTCGGCCGGTGCCGCCGTCGGCGCGCGCATGCTGCTCGACGGCCATGCCGCGTCGGCCGCCGTGGCCAAGCTGGTCAGCCTGAACGGCGCACTGCTGCCGCTGGGCGGGCTGCCGGGGGTGCTGTTCCCGCCGGTGGCCAAGCTGATGGCGGCCTTGCCGTTCGTGCCGCGCGTGTTCTCGTGGCGCGCCGCCGACCCCGCATCGGTGCGGCGCCTGATCGAAGGCACCGGTTCGACCCTGGACGCGACCGGCGCAGCCCTCTACGCCCGCCTGCTGCGCAGCCCCGGCCATGCGGCGGGCGCGCTGGCGATGATGGCCAACTGGGACCTGCGGCCTCTGGAGCGTGACTGGCCCCGCCTGCACCTGCCGCTGACCCTGGTGGTGGGCGCCAACGACCGTGCCGTGCCGCCCGCGCAGGCGCGGCGGGTGCTGGCGCTGGTGCCGCAAGCCCGCCTCGTCACCTTGGCCGGGCTGGGGCACCTGGCGCATGAAGAGCGGCCGGATACCGTGGCCGACGTGGTGTTCAACGCTGTGGCGGCGCCTGAGTCAGCGCCGCCAGGCTCGCCACCACATCGTCGGCCTGGGTGACGAAGCCGAAGCACTTCTTCACGTTCCACACCGTCGCTTCGGTACAGAACGCCGGTGACGAGGTGGCGCAGCAGTCTTCCACCAGCACGCAGCCGTAGCCCAGGAAGTTGGCGTCGGTCAAGGTGTGCAGCACGCACTGGTCGGTGTTGACGCCGGCGAACAGGACCGTGCGCACGCCCAGGTTGCGCAGCATCGAGTCGAGCGGCGTGTCCCAGAAGCCGCTGATGCGGTGTTTGTCGACCTTCAGGTCGGCCGGGTCCACGGTCAGTTCGTCGACGATCGCGGCAGCCCAGCTGTCTTTCTGCAGCACCGCACCGCCGCCACCGGGCAGCGGGTCGCCCAGGCCGGTGCCCACGCCGTGCGGCTTGTACAAGTGCAACTGGTTCGGCGGCATGTTGGCGAGATCGGGCCGGTTGCCCCAGTTGACCCAGATGATCGGCACGCCATGCTGGCGCAGCGCCGGGGTCAGGCGGTTCAGCGGTGCGATCGGCGCGCGGTCGGCCGCCACGTCGCCGCCGATGTGGTCGACCCAGCCGCCCTGCGTGCAGAAGTCGTTCTGCATGTCGATCACGATCAGCGCGCAGCGGTTCAGGTCCACGGTCACCTGCTGCGGCAACGACGGCAAGCTGAGCTTGCGCGGCGGCGGGCCGGGGTCGGACATGTCGACATGGTCGGCGCTGGCGAACCAGCGGTGGTTGGTGCCGGAGCCGAGCGGGTGCATCGTCTTCTTCATGCTTCGACCCACACCGGCACGCCTTCGAGCGGGTGCTCGTCGCAGTTGGCCGGCAAGGGCGGGCCGCCGCGGTCCACCACCAGGAAGTCGGACGGGGCCTGCAGCGCCAGCAGCGGGTGGTGCCAGGTGCCGCGCGCGTAGTTGATGCCCTGGCCGGGCGCGGCCATGAAGCAGCGCAACTGTGTGGGCGCTGGCGGCGGCCCGGCGAACGACACCACCACCAGGTAGGGTCGCGCATCCAGCGGCACGAAGGCCTGGCTGCCCAGCGGGTGGCGCTCCATCATCGTCAGCCGCAGCGGCAAGGCATGCGGCTGCGCGCGAAAGATGCTGATGATCGGCCAGCCGCCGCCGGCCGACACATCGACCTTGGCCAGGTCGTGGTAACGCACGGCATCGCCGCGGTTCACGCCATAGCGCTGCGCGGCATCGCCGGCTTCGATCACGTCGCCGTAAGGTTTGAAAGTTTCTGCGCTCAAGGGCTCGGTGTGCAACACGTGGCGGTGGGTCATTGGGGCGGTCCTTCGGTCGCTGGCCCGCTTTCTGCAAGCATGCGGCGTGCCGGGGCTGCGAACGGTGGGCGATACTGCCGCGCTCCAAGGGGGAGCCTGGCGCAGGCACAGCAGGGCGCGACCAACACATGAAGAAGACGCGGACAAACAGCAGCCCCCGGGCCACGCCACCGGCCACCAAGGGGGCGCGCGCCAAAACGCCGCCACTGAACGCCGCCAAGGCTGCCAAGGCAGGCAGGAAGCCTTCCGCCCGAGCGCCCGCCGCGCCCGCCGCGCCCGCCGCGCCCAAGCGCGATGACCTTCAGATCGGCGGCCGGCTCAAGCACGCACGGCTGCTCGCCGGCATCCTGATGCGCGAACTGGCGGCCAAGGTGGGTTGCACCGAAAGCATGATCTCCAAGATCGAGAGCGGCCGGGTCGTGCCCAGCCTGCCGATGCTGCAGCGGCTGGTCGGTGCGCTGGACCGCGACCTGGCCTCGTTCTTCGGCTCCGACCCCAACTCGCCCGGCATCGTGCTGCGCGCTGGCCAGCGCCCCGTTGCCAGCACCGACCCGATCCGCCAGGGAAGCCAGGTCAGCTATGAACGCCTGGTGCCGTTCGGCGCCGGCAATCTGCTCGAAGGCAACATTCACGTCGTCGAAGCCGGCGGCGCGAAGGACGACCCGATCACCCACCAGGGCGAGACCCTGGGCTACGTGATCGAGGGCCAGCTCGAGCTGACCATCGACGAGACCCGCTACGTGCTCGGCGCCGGTGATTCGTTCTTCTTCAAGAACCACCTGACCAACCGCTACAGCAACCCCGGGCCGGGCGCCGCGCGGGTGCTGTGGGTGAACACGCCGCAGGTGCACTGAAGCGGCGGAGCCGTTCCTCGGTAACATGCGCGCCTCTTCCTGGAGGCGTGTGATGAGCGAAGCGGGCGTGTTTGCACAAGTGGTGGCGTTGGTCGGCGAAGCGGCGATCCGGTGGCGGCGTTTGCAGGGCAGCGCACCCGGACAGGCGGTGGGCCCCTTGCCAACCATCCCGGCGGCCCGACCGCAGGGCCGCATCCCGACCTTGAAGATGCCCACCGCCAAGGGCTGGGCGCCGGGGCAGCTGCCGACCGCCGCGCCAGGCTTGAAGGTCAACGCCTTCGCCACCGGCTTGAAGCACCCGCGCTGGATCCACGTGCTGCCCAATGGCGACGTGACCGTCGCCGAAGCGCTGTTCACGCCCGGGCCGGCGCGCTCGATCTTCGACCACGCAATGTTCAGCACGATGAAACGCGCCGCCGCCATCGGCCCGAGCCCGAACCGCATCACCCTGCTGCGCGACGCCGACCGCGACGGCGTGGCCGAAACCCGCGAAACTTTCCTCGAAGGCCTGAGCCAGCCCTTCGGCATGGCGCTGCTGGGCGACACCTTCTACGTGGGTAACACCGACGGCCTGGTCGCCTTCCCGTACACACCCGGCGCCACGCGCATCACCGCACCGGCGCGCAAGCTCGCCGAGTTCAAGCCGCGCGGCCACTGGACGCGCAGCCTGCTGGCGAGCCCCGACGGGCGCAAGCTCTTCGTCGGTGTCGGCTCGCTCAGCAACATTGCCGAAAGTGGCATGGAGGTCGAAGAGGGGCGCGCCTGCATCTACGAGATCGACCTGGCCACCGGCCTCAGCCGCATCTTTGCCGGCGGGCTGCGCAACCCTGTCGGCCTGGCCTGGGAGCCGAACACCCGCCGGCTCTGGACCGTGGTCAACGAGCGCGACGGCCTTGGCGACGAGACCCCGCCCGACTACCTGACTTCAGTGACGGACGGCGCCTTCTACGGCTGGCCGTACTGCTACTGGGGCCAGACGGTGGACGACCGCGTGCCGCAAGACGCGGCGATGGTGGCGCGCGCGATCGCGCCCGACTACGCGCTCGGCGGACACACCGCGTCGCTCGGCCTGTGCTGGCTGCCGGCCGGCACCTTGCCCGGCTTCGAGCAGGACGGCATGGCCATCGGCCAGCACGGCTCGTGGAACCGCAGCACGCTCAGCGGCTACCGGGTCGTTTTCGTGCCGTTCGCCAACGGCCGCCCGAGCGGGCCGCCGCGCGACATCCTGAGCGGTTTTCTGGCGCCGGATGAGAAGGTGTCGTACGGCAGGCCGGTCGGCGTGGTGATCGGGCCGGACGGTCGCTCGTTGTTGGTGGCCGACGACGTGGGTGATGTGGTCTGGCGCGTGAGTGGGGCAGCCTAGAAGAACTGGTTCGGCTGAAGGAAGAAGCCCAGGATCAGCGCACCGTTCGGCGCGCTCGCCACATGCCGGCTGCCCGCCGGCCGCCAGACGAAGTTGCCGGCGCTGACCTCGCCTTCGTGGTCCACCAGGCTGCCTTCGAGCACCCAGCTCTGTTCGATGCGCGTGTGCATGTGGTCGGTCAGCACCGAGCCAGGCGCCATGCGCGTCAGCACGGTCTGCAGGCCGGTCTCGGGGTCTTCCACCAGCACCTTGATCTCGACGCCGGGAAAGCGCGTCGGCTGCCACTGCAGTGCCGGCACATCGATGTAGCGAGATGCGAGCGGCGCCAGTTGGGCGTGTTGTTCCTGCAGGCCGGGGGTCTGTTCTGCCATGGGTCGGGTCTCCGGGGAGGGTTTGGGCGGCGGGGCCGTGACACGATCATGCACCGGCCTGCGCTCGCGAGCCCTGATTTGACAGCGCAAGCGATCGTGCCACATGCTTCGGCATATGCCAGTTCCTCAGGAGCCTCCCGTGACCGAACGCCATGCTTCGCTGTTCCGGAATGGTCGCAACCAGGCTGTCCGCATCCCGCGTGAATTCGAGCTCGAGGGCACCGAGGTGCTGATGCGCAAGGAGGGCGATCGGCTCATCCTCACGCCCATCCGCACGAACCGGCTCCTGGAGCTGCTGGCCTCCTGGGGGCCGCTGGACGAGGGCCTTCCCGACGTGGAAGACCTGCCGCCACAGCAGCGCGTGGACCTCTGATGGCTGAGCCGGCCTGGTTGCTGGACACGAACACGCTGTCCGATCTGATCCGCAACCCGGGCGGGCCTTTGGTGGCGAGGATCGGCGCGGTGCCTCCCGATGCGTTGTGCACCAGCATCGTGGTCGCCTGCGAATTGCGCTTCGGTGCGCAGCGCAAAGGTTCTGCCGTGCCGACCGGTCGCGTCGAACAGTTGCTCGACAGCCTGTTGGTGCTGCCCTTTGACGAGCCGGCAGATCGGCATTACGCCGACATTCGCGCGCCGTGCTCGAGAAAGCCGGCACGCCCATCGGCAGCCACGATCTGTTCATCGCAGCGCACGCGCGTTCGCGCGGATTGACGGTGGTGACGCACAACCTGCGCGAGTTCCAGCGCGTGCCCGGCCTGAGCGTGGAGGATTGGCTGGGCCCCCCTGGCTGACGCGCCGATCAGCGCGTTGCTGGCGCAAGTCCCGCACACACCGGTGGCCGCCGGTCCCGCATCGGATACAAGCCCTCCACCACCGCCGCCAACGCCAGCACCCCGCGGTCGTCCAGGTGCCGGCCCATGATCTGCAGCCCGATCGGCAGACCTTCGGCCGTGAAACCCACCGGCACCGACGCCGCCGGCAGCCCGGTCAGGTTCGCGATCGATGAAAACGGCAGCCAGGCGACCGTGTCGACGGCCTGGCCGGCGATGTGGGTCGGGCCTTCCAGGTCAACGGAGAAGGCCGCGCTGGCGGTGGTGGGCGTCAGCAGGAAGTCATACGCCTCCATGAAGCGCCACACGGTGTTGACGATGCGCTTGCGCTCCATCAGCGCGTGCGTGAATTCATCGCCGCTCCAGTCGCGCGCGAGCAGCCGCGCAAGCCAGCCGGTCAGCGTGACGCCTTGTTCGGCGGCCATGCGGCGCAGGCCGGCTCGGTCGGTGTCCAGCGCAACCAGCGTCTCGAACATCGCGCCGGGGTTGCCGGTGGCGGGGTTGGCCAGCTCGACCCCGCAGCCGAGTTCGTGTTCGATGCGCCGCGCGGCGGCTAGCGTCGCGTGGCGCACCTGCGGGTCCACCAGCGCAAAGCCCAGGTCGGGGCTGACGGCGATGCGGATCTTGCGCAGGCTGTCGGCTGGGGCAATCGCCCAGTCACTGCTTTCGGCCGGAATCGAGAACCGGTCGCGCGGCGTCGGCCCGGCCAGCACACACAGCGCCAGCGCCGCGTCGGCCGCGGTGCGCGTGATCGGGCCGATGTGTTCGAGCGACTCCCAGCTACTGATGCCGGGGTAACGTTCGTCGCGGCAGCCCGGATACACCGGCACGCGGCCCCATGAGGGCTTGATGCCGAACAGCCCGCACAGGGCAGCCGGCACGCGCACCGAACCGCCGCCGTCGCTGCCAATCGCCAGGGTCAACAAACGCGCGGCCACCGCGGCGGCCGAACCCGCGCTCGAGCCGCCGGGGGTCAGCGCAACGTTCCACGGGTTGCGCGTGGTCGGGAACAGCGGGTTGTGCCCGATCGCGCCGTAGCCGAATTCGGACGTGTTGGTCTTGCCGATGACGATGGCGCCGGCCGCGCGCAGCCGCTCCACCACCACGTCGTCTTCGTCGGGCACGTGCTCGGCGTACAGCTTTGAGCCGAAGGTGGTGCGCAGCCCGCGCGTGCACACCAGGTCCTTGATGGCCACCGGCACGCCGGCCAGCGGGCCGACCGCCTCACCGCGCGCCAGGCGTTCGTCGATGGCGGCGGCGGTACGGCGCGCGCCTTCGGCGTCGAGTGTGCAGAACGCGTGCAGCGCGCCGTCGAGCGCGGCGATGCGGGCCAGTGTGGTCTCGACCGCCTGCGCGGCCGTCAGCCGGCCGCCGCGCCGCGCGGCGGCGAGTTCGGCCAGGCTCGGGTCATCCACTGTGTTGTCCATCGTTGCCGTGCCCCTTCTCTGGTTGAGCCCTGCCGGGTCATCACTTCACTTGCTTTGCCGTCACGTGTCAGCAAGGCGCGGGCCACAGGCAGCACCCGGTCGTGCACCAAGAGTGTCATTCAAGTGACTTGACTGAACATCATTTCGGTGCAACTCGCGTTCCAGCGCCCTGTTTCCGGGCGGGCGGCGGCCACCGCCACCGGGGCAATCCGCGCGGCACCGTTTTTGCTAACCACCGTCAGTCGCCCGCATCGGCGGCCCGCTTCACTCCACGTATGTCACTGACGAAAGGAATCGCGATGTCCAAGAATTTCATGACGCGCCGGGGCATGTTTGCCGCGGCCGGACTGTTGGCGCTGCAACTCGCCGCCGGCCCTGCCGCGCAGGCGGCCGACCCACTGACAGTGGGCGTGCTGCTGCCCGGCTCGAAGACCGACAAGGGCTGGATGGAGTCTGGCTACGACGGGCTGATGGCGGTGCAGAAAGAACTCGGCCCGAAGATGAAGATGCAGATGATCGAGAACATCAAGGACGCCGACATGGAGCAGGCGCTGACCACCCTGGCCAGCAAGAACGCGCTCGTGATCGGCATCGGCGGGCAGACGCAGGCGGCGCTGACCAAGGTGGCGAAGAAATTCCCCAAGGTCAAGTTCTCCATCGTCGGCGGCAACCGTGACGAGAGCCTGCCCAACATCGCCGGGTATGACGTGAAGCAGGCCGAGATCGCGTTCGTGGCCGGCGCGGCGGCGGCCATGATGTCCAAGACCGGCGCGATCAGCTACATCGGCGGGCTCGAGATTCCGCCGATCGTCAACGCCGGCACCGAGTTCAACAACGGCGCCAAGTTCATCAACCCGAAGATCAAGTACTTCCAGAGCTTCACCGGCGACTTCGACGACGTGGTCAAGTCCAAGGAAGGCACGCTCGCGGCGATTGCGCAGGGGGCCGACATCCACTATCACATCCTGAACCTGGGCCTGAAGGGCATGGAGCAGGCGGCCAAGGACAAGGGCACCAAGATCATCGGCAGCTACACCGACCGCTGCGGCACCGACCCGCTGTACGTGGGCTACAGCATCACCGGCGTCGGTTTCCTCGCTTCGTACGCGATCAACGAGGCGGTGGCCGGCACGTGGAAGGCGGGCTACAAGCCGTTCGGCCTGGCGATGGGGCCGAAGGCGTCGGGTATGGTGGTGTGCGGTGGCACGCCGGAGCAGAAGGCCAAGCTCGAAGAGATCAAGAAGATGATCCTGGACGGCAAGATCAAGGTGCTGGAAGGGTGAGAGGGATGTGGCTTTACTCCCTCTCCCTCTGGGAGAGGGCAGGGGTGAGGGCTGACCGCTGCGGTTCTTGCCGTGCGCGGCCCCTCACCCCAACCCTCTCCCCAAAGGGGCGAGGGCGCAAGGCCTGGACGCTTTCACTCGGGGACGCCCTTGTCCGAAGCTGAAGCCATTGCGACGGCGGCGCTTGACACGCCCGGCGCGGCCGCGCCGCCGCTGCTGTCGCTGCGCGGCATGAGCAAGCGCTTCGCGACCTTGCAGGCGCTCGACGATGTGTCGCTCGACATCGCGGCCGGCGAGATCCATTGCCTGCTGGGCGAGAACGGCGCCGGCAAGTCCACGCTGTGCAACCTGATCTTCGGCGTTTACGCGCCCGACGCCGGCGAGATGCGGCTGGGTGGCGAACTGCACCGCCCGCATGGCCCGGCCGATGCGCTGGCGCGCGGCATCGCGATGGTCCACCAGCACTTCAGCCTGGTGCCCGACCTGACGGTGGTCGACAACCTGCTGCTCGGCCAGGCGCGCGGCCTATTGAAGCGTGCCGAGTGCGCCCAGCGGGTTCGCGAACTGTCGGCACATTACGGGCTGGCGCTGGACCCGAACGCGCGCATCCAGGACTTGTCGGTCGGCGAGCGCCAGCGCGTCGAGATCGTCAAGTGCCTGATGCGAGAACCGCGCCTGCTGGTGCTCGACGAACCGACCGCGGTGCTGCTGCCGGCTGAGATCGAAGGCCTGCTGAGCGTGTGCCAGCGCGTTGCCAGCCAAGGCTGCGGCGTGGTGCTGGTGACGCACAAGCTGGCCGAGATCAAGAAGGTGGCGCACCGCGTGAGCGTGCTGCGCGGCGGGCGCATGGTGGCGCAGTCGAGCGCGCCGGCACAGGAGATCGACCGCCTGGTGCGCGCGATGATCCAGCGCGACCTGGAGGGCCTGAGCGCGTCGGCGAGCGCGATGCTGGGCGAGGTGAGCCGCGATGCACCCGCAACGTCGGCAGACGCTCCCACGCGCCGCCCCGAAGACGAAGTGCTGATGGCCGACGGCCTGTGCGTGCGCGATGCCGAAGGCGTGGCGCGGCTCGACAACTTCACCCTGATGGTTCACCGGCACGAGATCGTCGGCATCGCCGGTGTCGAAGGCAACGGCCAGAGCGAACTGGCCGCGGTGCTCGCGGGCATGCTGCCGGCGAGCGCCGGGCGCTTCTTCGTCAAGGGCCAGGAGCTGACCGGCCGCACGCCGAAACAGATCACCGCGGCCGGTGTCGGCGTGGTGCCTGAAGACCGCCACGCGGTCGGCTGCGTCACTGGCATGAGCCTGGCCGAGAACCTGTTCCTGAGCCGGCTGAAGGATTTCAGCCGCTGGGGCTGGCTCGATCGCGACCAACTGCGCAGCGCGACGCTGGACGTGATGAAGACCTTCGACGTGCGCGCGGCCGGGCCGGAGATTCCGTTCGGCAGCCTCTCCGGCGGCACCCAGCAAAAGGCCGTGCTCGGGCGCGAACTGGGCACACAGAACCTGAGCTTCCTGCTGGCCGCGCAACCCACGCGCGGGCTCGACGTGGGCGCGGTCGAAGCGGTGTACGGGCAGATCCGCAATGCTTGCGAACGCGGCGTGGGCGTGCTGCTGATCTCGTCGGAGCTCGATGAGTTGCTCAGCGTGGCGCACCGCATCGTCGTGCTGTACCGCGGGCGGATCATGGGCGAGTGCGTGGCGCAGGCAAGCGAACGCGACCGCATCGGCGCGATGATGGCGGGGCACGTGGCATGACAACGATCGCAGCACCCAAGACCACGCCGTTCGGCGCGCGCCTGTTCAAGGACTACGGTCCGGTCTGGATCTCGCTCGCCGCGGTGCTGTTCGCGTTTGTCTGCGGCGCCTTGCTGGTGGTGGCCATCGGCGTGCCGCTGGGTGATGCGCTGGCGGCCTTTGCCGAAGGCGCGTGGGGCTCGCCGTACGCGATTGCCGCATCGATCAACCGCGCGCTCGCGCTGGGTCTGGTCGGCCTTGGCTTCGTGTTTGCCAATCGCGCGAACCTGACCAACGTCGGCGGCGAAGGGCAGATCGCGATGGGCGGCATGGCGGCCACGGCGGTGGCGCTGTACGGTGGTGCCACGCTGCTGCCGGCACCGCTGTCGTACCTGCTGCCGATGGCCGCGGCGGCGCTGGCTGGCGGTCTGTGGGGTGGCGTGGCCGGTGTGCTGAAAGCCAAGGTCGGCACCAACGAGGTCATCAGCACCTTGCTGCTGTCTTTCGTCGCGGTGTGGCTGCTGTACTGGTCGGTGCAATCGGTCGCGCTGCTGCGCCAGCCGATGACGACCACCGCGACCTTGCCCGAATCGAAAGAGATCCCCGACCTCACCAAGCTGCCGCTGCTCGGCGACGACCCGGGCATGCCGCTGCACATCGGGCTGCTGTTCGCGCTGGTGCTGGCGGTGATCGTCTGGGTCGTGCTCGACAAGACGGCCTTCGGTGTGCGCCTGCGCGCGCTCGGGCTGAACGCGGTGGCGGCGCGGCGCGCCGGCATCCCGATCCAGTCGTCGATCGTGTTGGCGCTGTTCATCGCCGGCGCGATGGGCGGGTTGGCCGGCGCGTTCATGCTGCAGGGCGAGCAGTACAGCCTGAAGTCGCGCTTCTCGTCGGGTTACGGTTTCGACGGACTGGTGGTGGGCTTGCTGGCGCGCGGTTCGGTGTGGGGTGTGCTGGCCAGCGCCTTGCTGTTCGGCTTTCTGCGCTCGGGCGGCATCAACATGGAAATGGGCGCGGGCGTGCCGAGCGCGGTGGTGCTGGTGATCCAGGGTTTGATCATCGTCACGCTGGCCGGCGCGGCGTATTGGATGCAAGGCAAGGAGAGCACACGATGACCGACGAGATGCTGGCGGTGTTCATCGGGTCGAGCCTGCGCCTGGCCCTTCCGCTGTTGCTGGCCGCCACCGGCGAACTGGTCAGCGAACGTGCCGGCGTGCTGAACATGAGCGTCGAAGGCATGATGTTGACGGGCGCGTTTGCCGGCGCCATCACCTCGTGGGCAACAGGCAGCCCGATGCTGGGCCTGGTGGCGGGCGTGCTGGCCGTCATTCCGGTCGCGCTGCTGCAGGCCTGGCTCAGCAACACCTTGCGAGCCAACCAGATCGTCACCGGCATCGGCATCAACATCCTGGTGCTGGGCGCCACCACCACCGCCTATCGCGCGATCCTGGGCAGCCGATCGCGCACCGAGATTCCGGGGCTGGACAAGTGGTCGCCGCCGCTGCTGGGCGACATCCCGATCTTCGGCGACGCCGTGTTCCGCCAGACCTGGCTGCTCTACGCTGCCCTCGTGCTCGTGCTGATCACCGCCTGGGTCATGCGCAACACCGCGCTCGGCCTGGCGGTGCATGCGGCCGGCGCCGAACCGCGCGCGGTCGACAAGTCGGGCGTGTCGGTCACCCGCATCCGCTACGGCGCGGTGCTGTTCTGCGGTGTGATGTCGGCGCTCGCCGGCTGCTTCCTGTCGATCGGCGACATCCACACCTTCACTGAAGGCATGACCAGCGGCGCGGGTTACCTGGCGCTGGCCGCGGTGATCTTCGGCAACTGGAAGGTCGGCCGCACGGTGCTGGCCTGCCTGTTCTTCGGTGCGGCGACCGCGTTGCAATTCCAGCTGCCGGCGATGGGCGTGAACGTGCCGAACGCGCTGCTGATCATGCTGCCCTACCTGATGGCGCTGCTGGCCGTGGGCGGGCTGGTGGGCCGGCAGACCGCGCCGCCGTACCTGACGCGGGCCTACGTGCGCTGACACTGCGTGCGCTGACGCCAACGCCGGCGGGCGGCGCACGCTATCCTCGCGTCCATGCCCGCCATCCTCTCGATCTCGAATCTCTCCAAGACCTACGCCTCCGGCTTCTCGGCCCTCAAGAACGTCAGCCTCGACATCCGCCAGGGCGAGATCTTTGCGCTGCTCGGCCCCAACGGCGCCGGCAAGACCACCTTGATCAGCATCGTCTGCGGCATCGTCAACGCCAGCAGCGGCACGGTACACGTGGACGGCCACGACATCGTGCGCGGCTACCGTGCCGCGCGCTCGATGATCGGCCTGGTGCCGCAGGAGCTGACGACCGACGCGTTCGAGAGCGTCTGGAACACCGTCTCATTCAGCCGCGGGCTGTTCGGCAAGCCGGCCAACCCGGCGCACATCGAGAAGGTCTTGAAGTCGCTCTCGCTGTGGGACAAGAAAGACAACCGGATCATGACGCTCTCGGGCGGCATGAAACGCCGCGTGATGATCGCCAAGGCGCTGTCGCACGAGCCGCAGGTGCTGTTCCTCGACGAGCCGACCGCGGGTGTGGACGTGGAGCTTCGGCGCGACATGTGGGAACTGGTGCGCGGCCTGCGCAGCACCGGCGTCACGATCATCCTGACCACCCACTACATCGACGAAGCCGAAGAGATGGCCGACCGCATCGGCGTCATCAGCAAGGGCGAGCTGATCCTGGTGGAAGACAAGGCCGAGCTGATGCGCAAGCTTGGCAAAAAGCAGCTCACCCTGCAATTGCAACACCCGGTGCAGCGCCTGCCCGACGCGCTGAGCGCCGCTTACGCGCTGGAGTTGTCGAAGGACGGCAACGACTTGATCTACACCTACGACGTGAACAACACGGACGGCGCCAGCAGCGGCATCGTCGAGTTGCTGAAGGCGCTCGGCGACGCCGGCATTCCGTTCAAAGACCTGCACACCACGCAAAGTTCGCTCGAAGACATTTTCGTCAGCCTGGTGCATGACACAAAGCTGGACGCGAAGAACGACGCAAGGGTGGCCGCATGAACCTGCACGCCGTCCGTGCGATCTACAACTTTGAGATGGCGCGCACCTGGCGCACGGTGATGCAGAGCATCATCTCGCCTGTCATCTCGACCTCGCTGTATTTCGTGGTCTTCGGCGCGGCCATCGGTTCGCGCATCCCGGAGGTCGGCGGCATCAGCTATGGCGCTTTCATCGTGCCGGGGCTGATCATGCTGTCGCTGCTGACGCAGAGCATCTCGAACGCGTCGTTCGGCATCTACTTTCCCAAGTTCACCGGCACGATCTACGAGTTGCTGTCGGCGCCGGTCTCGTATGTGGAGATCGCGCTGGCCTACGTGGGCGCGGCGGCCAGCAAGTCGATCATCCTGGGGCTGATCATCCTGGCCACCGCGGCGCTGTTCGTGCCGCTGCACATCGAACACCCGTTCTGGATGTTGCTGTTCCTGGTGCTCACGGCGGTCACGTTCAGCCTGGTCGGTTTCATCATCGGCATCTGGGCCGACGGTTTCGAAAAGCTGCAGGTCGTGCCGCTGCTGATCGTCACGCCGCTCACGTTTCTCGGCGGCAGCTTCTACTCGATCGACATGCTGCCGCCGTTCTGGCAGACGGTGGCGCTGTTCAACCCGGTCGTCTACCTGATCAGCGGTTTCCGCTGGAGCTTCTACGGGCTGGCCGACGTGAGCCTGTGGCTGAGCCTGGGCATGACGCTGGCCTTCCTGGCCGTGGCGCTGGCGATCGTGGCCTGGATCTTCCGGACCGGGTACCGGCTCAAGGCCTGACGACAGGATCGCGCATCGCGCACGGCCGGTCGTCCTACAGCGCAACGCCGCGTGGCGGTGCATGCTGGTGGCATGAAGATCAATCGCCTATCTCTGCGTGCCGTGGTGTTGGCCGCCGCAACGCTGAGCGCGCTGTCGGCCTGGGTGTCTGCCCAGACCGTTGCCCCGGCGCCTGCCGCGGGGGCATCCGCTCCGGCCGCCGCGCTGCCCGGTCCCAGGACACTGACGCCGGCCGAGAAGCGCGACAACGCCACCCCTCCCGACGATTCACGGCCCGAGGGCCGGGTGGTGCCGCAGATCAGCATCCCGCTCGGCAAGTCGCTGCCAGCGGCATCGAAACCCACGCTGCCCACGCTGCGGCCAACGCGTCCCGCGGCGGCTGCGTCGTCGGTGGGCGTCAACGACGCGGTGGCGCGCTGCGAGGCCCAGGCCGATGAAGCGGCACGTGCCCGCTGCCGCGACCGGCTCTCACACCAGGGCACGCAGGGCAAGGCTCCCTGAGCCAACGCTCAGGTCAGATCCTTGTGCCGCTCGATCACGCGCGACACGATGCCGTACTTCACCGCTTCGTCGGCCGTCATCCAGTAGTCGCGCTCGATGTCGGTCACCACGGTTTCGAGCGGCTTGCCGGTCTGGCGCGCGATCACGCGTGCAATGCGCTCGCGCGTCTTCAGGATCTCCTTGGCCTGAATGGCGATGTCGGTGGCCTGGCCGCCCGCGCCACCGGCCGGCTGGTGGATCATGAAACGCGTATTGGGCAGGCACACGCGGCGCTCTTTCGGTGGCGCCAGAAAGATGTGCGCACCCGCGCTGGCCACCCAGCCGGTGCCGACCGTGGTGATTGGCGCGCGCACGAAGCCGATCATGTCGTGGATCGCGTCGCCCGATTCCACATGCCCGCCGGGTGACGAGATCAGCATCGTGATCGGCGCGTCCGACTCTTCCGACAGTGCCAGCAGGCGGCGGCAGGTGGCGTGCGCGAGCTTGTCGTCGATCTCGCCGAAGATCAGCACGAAGCGTGACTTGAACGACAGTTGTTCTTCCAGCCGACCGCTCTCGTCGGGCTTGGCGGGTTTGTCTTCCGGGGTGGCGAGTGTGGTGTGCATCAGGGGCTCCATCGATTGAGGATGGCGCATTGTTGCGCAAGCTCGGGACAAGCCGGGCGCGGCTGGCGCTGCTAGGTTTCGTTCAGCCGCAGCCCCGCTGCGGCCGGCCGGGCCGGGGTCTCGTTGGTGACCTTGAACGCGCTCGCGCGCTCTGCCTCGATGGGCCGCACCTCGTAGCTCAGACCAAAAGCCAGGCACGGGTTCTGGGCTGCGAGCGCCGCGGCCTCTTCCAGGCTGCCGGCCAGAAAGAACCAGTAGCCTCCGATCACCTCCTTGGCCTCGGCGAACGGGCCGTCGAGCACGCCCTCGCGCGACACCCGCTTGGCTTGCGTGGCCAGGCGTTGCCCGCCTTGCATGCGACCTTCTGCGAGAAGGCGCTCGCGCCAGGCGTAGAAGGCGTCAATGGCGTTCTGGATGTCCTCGGGGGCCTTGTCGGCATCCCACTGCCCGCGCGAGATCACGAGGTACTGCGATGGCGGGGTACCGTCGTTCATGCTGGCTTCCGGCGCTCAAGGCTGCACGCCGTCGATCACCAGTTCGATGCCGCTGCTGCCGATCTTGCTCGGGGCGGCCTGGCCTTGCAGGTCGCCGGCTTGCGGCATCGCGTTGCCGGACTTGGACACGCGCGCGCCCACCACCACGACCGGGAAGTTGGACAGCTTCATTTGCGGCGACATGGCCATGCTGTCGTCGAGCGTGAAGGTGATCGGCAGGTCGGCCACGGTGCGCTTCAGGATCGCCAGCGGCATGCGCGGGCCTTCGGCGGCGCGGGCGAAGATGAACACGGTGTCGGTCGGCGCGGCGCGTGCGGCCAGCGCGGGGGCCAGGCTGACGCGGCCGGTGATCTGCGCGCCGGCCGCGGCTGCGGCTGTGGTTGCGGTTGCTGCAGCAGAGGCCGCCGCGGGTTGGGCCGGCGACGTTGCGGCGGTCGACGCTGCGGGAGTCACAGCAGCCAGCGCCGGTGCCGCTGCGGCCGGCACCGCGCCGCTCGCTGGCGCGGCGCCCCTGGCCTCGGCAATGCTGCCGTCGAGCGCCTTCGCGAACTCGCTGTCGGGGGGCACGAACTGGCGCGCCTTGGTCCAGAGGGCGATCGCGGCGGCGAACTCCTTGCGTTCGAACGCGGCGCTGCCGGCCAGCGCCAGCGCCTTGGGGTGGTTGGGGTCGATCTGCAGCGCCTGCTCGATCAGCCGCGCTGGCTCGCCGGCAAGTTGCTGGCCTTGCAGCGCGGCCAGCACGTCGGCATGGTCGGCCAGCAGTTGAGGATTCTTCGGCTCCAGCGCGATCGCGCGGCCGTAGGCCCGGCTCGCTTCGGGAAAGCGCTGCAGGAAAGCATACGAGCGCGCCAGCATCGACCAGCCCTGCGCGTCGCCGGGCTGGGGCGCGGTCTGGCCTTCGAGCTTCTTGGCCAGCTTTTCGACCATCTCTTCCACCTGCGCCATCGTCACCTCGCCCTGCGCGGGCTGGGCCTGCACGACGCGCGGGTCGAGCGCTGCGAGGTTGCCCTTGAGCGCGTAAACGCCGACCGCGAACAGCGGTATCAGCGTGCCCAGCACGGCCGCCGTGCGGCGCGCCGAGCCGGCTTTGCGCGGGCCGTCGGCGACGGCTTCTTCGTCGAGCACGCGGCGTTCGATCTCGGCGCGCGACAGGCGGTGCTGCTCGGCCGAGACGCTGCCGGCGGCCAACTCGGCATCGACCTGGGCCAGCTGGTCGCGCAGGATGGCCAGGTTGGAGCGGCTTGCGTCGGGCAGCGCCGCTTGCGGGGTGGGCGCGGTGGGCGAGGCATTGCGCTTGCGAATGAGCGGGGGCAGCAGCAGCCCCCAGGCCAGCACCAGCAGCCCGGCGGCGGCGATCCAGAAGACGGTCATGGGCGGTTCACGGTGAAGGACGGGGCGTCCGGGCGCTCTCTTCGAGCAACTCGCGCGCGCGCTGCACTTGTGCGGGGCTCAGCGCTTCAGCGACCAGGCTTTGGCGGCGCTTGCGGATGTTGAAGCCGAGCACGCCCGCGGCGGTCAGCAGCAACACGAAGGGCCCGGCCCACAGCAGCACGGTGCTGGCGCTCAGGCGCGGGCGGTACAGCACGAAGTCGCCGTAGCGCTCGACCATGAAGTCGAGGATCTGGCGTTCCGACTGGCCCTGGCTCAGCTTGACCCGGATCTGCTTGCGCAGGTCCACCGCCAGGTCGGCGTGCGACGCGGCGATGGTCTCGTTCTGGCACACCAGGCAGCGCAGTTCCTCGGCCACCTTCAGCACACGCGCTTCGAGCGCCGGGTCGGCCGACATGGGCTGCGCCTGGCGGGCGGCGGTGGGCGCGGACGAGGCCGGCTGCTGCTGGGCCTGCGCCAACACGGGCGCCAGAGCCAGCGCGCAAGCGAGCATCGCCGTCACCCTAGACATTGGACTTCCTCAGCTTCTCCACCATCGGCAGAATCGATTTCTGCATCGCCTCGGGCGTCACCGGCCCGATGTGCTTCAGGCGGATCACGCCCTGCCGGTCGATGACGAAGGTCTCGGGCACACCGTACACGCCGTAGTCGATGCCGACCACGCCGTCCAGGTCGGACAAGGTCGCCGCATACGGGTCGCCGAGCTTGGCCAGCCAGGCGCTCGCGTCGCCGGGTTTGTCTTTGTAGTTCAGTCCGTAGACGGGCACGCCGCCGCTCTTGGCCAGCTCGGTGATCAGCGGGTGCTCCTGGCGGCACGGCACACACCACGAGGCCCACACGTTCAGCACCCAGACCTTGCCCTGGAGCTCTTGCGCCGACAGCTTCTGGTCCGGCGCGCCCAGCAGCGGCAGGGTGAAGGCCGGCGCCGGCTTGCCGATCAGCGGCGACGGCACCTCGCGCGGGTTCAAGCCCAGCCCGATCGCGAAGAACCCGACCAGCACCAGAAAGACGATCAGCGGCAGCAGGTAGCGCTTCATTGCGCGCGCTCTGGGCCAATCGCTTGGCCAATCATCTTGCCGACCAGCACCGGGTTCGCTGCCCGCGGCGGCGCCTCTGCGCTGGGCGGCGCGGCCTCGGCCACCGCGCTGCGGCGCGTGCGGTAGCGCCGGTCGAGCACCGCCAGCACGCCGCCGCCGGCCATCAGCAGGCAGCCGAGCCAGATCCAGTTGACGAAGGGCTTGTGGTGTACACGCACGCTCCAGGAAGTGGCGTCCACCGGCTCGCCCAGCGCGACGTACAGGTCGCGTGTGAAGCCGCGGTCGATCGCCACCTCGGTCATCGGCGAGCGGCTGACGTTGTAGACGCGTCGCTCCGGCCGCAAGGTGGCCACCGCCTGGCCGTCACGCGTGACGCTGATGATCGCCTGCGCCGACACGTAGTTCGGGCCGCGCACCTCGCGCAGGTCATCCATGCGCACCGAGTAGCCGCCCGACATCGTGGTTTCTCCGGGCTGCATGCGCACGTCGGTCTCGCTGCTATAGCCGCTGACCACGGTGACGCCGACGATGAACACCGCCACGCCGAAGTGCGCCAGCAACATGCCGTAGTAGCTGCCCGGCTGCTTGCGCAGCGCGGTGGCCACGCCGGCCGGGTGCTCGCGCACGCGCGTCACGAGATTCAGCACCGCGGTGCTGGCGATCCACGCGGCCAGCAGCAGGCCGAAGCCGATCATGGGCGTCCACTGGCCCAGTGCGAACGGCGCGATCACCGCGCTGGCCGCGCTCACACCGAAGGCCCAGCGCAGCTTGCGCGCCAGGTCGATCACGCCGGCCTGGCGCCACTGGGTCATCGGGCCCACGCCCATCAGGAACAGGGCCGGCGCCATCAGCGGCACGAACACGGCATTGAAGTAGGGCGGGCCGACCGAAAGTTTGCCCATGCCCAGCGCGTCGATCACCAGCGGGTAGACGGTGCCCAGCAGCACCGCCGCGGCGGCCACCACCAACAGCACGTTGTTGGCCAGCAGCATCGACTCGCGCGACATCGCCTCGAAGCTGCCGCCCACGCCGACCTTGGGCGCACGCCACGCGAACAAGGTCAGCGAGCCGCCGATCACCAGCGCCAGGAAACCAAGGATGAAGATGCCGCGCGCCGGGTCGGTGGCGAACGCGTGCACCGAGCTCAGCACGCCGGAGCGCACGATGAAGGTGCCCAGCAGCGACAGCGAAAACGCGAGGATCGCCAGCAGCGCCGTCCACATCTTGAAGCCGCCGCGCTTTTCGGTGACGGCGAGCGAATGCATCAGCGCCGTGCCCACCAGCCAGGGCATGAAGGAGGCGTTTTCGACCGGGTCCCAGAACCACCAGCCGCCCCAGCCCAGTTCGTAGTAGGCCCAGAAGCTGCCGAGCGCGATGCCGCAGGTCAGGAAGCACCACGCCACCGTCGTCCAAGGGCGCGACCAACGCGCCCAGGCCGCGTCCATGCGGCCGGACAGCAGCGCAGCGACCGAGAACGCGAACGCCACCACGAAGCCGACGTAGCCCATGTAGAGCATCGGCGGGTGGATGATCATGCCGGGGTCTTGCAGCAAAGGGTTCAGGTCGCGGCCGTCGGCGGCGGCCGGCAGCAGGCGCTCGAACGGGTTCGACGTGGTCAAGGTGAACAGCAGGAAGCCGACGCTGACCAGCCCCATCACGCCGAGCACGCGCGCAACGGTGCGGTCGTCGAGCTGCTTCGAGAAGATCGAGACGGCCAAGGTCCAGCCCGACAGGATCAGCGACCACAGCAGGATCGAGCCCTCGTGGTTGCCCCACACCGCGGTGATGCGGTAGATGAGCGGCAAGGTCGAGTTGGAATGATTGGCCGCCAGCAGCACCGAAAAGTCGTTGTTGATGAAGGCCGCGGTGAGGCAGCCGTAGGCCATCAGCACGAACAGGAACTGGCCGCGCGCCGAGGGGCGCGCCAGCGACATCCAGGCCGCGCTGCCGGTCTGCGCGCCGATCAGCGGCAGCACGCTTTGCGCCAGCGCCATGGCCAGCGCCAGGATCATCGCGAAGTGTCCGAGTTCGGGAATCATGGTTTGGCTCCGTAGGTGGTCTGGCCGGCCGGCATCTGGCCGTGGCGCGCCTGCTCGAGCGCGGCGGCGGCCTCGGGCGCCATGTAGTTCTCGTCGTGCTTGGCCAGCACCTGGTCGGCGCGGAACACGCCGTCGGCGCCGAGTTTGCCCTGTGCCACCACGCCTTTTCCCTCGCGGAACAGGTCGGGCAGCAGGCCGGTGTAGGTGACGGGAATGGTCTGCGCCAGGTCGGTCACGACGAAGTTGATCGTCAGGCCTTTCGGGTCGCGCTGCACGCTGCCTTCCTTCACCAGCCCGCCGATGCGGAAATTGCGTTCGCGCGGCGCTTCGTTGGCCGCCACCTGCGACGGGCTGAAGAAGAACACCAGGTTGCTCTGGAAGGCATTCAGCACCAGCGCGATGGCGGTGCCGAGCACGGCCAGACCGACCACGATGGCCAGGCCGCGTTTGGTTCTAGGTTTCATCGGGTGTCCTCTCCAGGGCAGCATCGTCGTAATCGTCAAGGGCCAGTGAACGGCGCGATGCGCGCAGCGCCCACACCTCGCCCAGCATCACCGCGGCGGTCACGGCGAACGAGCCCCAGACATACAGGCCGTAGCCGCCCATCGCGAAGAAATCTGACCAGCTTTGCCAGTAGAGGTTCATGACGACGCGCCGACAATTTCTTGCCGCGCCCAGGCGGCGTGGCGTTCGCGCTGCAGGATCAGGTTGCGCGTGCGCGCCAGCGCCACAGCGATGCAGTAAGCCCAGAACGCCAGCGCCATGATCAGCATGCCCAGCAACATCGGCGTGGCGATGCTGGGTGCCTTCGACAGGCTGACCGACGCGCCCTGGTGCAGGGTGTTCCACCACTTCACCGAAAAATAGATGATCGGCACGTTGACCACGCCCACCAGCGCCAGCACGGCGGCGGCACGGTCGGCGCGGCGCGGGTCGTCGATGGCCGCGTGCAAGGACATGAAACCGATGTAGAGGAACAGCAGGATCAGCTCCGACGTGAGGCGCGCGTCCCACACCCACCAGGCGCCCCACGTGGGCTTGCCCCACAGCGCGCCGGTCCACAGCGCGATGAAGGTCATCCACGCGCCGGTGGGGGCCAGCGCAATCGCCAGCAGCGAGGCCAGGCGCGCGTTGAACACCAGCCCGATGCCGGCCCAGAACGCCATCACCACATAGACCACCATCGACATCCACGCCGCCGGCACGTGGATGAAGATGATGCGGTACGAGTCGCCTTGCTGCGCGTCGGTGGGCGCCAGGCCCAGGCCCAGCACCAGGCCGACCACGGTCAACACCACCGCCGCCCAGCCGAACCACGGCAGCAGCGCTCCGGCCAGCGGGTAGAATCGTTGCGGCGCGGCGTACTTGAACCAGTTCATCGTGCGTGGGTTGGGGTGCGTTGCCAGAGGGGCCGACAGCGGCGAGGGCAGCGGCGAAAACAGCCGCGTATTGTGCCGCGCCCTGGCTTAACCACCCTTACTCCACCGAGATACGCAATGCAACAGCCGCCGCCAGCGGTGCCAGGAAGGCGGCCAGCACCAGCATGGCGCCCAGCAGCGAAAAGTGGGCCGTGACGCCCAGGCCGGCGTTGTGGGCGTCGACCGCTCCGGCGCCGAAGATCAGCACCGGCACGTACAGCGGCAGCACCAGCAGCGACAGCAGCACCCCCGCGCCGCGCACGCCGACCGTGAGCGCCGCGCCGATCGCGCCGATCAGGCTCAGCAGCGGCGTGCCCAGCAGCAGCGACACCAGCAGCACGCCGGCCGCCGACGCCGACAGGTCGAACTGCAGCGCCAGCAGTGGTGACAGCAGCGCCAGCAGCAGGCCCGAACAGAGCCAGTGCGCGGCGATCTTGGCGGCGACCAGCAGCGGCAGCGGGGTGGCCGCCAGCAGCAGTTGCTCCAGAGTGCCGTCCTGAAAATCATCGGCGAACAGGCGCCCCAGCGACAGCATCGACGCCAGCAGCGCCGCCACCCACACCACCCCCGGCGCCATGCTGCGCAGCAGCGCGGGTTCGGGCCCGACGCCGAGCGGGAACAAGCTCACGACGATGATGAAGAACACCAGCGCCGCGACCGTGTCGGAGCGGCGCCGCAGCGCGAGCGTGAGGTCGCGCAGGAACAGGGCGCGCAGGCCGTCGAAGGAGCCAGAGGTCATAAGGACAACGCCAGCTGCGGCAGCGCCGCGTCGAAGACCACGCTCTGGTGGCTGGTCAGCACCACGATGCCGCCGCGCCCGACCTGCGCCGTGATCAGGCCGACCAGCCACGCACCGGCGGCCGTGTCGAGTGCATTGAACGGTTCGTCCAGCACCCACAGCGGCGCATCGGCCGACAGCACCAGCCGCGCCAGCGCCACCCGCTTGCGCTGCCCTTGCGACAGCACCCGCGCGGGCGCCCGCTCGCGCCCGCGCAGCCCGGCGTCGGCCAGCGCCGCGCCAGCCTGCGCGGCGTTCACGGCGCGGCTGCCCAGCAGGCTGGCGGTCTGCAGGTTTTCGAGTGCCGAGAGGTCGTCTTTCAGCGCGGCGGCGTGGCCCAGATAAACCAGTTCCCTGCCGAACTCTTCGCGCAGCGCCGCAATGCGCTGGCCGCGCCACAGCACGTCGCCGTGGGCCGGCGCCAGCAGGCCGCAGATCATGCGCAGCAGGCTGGTCTTGCCGGCGCCGTTGGCACCTTGCAGGCGCAGCAAGCGGCCGGGCGGGACCGTGAGGTCCAGGCCCTTGAACAGCGAACGCCGCCCGCGCACACATTCGAGCTGGCGCAACTCGAGCCCGGTGTTCATCGGAGGGGGCGCATGGGAACGGAGGCTCGGGGTCGGGTGGGCACGCCGGCAGTTTAAGCTGGCGGTTTTGCAACGCAGCTTCCATGCAGACACCCCGCAAACCTCACCCGTTGCAGCGCCTGGCCGTGGCGCTGGCCTACCTCGCGGCCATCGCCGCCGGGCTCAAGTACGGCTACGACTTCGGCGCACAGATCAGCGGCCAACTGCTCGGCGTGGTGCTGGCGATCAACAGCGCGATCTTCGGCTCGATTTTGGTCGGCATGCTCGTCGGCCGCGTGTTCGGGCCGAAGGCGACGGACCGCCCGGAGCCGTGATCGCGTGAAGTGCCGGCTCAGCGCCTCGGGTGCAGCCCGCGGCGGTATTCCTCTTCGTACTTCTTGTTGGCGTAGTAATAGTGGTTCAAGAGCCAGAAGCCGACGATCGTGACCCACGCACCGAAAAGCAGATACACCATGAAACTCTCCTGAGGAAATTCGCCGCTACGAAGTGACGCCGTTACGCCATGGCGGTCTGCCGTGCGCCGCCCATCAGGGTGGCCATCAGCACGAGGGTGACCGAGAGCATCACGATCTCGACCGCGTAGACAAAAATATAACCGGTGCCGGGCCCGATCAGCGCGGCGCCGAACAGGCCACGTGCGGCGAGCGCGCCGACCGCGTCGCTCAACACGCCGCCCAGCGCCACTGCGATGCCGGCGGCCGTGGCTTGCACTGCGCCCCAGGCTCCCAAGGCCAGCCCGGTCTGCTCTTTCGGGGCGCTGTTCATCGTTGCCGTCAGCGTGCCGTGGCCGAACAGCCCGGCGCCGAAACCGACCAGGAAGGCGCCCGACGCGAACATCGGCACCGAATCGAACGAGGCGGCCAGGATCACCGCGGCAAACGCCAGCATGCCGGCCAGTGCGCCGGCGGCGGCCATGCGGAACGGGTTGGCGCCGCGGCCCAGCACGTGCGACGCGAGCGTGAAGCCGGCCAGCCCGCCGAACGCGAGGCAGGCGGTCAGTTGTGTCGTCGCGCCCACCGTCATGCCCAGCACCTGGCCGCCATACGGTTCGAGCAGCACGTCCTGCATGCCGAAGGCCATCGTGCCCAGGCCGATGGCCAGCAGGCGGCGGCGCGCATTTGCCGCGCCGCTGTAGGAGCGCCAGGCGTGCAGGAAGGTGGGCGGAGGCGCCGGTGGCGCGGCCGACCGGCGCGGGCGGCGGGTCTCCTGCTTCCACAGTGCGACGGTGTTGAGCACCAAGGTGGCCACCGCCGCGGCCTGGATGACCTGCACCAACCGGCCCGGGCTGAAGTCGGCCAGCAGCGCGCCGAACACCAGCGCGCTGACGATGCTGCCGGCCAGCAGCATCACGTACATCAGGCCCACGACCTTGGGCTGCGACTCGACCGGCGCCAGGTCGGTGGCCAGCGCCAGCCCGGCGGTCTGGGTGGTGTGCAGGCCCGCGCCAACGAGCACGAAGGCCAGGCCCGCGCCGGCCGGGCCGATCCACGCCGGCCACTGGCTGGCGTTGCCGCCGCCGCCCAGCACCAGCAGCGCGAACGGCATGATCGCCAGGCCGCCGAACTGGATCAGCGTGCCCATCCAGATGTAGGGCACGCGGCGCCATCCGAGGGCCGACTTGTGGTGGTCGGAGCGGTGGCCGATGAGCGCGCGAAACGGCGCGTACACCACCGGCAAGGAAATCATCACTGCGACGAGCGCTGCCGGCACGCCGAGCTCGACGATCATCACGCGGTTGAGCGTACCCACCACCAGCACCAGCGCCATGCCGACCGACACCTGGAACAGGGCCAGGCGCAGCAGGCGCGACAGCGGCAGGTCCGGCGTCGCCGCGTCGGCGAAGGGCAGGAAGCGGGTGCCGAGTCCGGCCCAGGTGAAGATCAGCTTCTGGCTGTAGCGGTTCATGGCAGGCAGCATTCAGAGTGGGCCGGAACATGCGTGTCCCGGCCCCGGGGGACGGCCCAAGGCCGCTATTTCTGGGGTGCAGCCTGCGCCGTGATGACCGGCGAGTCCAACGCGGCCTTGGCCGGGGCCGCCTTCGCGGCGCCGCCTTCGTAGTACTTGGGCAGCCAGGTGGTGTGGGTCAGCAGCGCGTAGTGCACCGCGAACGAACTCACCGCCACCGCGCCGAGGAACAGCGGGATGCCGACAGACGGCTTGACGACCAGCCAGAGTTTTCCGTAGATCATGGTTCTATCTCCTTCAGGCTAGTGCAGCCACGGGGTGTAGATGTAGGCCAGCAGGTGCGCCAGCGCCGCGATGGCACCGAAGATCTGCGTGCCTTGAATGATGTGGCGGTGCAGGTCTTCGGACTCGGCTTCGGTCAGGCCGGTGGGCCATACCTTGTTCGGATCAGACATAGGGAGTCTCCTCTTCGGGGCATACGGTTTCGTGCTCAACCCGCACGCGGGTACCTTTGTGGGCGTGTGTACTGTTAACGGAACACTTTAAGATGTCAATCAGGATTGACGCTTTTCGTGGTTTCAAGTACAAACTTCCCACACGACCTCACCGCAACCCGTGCCCGGAGCCCGTATGAAGCCCATCACACGCATCGAACAATCGCTGGCCACGGCCGTTGCTTCCGGGGAGGCCCAGGGCTGCCCGCCCAAGCTGGCCGGGGCGATCCGGCACGCGGTGTTCCCAGGCGGGGCGCGCATCCGCCCGCAGTTGTGTCTGGCGGTGGCCCAGGCCTGCGGCGACGATGACCCGGAGCTGGCCGAAGCCGCCGCCACCGCGATCGAGCTGCTGCACTGCGCCTCGCTGGTGCACGACGACCTGCCGTGCTTCGACGACGCGCCGACCCGCCGCGGCCGCGCCTCGGTGCACTTCGCGTATGGCGAGAGCCTGGCCGTGCTGGCCGGTGATGCGCTGATCGTGCTGGCGTTCGAGACGCTCGCTGTCGCCTCGACGCGCTCGCCGCTGCGGCTGGCGCCACTGCTGACGACGATCTCGCGCGGTGTCGGCATGCCTTTCGGCATCGTCGCCGGGCAGGCTTGGGAATGCGAGCCGCGCGTGTCGCTGGCCGACTATCAGCGCGCCAAGACCGGCTCGCTGTTCGCCGCCGCCACCTGCGCCGGTGCGCTCGCCGCGGGTGCCGAAGCCAAGCCGTGGCGCGCACTGGGCGACTGGCTGGGCGAGGCCTTCCAGGTCGCCGACGACATTCGCGACGTGGCCGCCGACCCGGTGCTGCTGGGTAAACCGACCGGCCAGGACGTGGCACTGTGCCGCCCCAGTTCGGCCAAGGAGCTCGGCCTGGAGGGCGCGATCCAGCACTTCGACCGGCTCGTGGCGCGTGCCATCGAAGCCGTACCGCCGTGCCGCGGCGAGGCTCAGTTGCGTGCACTGGTTCGGCTCGAAGCCGAGCGCCTGGTGCCCAAGGCCATGTCCGACGCCTGCGCGATGGAAACCGCACGCGGGGTGGTCTGATCCCGTCACCTCAGGGTGCGCCGATGGTTGCGCTCCTCAAGCCCGCCGATCGGGTGACGCCGCTGCCACCGGAGCCCGCCCCCACGTTGCACGACCGCTGGTGCGCCTGGCGCGACCGGCTGCTGGCCGATCGTCGCTTCCGGCGCTGGGCCGCGGCGTTCCCGCTCACGCGCCCGATCGCGCAGCGCCGCGCCCGCGGCTTGTTCGACCTGGTCGCCGGCTTCGTCTATTCGCAGGTGCTGCTGGCGTGTGTGCGGCTGCGCCTGTTCGAGATCCTGGCCGAAGGGCCGCAGACCTTGAGCGTGCTGGCCGCACGCCTGGCGCTGCCTGAAGACGCCGCCGAGCGCCTGCTCGCTGCGGCCGTGTCGCTGCAACTGGTGCAGCGCCGCAGCGCTGATCGCTTCGGCCTGGGCCCGCTGGGCGCGCCGCTGGTGGGCGACACCGCGATCGTTGCCATGGTCGAACACCACGCCACCTTGTACGCCGACCTGCGCGACCCGGTGGCGCTGCTGCGCGGCCAGGGCGGCGCCACGGCGATGTCGAAGTACTGGCCCTACGCCGATGGCGTGCAACCCGGTGCGCTGACGCCCGATCGTGTGGCCGAGTACTCGGCGCTGATGTCGGCATCGCAGCCGCTGGTGGCCGAACAAGTGCTGGCCGCGTACCCGCTGGCACGTCACCGCTGCCTGCTCGACGTGGGCGGCGGCGAAGGCACGTTCCTGAAGGCGGTGGCGCCCCACGCGCCCAAGCTGCGACTGACGATGTTCGATCTGCCCGCCGTGGCTGACCGCGCCCGGGTGAGCCTGGCGGAAGCGGGCCTGGCCGACCGTGCCAGCGCCTACGGCGGCAGCTTCTTCGCCGACCCATTGCCTGCGGGCGCCGACATCGCGACCCTGGTGCGCGTGCTGTTCGACCACAGCGACGAGCGCGCGCTGGCGATCCTGCAAGCCGTGCACCGCGCCTTGCCGGCCGACGGCACGCTGCTGATCGCCGAGCCGATGGCCGGCACACCGGGCGCCGAGGCGATGGGCGACGCCTATTTCGGCTTCTACCTGCTGGCGATGGGCAAGGGCCGCTCACGCAGCGCAGCGGACCTGACGGCGCTGCTGCATCGGGCCGGCTTCGACCGGGTCCGGCTGCTGGCCACGCCGATGCCGCTGCAGACGCAAGTGCTGACAGCCCGGCCGGCCCGCGCGTAAACCCTGTGGTGCAGAGTGTAAATGTATATTGACACTTCTGGCAGTCACACTAAGATGACACCAGTCCCAAAGTTTTGCAAAATGCTTCCTGTTCCCACCCGTCTCCCGTCTTGCTGCCCCTGTCTGGTGCCGGCGAAGGGGGCCGTGTGAACACGCTGGCCGTCGTGCTTGAAAGGCCGGAGCAACTGGTATTGAGCCGGCTGGACCTGACCCCCGCGACCGACGAGGACGTGACGGTGGACATCGAGTGGAGCGGCATCAGCACCGGCACCGAGCGGCTGTTGTGGTCTGGCCGCATGCCCTCGTTTCCGGGCATGGGTTACCCGCTGGTGCCGGGTTATGAATCGGTGGGCCGCGTGAGCGCCGCCGGTTCGCGCTCCGGTGGCAAGGTCGGCGAGCGCGTGTTCGTGCCGGGTGCCAAATGTTTCGGCGACGTGCGCGGCCTGTTCGGCGGCGCCGCGGCCCGCGTGGTGCTGCCCGGCGCTCGCACGATCCGCTTCGACGAACAACTGGGCGAACAAGGCGTGTTGCTGGCGCTGGCCGCCACCGCCTACCACGCCCACTCGATCGCCGGTGTTCAACACCCCGACCTGATCGTCGGCCACGGTGTGCTGGGCCGCATGATCGCCCGCCTGGCCGTGGTGGCCGGTGGCGCGCCGACGGTGTGGGAAACCAACCCCGGCCGACGCGACGGTGGAGCCGGCTACAGCGTCGTCGACCCGAGCGACGACACCCGCCGCGACTACCGCTGCATCTGCGACGTGAGCGGCGATTCGAGTTTGCTGGATACCTTGATCGGCCGCCTCGCCCCCGGGGGCGAGGTCGTGCTGGCCGGCTTCTACGACACGCCGCTCTCCTTTGTGTTCCCGCCTGCCTTCATGCGCGAGGCGCGCATTCGCATCGCCGCGCAATGGCAGCCGCAGGACCTGGTGGCGGTGAAGAACCTGGCCGAGTCCGGCCGCCTGTCGCTGGCCGGGCTGATCACGCACCGATCGGTGGCCACGCAAGCGGACCAGGCCTACCGCACCGCATTCGGCGACCCCGCCTGTCTGAAGATGATTCTCGACTGGAGAGCCTGCTCATGAACACCGCCACCTCTGCCACCAAGGGCACTCCGGTGACCATCATGATGAAAGACCTGCGTGCCGAGGCCGCGGTCGAACCCGCACCCGTCTCGACCGGCGCCGTCACCAAAGAGACGCAGATCATCGCGATCTACGGCAAGGGCGGCATCGGCAAGAGCTTCACGCTCGCCAACCTCAGCTACATGATGGCGCAGCAGGGCAAGAAGGTGCTGTTGATCGGCTGCGACCCGAAGAGCGACACCACCAGCCTGCTGTTCGGCGGGCGCGCCTGCCCGACCATCATCGAGACCTCGTCGAAGAAGAAGCTCGCCGGTGAGGCCGTGGCCATCGGCGACGTCTGCTTCAAGCGCGACGGCGTCTTCGCGATGGAACTCGGCGGCCCCGAGGTCGGCCGCGGCTGCGGCGGGCGCGGCATCATTCACGGCTTCGAGCTGCTCGAAAAGCTTGGCTTCCACGACTGGGGCTTCGACTACGTGCTGCTCGACTTTTTGGGTGATGTTGTCTGTGGTGGGTTCGGATTGCCGATCGCACGCGACATGTGCCAGAAGGTCATCGTCGTGGCGAGCAACGACCTGCAGTCGCTCTACGTCGCCAACAACGTGTGCAGCGCGGTTGAATACTTCCGCAAGCTCGGCGGCAACGTCGGCGTGGCCGGCATGGTGATCAACCGCGACGACGGTACCGGCGAAGCGGCGGCGTTCGCCACGCAGGTCGGCATCCCGGTGCTGTCCACGATCCCCGCCAACGAAGACATCCGGCGCAAGAGCGCGAGCTACGAAATCATCGGCCGGCCCGGCTCGGCCTGGGGGCCCATGTTCGCCGAGCTGGCAGAAAACGTCGGCACCTCGGTGCCGATCCGGCCGAAGCCGATGACGCAGGACCAGTTGCTCGGCTTGTTCTCGGCCTCCGCGGTCGGGCGCGACGTGGTGCTCGAACCGGCGACGCAGTTCGACATGTGTGGCAAGAAGGAAACCGTCAAGGAAACGCTCGAAGTCGTTTACGACGAAGTCTGAGCGCGCACTTCTGCAACCTGTCATGACCACCACCATCCCGATCATCCCGATCATCCCGATGCCCGCAGAGCCGATCAAGACGGCGCTCGAAGGCGACGGCATGGGCTGCCATTCCGGTGGCGGGGCGATGCTCGCGGCCGCGAAGTCGGCCGGCAAGTCCGAGGTGCTGGAACAGTACGCAAAGGACTACCCCAAGAACGAGAAGGCCGGCCCGCACGACCAGCCGCAGAGCATGTGCCCGGCTTTCGGTTCGCTGCGCGTGGGGCTGCGCATGCGCCGCACCGCGACCATCCTGTCGGGCTCGGCTTGCTGCGTGTACGGCTTGACCTTCACATCGCACTTCTACGGCGCCCGGCGCAGCGTCGGCTACGTGCCGTTCAACAGCGAGAGCCTGGTCACAGGCAAGCTGTTCGAAGACATCCGCGAGGCCGTGCACCAGCAGGCCGACCCGGCGCTGTACGACGCGATAGTGATCATCAACCTGTGTGTGCCCACCGCCAGCGGCGTGCCGCTGCAGATCCTGCCGAAAGAGATCAACGGCGTGCGCATCATCGGCATCGACGTGCCGGGTTTCGGCGTGCCCACGCATGCCGAAGCGAAAGACGTGCTCGCCGGCGCGATGCTGAAGTACGCACGCACCGAGGTGCTGGCCGGGCCGGTCCAGGCACCTCGCGCGGGCCGCGCCGACAAGCCGACGATCGCGTTGCTGGGCGAAGTGTTCCCGGCCGACCCGGTGATCATCGGCATGATGCTGGAGCCGATGGGCCTGGCCGCAGGGCCGGTGGTGCCCACACGCGAATGGCGCGAGCTGTACGCCGCGCTGGACTGCGCTGCGGTGGCAGCGATCCACCCGTTCTACACCGCCAGCGTGCGCGAGTTCGATGCCGCCGGCCGCAGCGTGGTCGGTTCGGCGCCGGTCGGTCACGACGGCACCGAGGCCTGGCTGCAGGCGATCGGCGATGCGACGAACATCGCACAAGACAAGATTGATGCCGCGAAGAACAAGTTCCTGCCCGTCATCAAGGCGGTGCTGTCGAAGACGCCGATCAAGGGCCGCATCACGCTGAGTGGTTACGAAGGCTCTGAGTTGCTGGTCGGGCGGTTGCTGGTCGAGAGTGGCGCTGACCTGCGTTACGTCGGCAGTGCCTGCCCGCGCACCGCGTGGAACGAGGCCGATCTGCAGTGGCTGCAGTCCAAGGGCGTGCAAGTGCAGTTCCGCGCTTCGCTCGAGCAGGACCTGGCGGCGGTGCACGAATTCCAGCCCGACCTGGCGATCGGCACCACGCCCATCGTGCAGGCCGCCAAAGAGATGAGCATCCCGGCGCTGTACTTCACCAACCTGATCTCGGCCCGCCCGCTGATGGGCCCGGCCGGCGCCGGGTCGCTGGCCACCGTGATCAACGCGGCGATCGGCAACAAAGCGCGCTTCAATCAGATGAAGGACTTCTTCAGCACGGTTGGCACCGGCCACGCCACCGGCGTGTGGGAAAGTGCTGCTGGCGTGCCGCAGGACCATCCGCACTTCAAGGCCGAACAGCGCCGCCAGGCCGAAAAGCTGGCGAAGAAGCGCAAGGCCGAGGAGATGATTTAGATGCTAGTCCTCGACCACGATCGTGCCGGCGGCTACTGGGGCGCGGTGTACGTCTTCACTGCGATCAAGGGCCTGCAGGTCGTGATCGACGGGCCGGTCGGCTGCGAGAACCTGCCCGTCACCTCGGTGCTGCACTACACCGACGCGCTGCCGCCGCACGAGCTGCCGATCGTCGTGACCGGCCTGGCCGAAGAACAGCTCGGCCGCGAAGGCACCGAAGGCTCGATGCGCCGCGCACATGCCGCGCTCGACCCCGACCTGCCCTCGGTCGTCGTCACCGGCTCGATTGCCGAGATGATCGGCGGCGGTGTCACCCCCGCGGGCACCAACATCCAGCGCTTTCTGCCGCGCACCATCGACGAAGACCAGTGGCAGTGCGCGAACCGCGCGATGTTCTGGCTCTGGTCGGAGTACGGGCTGAAGAAGGTGCCGGCGCGCAAGCCTTTTGCCGAGCGCCCCGCCAGTGAGAAGCCGCGCGTCAACATCATCGGCCCCAGCTACGGCACCTTCAACTGCCCGAGCGACCTGGCTGAGATCCGCCGCCTGGTGCAAGGCATCGGCTGCGACGTGAACATGGTGTTCCCGCTCGGCAGCCACCTGGCCGACGTGTCGCGCCTCGTCGAGGCCGACGTGAACATCTGCATGTACCGCGAGTTCGGTCGCATGCTGTGCGAGGCGCTCGATCGGCCTTACCTGCAGGCGCCCATCGGCCTGCACAGCACCACCGCTTTCCTGCGCAAGCTCGGAGAACTGACAGGGTTAAACCCCGAGCCCTTCATCGAGCGCGAAAAACACACCACGATCAAGCCGATCTGGGACCTCTGGCGCTCGGTGACGCAGGATTTTTTTGGAACAGCCAGCTTTGCCGTCGTCGCGAACGAAACCTACACGCGCGGCATCCGCTACTTCCTCGAAGACGAGCTCGGCCTGCCGTGCCACTTCGCGGTGGCGCGCAAGCCCGGCGCGAAGACCGACAACGACGAGGTGCGCCGGCTCGTCAAAGAGAAGACGCCGCTGGTCATGTACGGCAGCTACAACGAGCGCATCTACCTCGCTGAATGCGGCGGTGGTTCGATGATGAAAGCGACCTTCATCCCGGCATCGTTCCCGTTGCCCATCATCCGGCGCCACACCGGCACGCCGTTCATGGGTTATGCGGGCGCCACCTACCTGGTGCAGGAGTTTTGCAACGCGCTGTTCGACGCGCTGTTCCACATCCTGCCGCTGGGCACCGAGCTGGACCGCGTCGATCCCACGCCGGCCCGGCTGGGCGCCGGAGACAGCCGCCCGTGGGACATGGATGCCCAGACGCTGCTGAACGACTACGTCGAGACCGAGCCTGTGCTGGTGCAGATCTCGGCCGCCAAACGACTGCGCGACCGCGCCGAGCGCGACGCGAGGCGGGCCGGCGAAGAGCGTGTGACCGCCGAGCGCGTGGCGCGCGCACGTGACGCGATGCGACAGGGGGAGCCCGCATGAGCGGCTTGCAAACCTGTTCAGTAACCGATTCGGTCTGGCTTCGTGCCAGGCCCACCCCACTCCGCGGCAGCCCGCCGCGAGTGCCCCGCTGCGCGGGCTGTGCGCAGCTTGTGGCCGACAGGCCCATGTTTAGGAGCTAAAGATATGGCTGACAGAAAAGGCTCGATCTCCGGCCTGACGGACGACGAGGCGCAAGAGTTCCACAGGTACTACGTCCAGGGGTTCGTGGGCTTCACGGCAATTGCCGTGGTTGCACACATCCTCGTCTGGGCTTGGCGTCCCTGGCTCTGAGCTTTCGAAAAGTTAGACAAGTTAGACAAGTTAGACCAGTGACACCCGAGTGACCCTCAAAGGGGAATGCGATGACTGACATGACAAACCGTTCGCTGCAGCACGTTCTGAAGAACGACTCCAAGGTCTTCTACGGAATCTTTGCGGTGGGCTTTGTTCTGTTCTTGTTGATTGCCGTGGCGGCGCAAGTCGGTCACTGGCAATGGCGTTCCTGGTTGCCGGGTGCCGAGAGTGAAAAATCGTTGATTGGCGGTGTGAAGGCGGCTGTGTACACCTTCATGTCGCACCTTACCTAGGAGATTGAACCATGTGGAGAGTCTGGCGTTTATTCGACCCGCTTCGTGCGCTGGTCGTGCAGGGTGTGTTCCTGTTTGCCTTGGCAGTTCTGATTCACCTGGTGCTGCTGAGCACCAACACCTTCAACTGGATGGACGGCCCGAAGGCCCGACAGACGTTGTCGCAGAACTCGGCCATGCCGGCGCCCGCAACGGCACCGGCCGCCAAGTAGCCCGCTTTCGGGCAATCAAGGTGGGCCTGGCCCGGGCCGCGTGCCCGGGCTGAGCCCACCTACCCAATATCGAGAAGACATCCAGCCTCGCGGCCGCACTGGGCGTGCCGCCTGCGCGAAGGAGACGCCATGGCCATGCTCAGTTTTGAACGCAAGTACCGCATCCGCGGAGGCACCCTCGTCGGAGGCGACTTGTTCGACTTCTGGGTCGGGCCGTTCTACGTCGGATTCTTCGGCGTCACCACCATCTTCTTCGCCGCGCTCGGCACCGCGCTGATCCTATGGGGCGCGGCCCAGGGCGGCGTCTGGAACATCTGGCAGATCAACATCGCGCCGCCCGACCTGAAGTACGGCCTCAAGATGGCGCCGCTGCGCGAGGGCGGGCTGTGGCAGCTGATCACGGTCTGCGCCATCGGCTCGTTCGTCTCGTGGGCGCTGCGTGAGGTCGAGATCTGCCGCAAATTGGGCATGGGCCTGCATGTGCCGGTCGCGTTCGGCATGGCGATCTTCGCGTACGTCACGCTGGTCGTGATCCGCCCGGTGCTGATGGGCGCCTGGGGGCACGGCTTCCCGTACGGGATCATGTGCCACCTGGACTGGGTGTCGAACACCGGCTACCAGTACCTGCACTTCCATTACAACCCGGCGCACATGCTGGCGATCAGCTTCTTCTTCGCCACGGTGTTCGCTCTGTCGCTGCACGGCGGCCTGGTGCTGTCGGCGGTGAACCCGGCCAAGGGCCAGACCGTCAAGTCGCCGGAACACGAAGACACCTTCTTCCGCGACTCGATCGGCTACTCGATCGGCACCTTGGGCATTCACCGCCTCGGTCTGTTCCTGGCGCTCGCCGCAGTGTTCTTCAGCGCGGTGTGCATCGTCATCAGCGGGCCGTTCTGGACCCGCGGCTGGCCCGAGTGGTGGGGCTGGTGGCTGAACCTGCCGATCTGGAGCTGAGGCTGCGCAAGCCCCAAGGAGACAACCATGGCTGAATACCAGAACCTCTTTACCCGCGTGCAGGCCGTCGGGCCGCTGCACCACGGCATTCCACTGCCGCGCCTCGATTCGCCGCGCACCGGCGCCGAGCCAGGCATCTTTCACCTGCTGGGTCGCTTCGGCAACGCGCAGATCGGCCCCATCTACCTCGGCTCGCTGGGTTTGATGTCGCTGATCTTCGGCGTGCTGTCGATCAACATCATGGGGCTGAACATGCTCGCCTCGGTGAACTGGGACCCGGTCCAGTTCATCCGCCAGTTGTTCTGGCTCGCGCTGGAGCCGCCGGCACCCGCCCGCGGCCTGGGGTTGGCGCCCTTGAACCAGGGCGGCTGGTGGCAGATCGCCGGCCTGTTCCTGACGATCTCGGTCCTGCTCTGGTGGGCCCGCATGTACACCCGCGCCCGCGCCCTCGGCATGGGCACGCACGTGGCCTGGGCCTTCGCCGCGGCGATCTGGCTGATGCTGGTGCTGGGCCTGATCCGCCCGGTGCTGATGGGCAGCTGGGGCGAGGCGGTGCCGTTCGGCATCTTCCCGCACCTGGACTGGACGGCAGCCTTCAGCATCCGCTACGGCAACCTGTTCTACAACCCCTTCCACATGCTGTCGATCGCGTTCCTTTACGGCTCGACCCTGCTGTTCGCAATGCACGGCGCCACCATCCTGGCGGTCAGCCGCTTCGGCGGCGAGCGCGAGATCGAGCAGATCGTCGACCGCGGCACCGCAAGCGAACGCGCCGCGCTATTCTGGCGCTGGACGATGGGCTTCAACGCGACGATGGAATCGATCCACCGCTGGGCGTGGTGGTTCGCGGTGCTGTGCCCGCTGACCGGCGGCATCGGCATCCTGCTCACCGGCACGGTGGTCGACAACTGGTACCTGTGGGCAGTCAAGCACGGTGTGGCACCCATCTACCCGTCGGCCTGGGCGCCAACCATTGACCCGGCCACCTTGGTCATCGGAGTCAAGCCATGAAGGCCGCGCAGGATCGCTTGATGAGCGTCTCCTGGTCGCTGCTGCTGGTCGGCGCCGCCTTGCTGCTGGCCGGCTGCGAGCGCCCGCCGGTCGATTCGGTGCAGCGCGGTTATCGCGGCACTGGCATGGAGCAGGTCTACAACCCGCGCATCGTCGCAGCGATGGCGCCCGCCAACGTGGCGCCGGTGGCCACCCCGGCAGCCTCGGCCGACGGCCCCAAGGCCAAGGACGTGTTCAAGAACGTCAAGGTGCTGGGCGACCTGAGCGTGGGCGAATTCACCCGCCTGATGACGGCGATGACCGCCTGGGTCGCGCCCGAACAGGGCTGCGGTTATTGCCACAACCTGGAGAACCTGGCCGACGACTCGAAGTACACCAAGGTCGTCGCGCGCCGCATGACGCAGATGACGCAACACGTCAACGCCGACTGGAAGAGCCACGTCGGCGCCACCGGCGTGACCTGCTACACCTGCCACCGCGGCAAGAACGTGCCGGAGAACGTGTGGTTCGCGCCCGAGCCGAACCGCCGCAGCGCCGGCTTGCTGGGCGACGACGCCGGCCAGAACAAGGCCGCCACGAGCGTCGCGCTGGCCTCGTTGCCTTACGACCCGTTCACACCGTACATCAGCACCACGAGTGCGAGGTCGAGCGCCGACATCCGCGTCATCGGCACGACCGCCTTGCCCACCGGCAACCTCAAGTCCACCAAGCAGGCCGAGCACACCTACGGGTTGATGATGCACCTCTCGCAGTCGCTGGGCGTGAACTGCACCTACTGCCACAACACGCGCTCGTTCGCCGAATGGGACCAAAGCCCGCCGCAGCGAGCCACCGCCTGGCATGGCCTGCGCATGGTCGGCGACCTGAACAGCGCCTACATGCAGCCGCTCCAGGCCAGCTTCCCGGCCAACCGCCTCGGGCCCACCGGCGACGTGGCCAAGGCCGACTGCGCCACCTGTCACCAGGGCGCCTACAAGCCGCTGTACGGCGCAGCGATGCTGAAGGACTACCCTGAGCTGGGCCGCAGCGGCGGCGCCGCAGGGATTGCCGCCAAGTCCACCGCCGAGGGCGGCGTGGTGTACTTCGGTGTCGGCTCGGCCGGCTTGCCGGAGGGCGCCGAAGCGGGGCTGAAGACCTTGCTCGACGCGCTGAAGACCAACTCGACGGCCAAGCTCGTGATCTCTGGCTACCACTCGGCCACCGGCGAACTGGCCACCAACCAGGAACTGGCCAAGCAGCGTGCGTTCGCGGTGCGCGACGTGCTGAAGTCGGGCGCCGGTGTCGACGAAGCCCGCGTGATGTTGGAGAAGCCGCAGTCCGCGCAGGCCAACCTGGCCGGCGAAGACCCCGAGGCGCGGCGCGTCGAGGTGCTCGTCAAATAACCGAAACGTAAGAGCGCCGACACACTTTTCGCCCTTCGCTTTTCGCTTTCCGATCGATCAAAAAGGCGGCCCTCGGGCCGCCTTTTGTCGTTGATGCGGCACAAACGCCGGCACGCGCCGGAACTGCGCGCAAAAGACCACGCTTTTCCGCGCTTAAGTTTGTTCGAGACCTGCAGCCGGCACGGCAGCGGCCGATATCCACAGCGACACCAGCGTTGCGCAGCCCGACCGGGACCTGCGGCGCTCGGCTCGCCGCATGGACACCCCCGCTTTCGAAGGCCCGCAGATCATGTTCACATCCTGCTCTACATCAAAGCGCTGCACCATCAGCGCGCTGGCCCTGGCGCTGTTGGCAGCCTGCGGCGGTGGCGGCGACAGCCCGTCGCCGGCCTCGGCGTTGTCCGGCACGCCTGCACCCGCTCCGGGCACCCCGGCTGCGCCTGCGCCGGCGGCATCGTCACCCGCGCCGGCGTCGGCGTCTGCCGCCGACTGCAGCCTGAACGACTTTGCCGCCGCGGCTCTGGCACGCATCAACCAGCTCCGCGCCGCCGGTGCGAGCTGCGGCACGCGCGGCACGTTTGCGCCGACCACCGCGCTGAGCTGGAGCCCGCTGCTGACCCAGGCCGGCGCGGCCCATTCGCAAGACATGGCCACGCTCAACTACTTTTCGCACAACAGCGCCGACGGCCGCGACCTGGCCGACCGCGTCAACGCCACCGGCTATGCCTGGAACACCCTGGGCGAAAACATCGCCGCCGGTTTTGCCAGCGTGAACCTGGTGATGGACGGCTGGACCGCCAGCGACGGGCACTGCGCCAACCTGATGAACCCCGACTTCACCGAAGTCGGCATGGCCTGCGTGCCGGGTACGGCGAGCAGCGTGTACAACACCTACTGGACGATGGACCTGGGTCGGCCGCGCTGAGCGGGCTCCAGCGGGTTCAACGCGCCGCGGCAATCACGCCGCCGCCCAGGCACACCTCGCCGTCGTATAGCACCGCCGACTGGCCCGGCGTGACAGCCCACTGCGGGTGATCGAAGCGCAGCCCGAACGTCGAGGCCGGTTCTTTTTCGAGCACGCTGCGCGACTCGGCCTGGGGGTTGCGCGTTTTGGCCCCAATGGCCCCCGGGCGTGGCGCCCCCCCCGACACCCAGCTCACGTCGTCGGCCGTCAACGCGGTCGACTGCAACAACGGGTGATCGTGCCCCTGCACCACCACCAGCGTGTTGCGCGCCATGTCCTTGCGTGCCACGAACCAGGGCTCGTGCTCGGCGCCGCCGCGTTCTGCGCCGCGCTCCTTCACACCGCCGATGCCGATGCCCTTGCGCTGGCCCAGCGTGTAGAAGCTCAAGCCCACATGCTCGCCGATCACGCGGCCACGCTCGTCTTCGATTGCGCCGGGGGTGTGGCTCAGGTAGCGGTTCAGGAATTCCCGGAACGGCCGCTCGCCGATGAAGCAGATGCCGGTCGAGTCCTTCTTCTTTGCATTCGGCAGGCCGATCTCGGCGGCGATGCGGCGCACCTCGGTCTTGTGAAGTTCGCCGACCGGGAACGCGCTCTGCGCCAGTTGCGCCTGCGTCAGGCGATGCAGGAAGTAGCTCTGGTCCTTGCTTGGGTCGAGGCCCTTGAGGAGCTGATGCCGCTGCGTCGCCTCATCGAAGCGCACTCGCGCGTAGTGCCCGGTCGCGATCTTCTCGGCGC
>JANMYQ010000303.1:0-5954 GCA_031382215.1 Methylibium sp.
GGGCGACTACATGTCGGCGGCGTCCTTCCTGGGCATCTCGGCGGCGGTGATGGCCAGCGGCTTCGACGGGCTGATCTACTCCATCGGCTTCCTCGTCGGCTGGCCCGTCATCACCTTCCTGATGGCCGAGCGGCTGCGCAACCTGGGCAAGTTCACTTTTGCCGACGTGGCCGCGTTCCGCTTCGAGCAGAAGCCGATCCGCATCTTCGCGGCCTCGGGCACGCTCGTGGTCGTGGCGTTCTACCTGATCGCGCAGATGGTCGGCGCGGGCCAGTTGATCAAGCTGCTGTTCGGGCTGGAGTACTGGATCGCGGTCGTGATCGTCGGCTCGCTGATGATGGTCTATGTGCTGTTCGGCGGCATGACGGCCACCACCTGGGTGCAGATCATCAAGGCCTGCCTGCTGCTGGGCGGGGCGTCGTTCATGGCGCTGTCGGTGTTGTGGAACTTCGGCTTCAGCCCCGAGGCGATGTTTGCCGAGGCGGTGAAGATCAAGACCGACCTGGCGCTGAAGGACGGCAAGATCGCCGACGCCGCTGCCAAGATCGGCCAGTCGATCATGGGCCCGGGCAATTTCGTGAAAGACCCGATCTCGGCCATCAGCTTCGGCATGGCGCTGATGTTCGGCACCGCCGGCCTGCCGCACATCCTGATGCGCTTCTTCACTGTGCCCAGCGCCAAGGAAGCGCGCAAGAGCGTGATGTGGGCGACCGGCTGGATCGGCTACTTCTACCTGCTGACCTTCATCATCGGCTTCGGCGCCATCACCTTCGTGCTGACCAACCCGCAGTTCCTCGACGCCAAGGGCGGCCTGCTGGGCGGCGGCAACATGGCGGCCATCCACCTCGCCAACGCGGTCGGCGGCAACGTGTTCCTCGGCTTCATCTCGGCGGTGGCTTTCGCGACCATCCTGGCGGTGGTGGCGGGGCTCACCTTGTCGGGTGCCTCGGCGGTGTCGCACGACCTGTACGCCACGGTCATCAAGAAGGGCAAGGCCGACAGCGCGGCCGAGCTCAAGGTCTCGCGCTTGACGACGGTGGCGCTGGGCGTGCTCGCGGTGCTGCTGGGCATCGTGTTCGAGAAGCAGAACATCGCGTTCATGGTGTCGCTGGCGTTCGCGATCGCCGCGTCGGCCAACTTCCCCGTGCTGTTCATGAGCGTGCTGTGGAAAGACTGCACCACCAAGGGCGCAGTGATCGGCGGCTTCCTCGGGTTGATCTCGTCGGTGGCGCTCACGGTCGTGTCGCCGTCGGTCTGGGAAGCCACCTTGGGCAACCCCAAGGGCTCGGCGCTGTTCCCGTACACCTCGCCGGCGCTGTTCTCGATGACGATCGGTTTTGTCGGCATCTGGCTGTTCTCGATTCTGGACCGCAGCGCGCGCGCCAAGGTCGACCGCGCGGGCTTCCTGGCGCAGCAGGTGCGTTCGGAAACCGGCATCGGCGCGGCGGGAGCGTCCGGCCATTGAGCCGAGCGATTGAATAGACTCCGGGCGGGGCCGCGGGCTGACAAGCGCGCGGCCCCGTTTTCACATGGGAGCCCCGCCCGTGCCTGAGACCGTGCCTGTGCCCGCGACCGCTAACACCGAGATCCCCTGCGACACCGTTTCCCTGCAGATTGCAAAGGCCACAACGGTTCTGCAGGTGCGCAGCGCCGCTCTGCAGATCGAAGCCGTCGTCGCCGTGCTGCACGGCAGCGGCACGCCGGTCGAGCGCATCGCGCAGCAGGTCTGCGAGCTCAATGCGCAGGTGTTTGCGCGCTTGTGGGCGCTGCTCGCGCCGGCCGAGCTGGTCAGCAGGAGCTGCCTGATCGTGATGGGCAGCGAGGGCCGCGGCGAGCAGGTCTTCAAAACCGACCAGGACAACGCGCTGCTGTTGCCCGAGGGCGGTGACCCGGCGGCGCTGGAGCCGCTCGCGCAGCGCTTCATCGACGAGCTGATCGCCTGCGGCTACCCGCGCTGCCCGGGCGACATCATGCTCAGCAACCCGCTCTGGCGCCAGCCGGTGGCTGGCTTCCGGCAGAGCCTGCGCGAATGGATCTTCGGCGCCGACCCGCTTGGGGCCATGCGGCTGGCGATCTTTCTCGATGCCGTGGCCGTGGCCGGCGATGCCGCGCTGCTGCAGCAGGCGCGCGACTTCGTGCAACGGCACGTGGTCGACAACGACGCCTTCTTCGCGCGCTTCGCCCGAGCGGCCGACCAGTTCGACCCGCCCCACGGTGGGTGGCAGCGGCTGGCGCGTCTGCTGGGGCGTCCGCTGGGGCGAGCCAGCGCGCGCGACGCCGGCGCCGACGAGCCGCTCTTCGACCTGAAGAAGCTCGGCACCTTCCCCATCGTGCACGGCGTGCGCGCGCTCGCGCTGCAGCACCACGTCAACGCCGTCTCCACCACCGAGCGGCTGCGCGGGCTGGTGAACGGCGAGCACCTCGCCGCCGCCGTGGCGGGGCCGTTGGCCGACGCGCTGCACTTGTTGATGACGCTGAAACTGGAGAGCAACCTGGCCCAGCGTGAGCGCGGCGAAGCGTTGGACAACCAGCTTCGTCTGTCGAGCCTGAGCGACGCGCAGCGCGCCGAGCTGGCCACCGGGCAGGCCGCCATCAAGCGCTTCAGGCAGTATTTACGCGATCACTTCAGGCTTGATTCGCTTTAGGGCGACGCTGATCAAGTCCCTCGCGGTTCGCGCATCCTCGCTTCGGGCGGTTTGCGCCTCGCAGCCCATCCCGAATCGAGGCGCGCGCACTCGCGGGGACTTTAACAGCGTCGCCTTAGTCTGAGTCCCGCCTGAAACCAGTCAGAATCCGCGGGCGGCTCGGCCCGCATCGTCGAAGGATTCGTTTTGCCCATGTCCAAACTCAGCAAGATCGCGATCACGCTGCTGCTGCTGGCCGGCTTTGGCGCGGCGCTGTTCCTTTCGTTGCGCGGCCAGAAGAGCGAGGTGGCGCGCAAGAGCGAAGAGGCCGCCGTCGCGTCGGCCACCGCGCTGAGCGGGCTGATCGCGCTCGACGTGGAGCCGTATTTCAAGGACGAGCGGGTGCGCAAGATCCTGGCCGACAAGCGCCTGCCGGTCAGCGTCACGCGCGTGGGCAGCCGCGACATGGCGGCCAAGGTGGTGGCCGGCGGTGCATCTGCCGGCGCGCCGGACTTCTTCTTCCCCTCCGGCGTGGTGGCCGCCAACCAGATCGTCGATGCGGCGCGCAAGGCCAACCTGGCGGTGGCGCAGTCGTCGCCCTTCCACACGCCGATGGTGATGGCCAGCTGGGCGCCGATCGCGCAGATCCTGGTCGCCAACGGGCTGGCCAAGCAGCTGGGTGACAAGACCTTCGGCGTGGACATGGCCAAGCTCACTGCACTGATGCTGGCCAAGAAGCGCTGGAAAGACCTGCAGGCCTCTTCTGCCTACGACGTGACGCGCAGCGTGCTCGTCAGCACCACCGACGTGCGGCGCAGCAACTCGGCGGCGATGTACCTGGCGCTGACCAGCCACGCGTTCAACGGCGACATCGTTACCGACCGCGCCACCGCGCAGGCCGTGGCGGCCAAGGTGGCCGAACTGTTCAAGCGCCAGGGTTACCAGGAGAACTACGTCAACGGCAATTTCGACGACTACGTCTCCATCGGCATCGGCAAAACGCCGCTCGCCTTCATCTACGAGAACCAGATGGTCCAGTTTGCGTTGGCCAAGAAGGTGCAGCCCGACATGGTGCTCATCTACCCGCAGCCGACCATCGTCAACAAGGTGGTGTTCGTGGCCTTCAGCGAACGTGCCAAGGCGCTGGCCGACCTGTTCGCCAACAACGCCGAGCTGCAGAAGATCGGTGTCGAGTACGGCTTTCGCATTGCCGACACCGGTGTGTTCATGCAGGCCGTCAAGCCCACCGGGCTGGCGGTTGAAGAACGCATCGCGCAGGTCATCGACCCGCCGTCGTTCGAGGTGATGGCCGAGATGATCGATGTGGTGAGCCGGGAGATGACGCAATGAGACCTTGGTTGAAGATCGTTGCGCTGTCGCTGACCTTGCTGCTGGGAGCTTGTGACAAGAAGGAACCCACGGTCACCGTCAAGACGCCGGCCCCGACCCCGACCGCCGAGGCACTTCCCTTCAAGGTGCTCGCCACCAGCGACCTGCGCGACGCCGAGCCGCTGGAGGCGATGGTCGCCAAGGCCACCGGCGTGAAACTCAAGTTCACGTTCGGCGGCACGATGGAATCGACCGAGGCGGTGCTGACCGGCAAAACCGACGCGCACGCCGCTTGGTTCGCCAACGCCAAGTACCTGCTCAGCGACCCGCAAGGCCAGAGCCGCGTGAAGCTGCAGGACAAGATCATGTTGTCGCCGATTGCGGTGGGCGTGAGCGAGTCGGTCGCCAAGCGGCTCGGGTGGGCCGACCCGGCCGCAGCCGCCAAGGTCGACTGGAAAGTCATCACGCAAGCCGCGCGCGACGGCAAGCTGAGCTACGCGCTGTCCAACCCTGCCACGTCGAACCAGGGCTTCATGGCGCTGATGGGCGTGGTGGCCGCGGCCAGCAACAAGGCCGAGGCACTGAGTGCCGACGACGTGGACCGCGGCGCGATCGCCAACTTCATCAAGGGCTACAAGCTGCCGGGCGACAACTCCACCTACCTGTCGGAAAAGTTCATCGAGCAGCAGGGCAGCAAGGTCAACACCTTCATCAACTATGAAAGCTGGCTGCTGAGCCTGAACAACAGCGGCAAGCTGCGCGAGAAGCTCACGCTGTTGTACCCGCGCGAAGGCGTGTCCACCGCTGATTACCCGTTCATGCTGCTCGCCGAAGCGCGGCGCGACGACTACCAGAAGGTGGTTGCCTACCTGAAGGGCGCGGAAGCGCAGACCTGGCTGGCGCGCCAGACCTTGCGCCGGCCGATCAACGGCGAGGTGGCAGCAAGCCTGGGCGACCTGTTCCCCAAGGGCAACATGCTGGTGGAGCTGCCGTTCTCGCCCGACCGCGCGCTGGCCGACGGGCTGATCGATGCCTACCTGAACGAGTTCCGCCGCCCGATCGCATCGACCTTCGTGCTCGACACCAGCGGCAGCATGGCCGGCCAGGGGCGGCGCGGGCAGCTGATCGAAGCGATGCACTACATCGCCGGCGCCGACGCATCGCTGACCGGCCGCTTGGCCAAGCTGACCAACCGCGAACGTGTGTGGCTGCTGCCGTTTGCAAGCCGGCCCGGTAACCTCACGTTCTTCGAGGTGCCGGCCGCGCGCGCCAAGGCCAAGGGCGTGCAGGTTCAAGAGGACTCCGAAGCCAAGCAGAAGGTGCTGGCCGACGTGCGCGCGTACGCCGACGGTCTGAACATGACCGGCGGCACTGCCCTGTACGACAGCGTGCTGGCTGCACTCAAGCACATGCTCGAGCAGCGCAGAAAGTCGCCCGACTACCAGTACTCGGTGGTCGCCTTCACCGACGGCGAGAACACCGAAGGGCGCGGCCTGGCCGAGTTCAAGGCGGCGTATGCGCAACTGCCTGAAGACGTGCGCGCGATCCCGGTCTTCATGGTGTTGTTCGGCGAGGCGAACGAAGCCAACCTGAAGGATCTGGTCAAGACCACCGGCGGGCGGGTGTTCGACGCGCGCAAGACGCCGCTGTATTCGGTGTTCAAGGATATTCGTGCGTTTCAGTAGCGCTTCTTTCAGCGGTGGGGCGGCAAAGGCGCGTCCGGGCAGGCCGGAGGGCTTCGCTTCGGCGGTCTGCGCTGGCGCTCCGACTGCCTTCCGGTGCTCGGTCTCGCGGCCCGTCGCCGAACTCACTTCGCTCACTTCGTTGCGCTACGTTCAAACAGGCGGCGACAAGTCAGTTCTTGATGCGCGCTGCGCGCGCGGGCCACGAGCCCTGTGCTCCTCAGCGCCGAAGAGGCGCCCTCCGGCCTGCCCGAACGCACCTTTGCGGCACCGGCTTTTGTATTTGCTGCAAAGAGCGAAAACGGTTCTGCTCGCGGCG
>JANMYQ010000326.1:0-24658 GCA_031382215.1 Methylibium sp.
GCCTTGTCCGCCACCTCGACCAGCCGGCCCAGGTACATCACACCCACCTGGTCGGCGACGTGGCGCACCACGGCCAGGTTGTGCGAGATGAACAAATACGTCAGCCCGCGCGTGCGCTGCAGGTCTTTCATGATGTTCAACACCTGCGCCTGCACGGACACGTCCATCGCCGAGGTGGGCTCGTCACAAACCAAAAATTCAGGCTGTGTGGCCAGAGCGCGCGCGATCGAGATGCGCTGGCGCTGGCCGCCGGAGAACTGGTGCGGGAACTTCTCCATGTCGGCCGCGGCCAGGCCGACCGACTTCAAGAGCTCCCCGACCCGTGCCTTCAGATCATCTTTGCCGACGCGCGTGGCCGCGGCGCCGGGCGAGGCCACCAGGCCATGTTCGTTGAGCGGCTCGCCGACGATGGCCTCGACCTTCCAGCGTGGGTTCAGGCTCGCATACGGATCCTGGAAAATCATCTGCATGCGCCGGCGCAGCGCGGGCGCGTCGCTCGACGCCAAGGTGGCAGCAATGTCGCGGCCGTCGAAGTCGACCCGCCCGCGCGTCGGCGCATAAAGGCCGACCAGCAAGCGCGCCACCGTGCTCTTGCCGCAGCCCGACTCGCCCACCAGCGCCAAGGTGCGGCCGCGCCGGATCGAAAAGCTCACGCCATCGACGGCGTGCACGAACTGGCGCGCCTTGCGCTCGACCACGCGGTTGAGCCACGGCGCCGACACGTCGAAGGTCTTGGACAGTTCGCTGACCTGGACCAGCGGTGTGTCAGCGGCGGTGTTGGCGTTCATGCCGCCACCTTCGCCTGCGCCGCATGCAGCCAGCACGCCGCCCGCGTGGCGCCGGCATGCATCAGCTCGGGCCGCTCGGTGCGGCAGCGCTCGAACACGCGCGGGCAGCGCGGGTTGAAGGCGCAGCCGCGCGGAATGGCAGTGAGTCGCGGCATCGCGCCGTCGATCTGCAGCAGCCGTTCGCGGTCTTCGTCCATTGCCGGGATCGAGCCCATCAGGCCGGCGGTGTAGGGGTGCGCAGGTGAGTGGATCACGTCGTGCACCGGCCCGAGTTCGGCAATCCGGCCGGCGTACATCACCGCCACGCGGTCGCAGGTCTCGGCGATCACGCCCATGTCGTGGGTCACCAGCATCACCGCCGCGCCATGGTCCTTGCACAGGCGCTTGAGCAGCGAAATGATCTGCGCCTGCACCGACACGTCGAGCGCCGTGGTCGGCTCGTCGGCCACGATCAGGCGAGGCTCGGCCGCCAGCGCCAGCGCAATGACCACGCGCTGGCGCATGCCACCGGAGAACTGGTGCGGGAACTGGTCGATGCGCTGTTCGGCCGCCTGGATGCCGGTTTCTTCGAGCAGCTTCACGGCGCGTTGGCGCGCTTCGTCAGCGCCGACGGGCAGGTGCGTCTGGATTGTCTCGACCAGTTGCTGGCCGATCGTGTAGAGCGGGTTCAGCGAGGTCAGCGGGTCCTGGAAGATCGCGCCGATGTGGCGCCCGCGCACCTTGCGCATTTCTTCGTAGGGCAGGTTGTCGATGCGCCGGCCGTCGAAACGGATCTCGCCAGAGGCGACGCGGCCGGGCGGGTCGAGCAAGCCGATGATGGCCGAGCCGGTGAGCGACTTGCCGGCGCCCGACTCGCCAACCACGCCGAGGATCTCGCCGGGCGCGATGTCGAACGAGATGTCGTCGAGTGCCACCAGGGTGGCGTGGCGGGTCGGGAATTCGACCCGCAGATTCTTCACTTCGAGCAAGGGACCGGTCATCGGGGCGCTTCGATCGGGGTTGTGGGAGCAGCGCGGGCCCGGGGTCAGCGCAGGCGCGGGTTCAGCGCGTCGCGCAACCAGTCGCCGAACAGGTTGATGCTCAGCGCGATCAGCACCAGCATCGCGCCCGGAAAGATCACAAGCCACCACGCGCCGCTGAACAGCTGCTTGTTGCCTTCGTTGATGAAGGTACCGAGTGACGGCGAGGTGGGCGACACGCCGACGCCCAGGAACGACAGCGTTGCTTCTGTGAGGATGGCCGTGGCCACCTGGATGGTGGCCAGCACCAGCACCGGCCCCATCACGTTGGGCAGCACGTGCTTGACCATGATGCGCAACTGCGGCACGCCGATCACGCGCGCCGCCTGCACATATTCCTTGTTGCGCTCGACCATGGTCGAGCCGCGCACTGTGCGTGCGTACTGCACCCATCCGCCCAAGGTGATGGCGATGATCAGCACGACGAAAGCGAGCGAGTCGTCGGCATTGGGGAACATCGCACGGCCCACGCCGGAGATCAGCAACGCGATCAGGATGGCGGGGAAGGACAGCATCACGTCGCACAGGCGCATGATGAAAGCATCGATCCGGCCGCCCATGTAGCCTGACAGCAGGCCCAGCCCGACGCCGATGAGCACCGAGAAGACCACCGCCGCGCCGCCGACGAAGAGTGAAATTCGCGCGCCGTACATCAACGCAGAGAGCACGTCGCGCCCCTGTTCGTCGGTGCCGAGGAAGTACTTGGTCTTGCCACCCTCCATCCACGCGGGCGGCAGCATCGAGTCGCTCAGCTCCAGCGTCTTCAGATCGAACGGGTCGTGCGGCGAGATCAGGTTGGCGCCCAGCGCGCAGGCAATGCACAGCAGCGCGACGAAAGCCGAGAACATGGCCACCGGCGAGGTGCGAAAGCTGTACCAGACATCGCCGGAGAAGAAACGCCGCAGCGCGCCCGGTGCAGAAACGGTGGTGGTGCTCATGCGGACAAGTTTCGGGGTGTCAAGGCAACAAGGGCATGGCCTGTTCGGCCAGTGAAGCGAACAACGCGGCGCCAAGCGGCAACACCTCGTCGTTGAAGTCGTAGCGCGTGCTGTGCAGGAAGCATCCGCCCTCGCCACCCTGGCCGAGCCGGAAGTAGGCGCCCGGCTTGGTCTGCAACATGAAGGAAAAATCTTCGGCGCCCATGCTCGGCGGCAGGTCGCGGATCACGTGTTCTTCGCCGACCAGCGAGGCCGCCACGTCGGCAGCGAACATGGCTTCGCGCGGGGTGTTGATGGTGGCCGGGTAGGAGCGCCGGTAGTCGAGCGTGGCGGTGGCGCCGAAGCCGATCGCAACCGATTCGACCAGCCGGCCCAGGCGCTCTTCCAGCATGTCCTGCACATCGCGGCGGAAGGTGCGCACCGTGCCCATCAGGCGCGCCTGGCGCGGGATCACGCTGTAGGCGCCCAGGTCGCCGGCCTGCATGGCGCACAGGCTGACAACCGCGTTGTCGAGCGGGTTGACGTTGCGCGACACCAGGCTCTGCGCGGCCGTGATGATGTGCGCCGCCACCAGCACCGGATCGATCGTCATGTAGGGGTGCGCGCCGTGGCCACCGCGGCCGTTGATGACGATCTCGATGCGGTCGGCCGCGGCCATCATCGGCCCGGGGTTGATGCCGACCATGCCAGGCGCCAGGCTGGGCCAGTTGTGCATGGCGTAGACCGCATCGACATTGAAGCGGTCGAACAGGCCGTCGTCGATCATCGCCTTGGCGCCGGCAAAACCTTCTTCGCCGGGCTGGAAGATCAGCACCGCGGTGCCGTCGAACTGGCGCGTGGCGGCCAGCGCCTTGGCGGCGCCGATCAGCATGGTGGTGTGGCCGTCGTGGCCGCAGCCGTGCATCAGGCCACCGGTGGTGGAACGCCACGAGAAGTCGTTCTCTTCGCGCATCGGCAGCGCGTCCATGTCGGCACGCAGGCCGATGCTGCGGCCGGAATTCGAGCGCTTGCCGCGAATGACGCCGACGACGCCGGTCTTGCCGATGCCGGTGTGGACTTCGTCGACCCCGCTGACGCGCAAGGCTTCGGCCACACGCGCCGCGGTGCGCACCTCTTCGAAGCCGAGTTCGGGGTGAGCGTGCAGGTCGCGGCGAAACGCAGTGAGCTCCGGGTGCAAGGCACGCAGCCGTTCGAACAACCCGCCCGCGGGCGCTTTCAAGGCTTGCAGCATCAATGCCCTCCGGCCGGGGTTTCAACGCGCAGGCGCGGGTCGACGGCAAAGTACAGCAGATCGACCACCAGGTTGATCACGACGAAGATCAGCGCGATCAGGCACAGGTAGGCGGCCATCACCGGAATGTCGGCGAAGGTCACCGCCTGAATGAACAAGGCGCCCATGCCGGGCCACTGGAACACCGTCTCGGTGATGATGGCAAAGGCGATCAGCGCGCCGAGTTGCAGGCCCGTGATGGTGATCACCGGCACCAGCGTGTTCTTCAGCGCGTGGCCGAAATAGACCGCGCTGTTGCTCAGGCCGCGCGCGCGTGCAAAGCGGATGTAGTCGGTGCGCAGCACCTCCAGCATCTCGGCGCGCACCAGCCGCATGATCAGCGTGAGCTGGAAGATCGCCAGCGTGATGGCCGGCAGGACCAGGTGCTTCCAGCCGTCCACGGTCAGGAAGCCGGTGGTCCATTGCCCGATGGCCACCACGTCGCCGCGGCCGAAGCTCGGCAACCACTTCAAGGTCACCGCAAAAAACAGGATAAGCAGAATGCCGATCAGGAACGACGGCAGCGACACCCCGAGCAGCGACAAGGTCATGACCGCCTGCGACAGGAAGGTGCCGCGCCGCAACGCGGCGTACACACCGAGCGGAATGCCCAGCAGCAAGGCGATGGCCGCGGCCGTGAGCGAAAGCTCCAGCGTGGCCGGGAAGCGCTCAACCACGAGCGCCGACACCTTGCGGCCCTGGCGCAGGCTGAGGCCGAACTCGCCTTGAACCGCATTACCGACGAAGCGCGCGAACTGCACCGGAAAGGGTTGGTCAAGGCCCAGGTCGGCGCGCAATTGGGTGCGCTGCTCCGGCGTGGCGTCTTGCCCCAGCAGGTTGGTCACCGGATCGCCCACATACTGGAACAGCATGAAAGCGATGAAGGCCACCACCAGCATCACGATAACGGCTTGGACGAGGCGGCGGAGAATGAAGGCAAGCATGGGTTCCCGATCAGACCCAGTTTTGGGGCGCAGGTCAAAGGGGATTGTCCCGATCTCCCCTACCCTGAAAAGCATCCCTTGTGCCAGCACTGTGGCTGGCGCTACGGGGGTCTCAGCGCGGCCGCCCGTCACGCCCTTCCAGTAGAACTTCGCCGTACCACGCTTCGGCGCTCGTGCGGGTGTTGTCGGCGTCGGTCATCAGACCCACCGAAACAAGCGCGCCGGGCTCTTCACCGAAGGTCCGCCGGAAGTCGGCTGCAATGTCGCGTTCGTAGTGGACCCACTTGCCGAGGCGCCCGCGGCCCGATTCCAGAACGATCTTGCGGATGCGGTCGGTGCGGCCGCTGTGGATCACGCTTTCCGGTGGCGCCTTGTTGTCCCACACATACATCAAGGTGGCAAACGGCGGCGTTTCACCCGTCACCGCATGGGCCAGGTCGAAGCTCATGCGGTTGCGCAGCGACAGGCGCGAGTGGTCACCGTCGAAGGCCAGGATCAGGCGCACCGGGGAATCGGCGCTGTCCCGGTCATTCAGGTCGGCCGCCGCGATCAAGTCGGCAACACGCCAGGAAAATCGAACCTTGCCGAGCTCCGACGGCTCCATGCGCAGCTTGCGCCTGAACACGCTCGCAGCCGAATCGGACGCGGCGTGCACGACCGGTTTGCCATCCATCACCAGCGGCGTGTAGCGCGTGCTGCGCTTGCCAGGCAAGGCGTACTCCATCCATTCGGACAGGTTCTGGTGCGCGGACGGCGGCGCAGCGCAACCGGCCAGCAGCGACGTGCACAACAGGACCACACGACCGATCATTTCCGAATACTCCAAAGCTCCGTCATCATGAAAAAGGCCGCCCGAGGGCGGCCTTCCGACGAAGCTGAATCTTGCTCGCCCAAGGCGAGCAGGACATCAGAACGTGTGCTTCATGCCAACAGCGGCGGCACGGTTGACGGTAGCGCCAGGCGCATCCGACTTGCCTTGACCGTAGTCGGCGTAGACGTTGGTCCGCTTGCTCAGCGGGTAGTCGTAGCCGATACCGATCTTGGTCAACTGGCTGTTGGCCAGCGTGGTGTTGCCCACGGACGTGTTCGGATCCAGGCGGTCGATGGCGAACTTCAGCTTGCCGGGGCCGATCGGGGCGGTCAAGGCCAGCATGATGTCGCGACCGGTGACCGTGGCGCCAGCGCCAGTCTTCGACGTTGCGAAGTAGACCAACGGACGAATGAAGCCGAGGTCGTAACCGGCGCCGAAGTTGATCAGCTGGTGACCGTCGTTCGTGCCTTCGGAGGTCTTGGAGAAGCCCAAGCCAGCGTAGATCGGGCCACCCGCGTATTCGACGTTGCCGCCGACAACACGGCCAGCGCCGGGAGCGCCTTCACCGAGCGAAACTGCCAGCTGAACCGTCAGGCCGCCAAAGCTGCGCGACTTGAAACCGCCGGTGTTCGAAGTACGAACCGAGCTGGCGCCGTTCAGGGCGGTGCTGTAATTCGCGTATTGCATGCCGTTGATCTGCCCGACACCGTCCCAGCCGAACGGATCAACCTTCACTGCCGGCCAGAATTCCGGTCCGTAGTCGCGGCCCATGTAAACCGAACCCACTGCGGCGTTCGTGATTTGCACGTACGAACGAGCGCCCCAGAACGGGGTGGCCACGTTGGTATTGCCGTCATCGGCAGTGAAACGGTGCTCGATCTGGAACTGAGCCGACCAGCCGCCGCCGATGTCTTCAGAGCCGCGGAAGCCGAGGCGCGAAGCAGCCGATTGTTTCATCAGGTAGGCGGTGGACAGGCCGTTGGCGCCGTTGTTCCCGGACGTGCCTCCGTTGCCCTTGGTGATGGCCAAGTCAAGCAAACCATACAGGGTCACCGACGACTGGGCCGAGGCGGCACCTGCAAATGCACCGAGCACTGCAAGCGCGAGAAGGGATTTTTTCATTACAACGATCTCCTAGGTTGAATAAGAGGTCCCGATCAGAGGCACCCGTTCGGGCAGATCAGGCCAACCCCCTCAGCGGAAGTTGTGCGTATTGCACCAGAGCGGCACCTTGATTGCCAAGGACCGCCAGACAAATAGGCCCATTGTGTTGCCTGTGCACAACGAGTTCTGACGGGGCATCCCTCGGGCTCGCAACACGCTTGCACGCATGCGCAGCAAGCCGAAAGGTCAGAGCCTTGAGCTATGTTGAAATGGCGATTCAAGCTCGACGAGGCAGAACACGATGCTGGACCAATTTTTGATGGCGATCGACAACGGTTTGCGCACCCTGTCCGGGGCGAGCCACGCGTCGCGCCCGTGCCCGACCCCGGCCGAACCGGCGGGAGTCCGCCCCGGGCCGCTGCTGGACGCGGCCGAGAAGCGCCTTTCCGCATCGCTGATGCGGGTGAACCATGTTGGAGAAGTTTGCGCACAGGCGCTGTACCAGGCTCAAGCCCTGTCCACGCGCGACCCTGCGTTGAAGCAGCACTTCGAAAGGGCGTCCCGAGAAGAAACGGATCACCTGGCCTGGACCCAATCCCGCCTGCGCGAGCTCGGTGCCCGAACCAGCTTGTTGAACCCGCTGTGGTACGCGGGCGCGTTCGGTATCGGGCTGCTGGCCGGGCGGGCTGGCGATGCGATCAGCCTGGGCTTCGTGGTCGAGACCGAGCGCCAGGTGGAGCAGCACCTCGAGTCCCACCTAGACAGATTGCCTGCCCACGACGCCGCCTCGCGCGCCATCGTGAGCCAGATGAAGACCGACGAAGCCGGCCACGCCGCCGCGGCACAAAGCGCCGGCGCTGCGGACTTGCCCGCTCCGGTGCGCTGGGTCATGCGCGCGGCGGCCGGTGTGATGACGGCCACGGCGCACCACATCTGACGCACCAGATCAGACGCCCCACTTCAGAGCATCGCCCGCGCCGTAACGGCGCAGCGATCAGGCAGCGAGCTCGAAACTCGTGCTGACCTCGGCTGTCTTGCCCAGCATGATGGTCGCCGAACAGTATTTGTCGTGCGACAGGCGCACCGCACGCTCGACCGCACTGTCGGTCAGGCCCGGCCCGCTCACGACGAAATGCATGTGGATCTTGGTGAACACCTTGGGGTCTTCGGGCGCGCGCTCCGAGGTGACTTCCACCTTGCAGCCCCGCACGTCGAAACGGCCGCGCGTGAGGATCCGCACCACATCGTAGGCCGCGCAACCGCCGGTTCCGGCAAGCACGGTTTCCATCGGCCGCGGCGCAAGGTTGCGGCCGCCGCCCTCGGGAGCGCCGTCCATCGTCAGCAGGTGGCCGCTGCCGGTTTCGGCGCTGAAGCCCATGCCGGTGGCCGGCATCCAGTTGATCGTGCAGTTCATGGTCAGGGTCGAACGTGGGGGAAGAACGCACGATTGTGCAACGCGTCACACAGTATCCTGGGTCGAAGGCAAGGAATTCGCGGAGCGTTATTGCAGCGCAACATTCAAGCGGCTAGACTGTCTTCATTGGAGTGAGTTTCTGACGGATGTCAGGCACTTCAGCCCTTTGTCTCCTCCACCTCCTCCATTGGTGGATTCAGCCCAAGACAGCAATGTCTTGGGCTTTTTTCTTGTCCGACAGTTCGCGCCAGGCAGCGCCGAGCGCCAACGTAAGATGCGGCGCCGCAAGAATCAGAACCCGCTGGAGACACCCAAGATGGCCGGCCGAGCACGCCCCTCCCCAAAACCGCCCGCGAAGGCAGCCCCCAGCACGAGCCTGTCGCTGTCCGACTATCTGCAGAAGATCCTGACCGCCCGGGTCTACGACGTGGCGATCGAATCGCCGCTGGAGCCGGCGCGCAGCCTGTCGCGGCGACTGGGCAACCAGGTGCTGCTCAAGCGCGAGGACCAGCAGCCGGTGTTCAGCTTCAAGCTGCGCGGCGCCTACAACAAGATGGCCGGGCTGAGCGCCGAACAGTTGAAGCGCGGCGTGATCTGCGCCTCGGCCGGCAACCATGCGCAGGGTGTGGCGCTGGCGGCCAAGCGGCTGGGCTGCAAGGCGATGATCGTGATGCCCGTGACCACGCCCAAACTGAAGATCGACGCCGTCAAGACGCTCGGCGGCGAGGCCGTGCTGCACGGCGAAAGTTACTCCGACGCCTTCGTACATGCCAAGGCGCTCGAGGCCCAGCTCGGCCTGACCTTCGTGCACCCGTTCGACGACCCCGACGTGATCGCCGGCCAGGGCACGATCGCGATGGAAATCCTGCGCCAGCACCAGGCCGGCATCGACGCGGTGTTCGTGGCGATCGGCGGCGGCGGTCTGATCTCCGGCGTGGCCGCGTACATCAAGGCCGTGCGCCCCGAGATCAAGGTGATCGGCGTGCAGACCAACGATTCGGACGCGATGCTGCGCTCGGTCAAGGCCGGCAAGCGCGTCGAACTGGCCGAGGTCGGGCTGTTTGCTGACGGCACGGCCGTGAAGCTGGTCGGCGAAGAGACGTTCCGGCTGGCGCGCGAGCTGGTCGACGACTTCGTGGTCGTCGATACCGACGAAGTGTGTGCCGCCATCAAGGATGTTTTCCAGGACACGCGCAGCATTCTCGAACCCTCCGGCGCGATGGGCGTGGCCGCCATCAAACAATACGTCGAGCGCCACAAACTCAAGGGCAAGACGCTTGTGGCCATCACCTGCGGCGCGAACATGAATTTCGACCGTCTGCGCTTTGTCGCCGAGCGGGCCGAGGTGGGTGAAGAGCGTGAAGCGCTGTTCGCGGTGACGATTCCCGAAGAGCGCGGCAGCTTCAGGCGCTTCTGCGAACTGATCGGCCCGCGTGCGGTGACCGAATTCAACTACCGCATCTCCGACGCCAAAGTGGCCCACGTCTTCGTCGGTGTGGCCACCGCCAACCGCGAAGAGTCGGACAAACTCGAACGCAACTTCGTTCGCCACGGCTTTGCCACGCTGAACCTGTCGGACGACGAACTCGCCAAGCAGCACGTGCGCCACCTGGTCGGCGGGCACACCGCGCTGGCCAAGGACGAACGGCTGTACCGCTTCATCTTCCCGGAGCGGCCGGGCGCGCTGATGCGTTTCCTGTCCAGCATGCACCCGGGCTGGAACATCAGCTTGTTCCACTACCGCAACCAGGGCGCCGACTACGGCCGGATCCTGGTGGGTATTCAGGTGCCGCGCGCCGACGGTCGCGCCTTTCGTGACTTCTTGGAAGGCCTGGCCTACCCTTGTCAGGACGAGACCGACAACCCGGTCTACCATCTGTTTCTGCGCTGAAGATGAATGCAATTCGGGTCCAGAATCTGCTTTCCACCGTGCTTCCCGCCGGTCGTCGGGCTTGATTTGAACTGCAACGGGTGTCCATGTCGGTCAATCGCTCTCTGATCTCCCCCACCTCCAACGCGACGTTGGAAACCGCGCTGCGAGACAAGCTCAAGCGGCGCGCGGAGACGGTCGGGGGCCTGGGCCAGCTGGAGCCGCTGGCAGTTCGGCTGGGCCTGATCCAGAACTCGCTGAAGCCGCGCTTTCGGGCGCCGCAGATCGCGGTGTTCGCGTCAGACCACGGGCTGGCGGTTGACGGCATCGGCGACCACGCCTGGATTTCCACCGGCAAGGTGGTCAGCAGCCTGCTCGGTTCGCAATTGCCCGTCTCGGTGTTTGCGCACATCCAGGGGCTGGAGTTGTCGGTGGTCGATTCGGGCGTGTCCGAACCGGTCGCGCCGCATCCGCGCCTGCTCGCGCGCAAGATCGCGCATGGCACCCGCAATGCGCGCGTGACTGCGGCCATGTCGCTCGAACTGGCGCATGCCGCGATCCGCGCCGGCATGGAAATCGCCGATGCCCTGCCAGGAAACGTGGTCGCTTGCGCGGGCATTGGCGTGGGCTCGCACGAAAGCGCTTCACTGGTGTTGTCGCGCTTGTCCACCGTGAGACTGCAAGACCTGCTGACCTCGGGGCAACCCACCAAGCAGGAAGACTTCGACCGCTTGGTCAACCTGCTGCAGAGCGCACAGACGCGCCACAAAGACCTGTCCGACCCGGTCGAGGTGCTGGCCGCTTTCGGCGGTTTCGAGATCGCGATGATGGTCGGCCTGATGCTGGTGGCCGGCAGCAAGCGCCATCTGTTGATCATCGACGGGGTGCCGGCCTGCGCGGCCTTGCTGATCGCCTCGCGCATCGCGCCGGCGGTGGGCGACTACAGCGTCTTCACGCGCAGCCACTGCCACAAGGGGCTGGACCATGCGTTGGGCATCTTCGGCGCCACGCCCTTGCTCGAACTCGGCATGGAAAGCACCGACGGCACCGGCGCCACACTGGCCTGGCCGCTGATGCGAAGTGCTGCGGCGCTGCTCAGCGAGGTCGCCGATGGCGAAGACGCGGGCCCGTCGCGGCCGATGCCGCTGAACACCGACAACGCGCCGCTCGGCGAGCTCTGACGGCGGAGCAGCGCTAGCGGTTGGTGGCGCCGAAGTCGCGTCGCGGCGACGAACCCGGCGGCGGCACGGGCAGCGGCACGGAAGCCGGGGTTTGTGTCGCGGGCGGCGCGACCATCAGCGGGGGCGGCACGGCGGGGATTGCCTGCGCTGCCACCGGCGGCGGCAACATGGGGGGCGGGGCGACGACGGCCGCAGCGGCGCCGATGCTGGTGCCACCCGCGGGCAATGTCCCCGTGGCGGGCGCCGGCAACGGCGGAATTTCAAGCTTCACCGACGCGGCGCCCTCGGGCGGCCCGATCGACGCGCTGCGAAGACTTACAGACTGCAACACCAGATCGTTGTCGAGCCGCGCCCCCACCGCAAAGGCTTTGGCGGGTTTGCCGTCAACGGCGATCAGCGCCACCCCCTGGCCCGCTGCCTCAGGCCGCGCGCCGGCTTTGGGCGCCTTGGGCGCCATCACGCCCAGCAGCCGAAACCGCGAACTGGCCTCGGGGCTGGCCTCCGCCGCGGCCGCGGTGGCCACCGGTGCGGCGCCCAGCAGCCGGGCCAGATCGCCCTTGACGACCACCGCCGCACCCACCGGCACCGCGTGCGCGGGCGCTTCGGGCGAACGCACCAGCAGGCGCAGACCCCAGAACACCACCGTGCCGGCCACCAAGGCCCAGATCACAAACGCGCACACTCGTACAAACATGCATTGATTATGATCGAGTCGACTCACAACTCCAGCCTGAGCGCTGGCGGGAATCCTTCATGATGTTGCAGATGAATCCGAAATCGCGCCGCCGTCACGGCAACCGCGGCTTCACCCTGATCGAGCTGATGGTGGTGCTGGTCATCATCGGTGTGCTCGCGGCGCTGATCGTGCCCAACGTGCTCGACCGCGCCGACGATGCCCGCGTGACCGCGGCCCGCACCGATGTGAACAACCTGATGCAGGCGCTCAAGCTCTATCGGCTCGACAACCAGCGTTACCCGAGCAGCGAGCAGGGTCTGCAGGCGCTGGTTGCCAAACCCACGGTCGGCGCCGCGCCACCGAACTGGAAGCCCTACCTCGACAAACTGCCGAACGACCCGTGGGGGCGCCCGTACCAGTATGCGAGCCCGGGCCTGAAGGGCGAGATCGACATCTACAGCCTGGGCGCCGACGGCGCGGTCGGCGGCGAGGGCAAGAACGCCGAAATCGGTTCCTGGCAGTGAAAGCACGAAACAGTGTGAAGCCGCGTCAAGCCGGATTCACGCTGATCGAACTGCTGGTGGTGGTGGTGATCATTGCCATCGCCAGTGCGGTTGCCAGCCTGGCGCTGCGCGACCCTTCCGAGACCCGCCTCGAGCACGAAGCCGCGCGCCTGGCGGCGCTGCTGGAAGGGGCGCGTTCCGAGGCGCGCTCTTCCGGTCTGGCGGCGTATTGGGAGCCCAAGACGGCGCAGGCCGGTGTCGAGGGCTTCCGGTTCGTCGGTCTGCCCGACTCGGCCGAACTGCCGGCGGCCTGGCTGGTCGAGGGCGTAACGGCCGAAGTGGTCGGTGCGCGCGCCGTGCTGCTCGGGCCCGAGCCGTTGATCGGCGCCCAGCACATCGTGCTGAGATTGGGTGACCGGCAGTTGACCTTGAGCACCGATGGGCTCGGCCCGTTCGTCGTCACCTCCAACGAGCCGCAGGCGCTGCAATGACGACGCTGGCCTCTTTCAAGTTCGGCAAGTTCGGCAGAGCCGGCAGCGCGGGCCGCGCCAGTGGCTTCACGCTGATCGAAGTGCTGGTCGCATTGACCGTGGTGGCCATCACCCTGGGCGCGGGCATCAAGGCCGCCGGGGCGCTGACCGGCAACACCCAGCGCCTGGCCGACGTGGTGGCCGCGCAGTGGTGCGCCGACAACCACCTCACCGGCCTGAAGCTGGCGCGCCAGTACCCAGGCATCGGCGACTCCGAGTTCGTCTGCGAGCAACTCGGCAAAACCTACCGAGGCAAGCTTGGCATCCGGCCGACGCCGAACCCGAACTTCCGTCGCGTCGACGCGCGCATCGGCGACGAAGACGGCAACCCCATCCTGCTGCTGTCCACCATCCTGGGGCGGTTCTGATGCAGCGCAAAGCGTCCTCCTCTTCGTCGGCCGCCGGCTTCACCCTCGTCGAGGTGCTGGTGGCACTGATGATCATGGCGATCATGGCGGTGATGGCCTGGCAGGGCGTGGACGGCATCGTGCGGGCGCGCGACTCGAACCAGGAGCGCCTGGAGCGCTCGCTGCGCATGAACAGCGTGATCTCGCAATGGGAGCAGGACCTCGCCGCGCTGCAGGCCACGTCCGTCGTGCCGTCGGCGCTGAGCTTCGACGGCGCGTCCATGCGCCTGGTGCGCCGCACCACCGGCGGCTTGCAGCTGGTGGTGTGGTCGCTGCTGCCTGACTCGGGTGCGGGCATGAACACCTGGCTGCGCTGGGCCGGGCCGGCGGTAACGACCAGCGGCGGCCTGCAGGACAGCTGGCTGCGCAGCCAACAGTTCCAGGGCAGCGAGCCCGGCCAGTTGCGCACGCTCAGCGGGGTGGCGCAGTGGCAGGTCTACTTCTTCATCAACAATGCCTGGGCCAATGCGCAGTCGACCGGTGACGTGGTGGCGCCCACCCCCGCCACCCCCGGTACCCCCGCCACACCGGCCACGCCTGCAGTGCAGGCCACAGCGCTGCCGAGCGGCGTGCGCCTGGTGCTGAGCTTCGCGCCCGACAGCGGCCAGAGCGGCAGCTTGATCCGCGACACGCTGCTGACGCCATGAGCCCCGCCCGGCCGCCCGAAGGGGCTCATTCCCGCTTGGCGGGTCCGGCCGCAGGCCGAAGGGTGCACCAGTGAACTCCCGAGCGACGCTCCAGCCGCGCCCGTCTGCCCGCCGGCAACGCGGTGCGGCCATCCTCATGGCGATGATCATCGTGACCCTGGTCGTCACGCTGGCCGCCGGCATGGTGTGGCAGCAGTGGCGCGCGGTGCAGGTCGAAGCGGCCGAGCGCGCGCGCACGCAATCGGCCTGGATCCTGGGCGGGGCGCTCGACTGGGCCCGCCTGATCCTGCGCGAAGACGCCCGCTCAGGCCGGCCTACGGCGCTCAGCGAGCCCTGGGCGGTGCCGCTGGCCGAAGCGCGCCTGTCCACCTTTCTGGCCGCCGACAAGGACAACGCCGACGACGCGCCCGATGCGTTTCTGTCCGGCGCAATTGCCGATGCGCAGGCGCGCTACAACCTGCGCAACCTGATCGGCCCCGACCTCAAGGTGCTGCCCACCGAACTGGCGGCGCTGGAGCGGCTGTGCCTCGACATCGGCGTGTCCAGCGACGTCTCGACCCGCATTGCCGAAGGACTGCGCGATGCCTTCGTGGCGTCCAGCGCCACCGCGCCCTTGTTGCCCCGGTCGATTTCGCAACTGACCTGGCTCGGCCTGGAGCCGCAGACCGTGCGGCGCATCGAACCTTACGTCGTGCTGCTGCCCAAGGTGACTTCGTTAAACGTCAACACCGCCTCCCGCGAGGTGCTGGCGGCCAGCATCAAAGGGCTCGACTCGGCCACCGCCGAGCGGCTGGTGCAGTACCGGCAGCGCACGCCGTTCAAGTCGCTCCAAGAGGTCGAAGCGCAGATCCCCAGCCTCAGCCCGCTGCCGGCCCAGCGACTCGGGGTGACCTCCAGCTTCTTTGAAGTCAGCGGCCGCCTGCGCCTGGGCGACCGGGTGCTCGAGCAGCGTTCGCTGGTCGAGCGGCGCGGCATCGAGGTGATCGCACTGCAACGCGAACAAGTGTCCAGCCGCGACCTGCCGGGCGGGTCATGAACCTGAACCCCGCCCGGGTGGTTACAAATTCCGGAACGGTCCCCCAACCTACTCGTAAGTCTTTGATTTGTGAAGGTTTGTAGTTTTTGCCTGTCTACAATGATTGCGTTCCCAGACCCGCCTTCCCATGTCCATCCTCGTGATCCAGATTCCCCAGCGCCAGCGCCTCAGTGCGCGCGGCCCGGGCGGGGCTGAGCCAGGCGCGCCGCGGCCCGGCCAGGAATACGACTTCGTCGTCAGCCCCGACGGGCTGGCGCAGGGTTCGCAGGGGCGCTGCGCCGCCGCGCTGCTGCCCAAGGCCACCACCCTCATCGCGGTGCTGGCCGACACCGACGTGAGCTGGCACCGCATCACCTTGCCCAAGGCCCCCGCCGCGCGTTTGCGCGCCGCGCTCGACGGCGTGCTCGAAGAAGCGCTGCTCGATGAACCCGAGGCCGTTCACCTCGCACTCGCGCCGCAGGCCACGGCCGGCCAACCGACCTGGGTCGCCGCGGTGGACCGGCGCTGGCTGCGCGCTGAAATCGACGCGCTGGAAAAGGCCGAGGTCTTCGTCGACCGGATCGTGCCGATGTCGTGGCCCGACGACCCGCCGATCGGCCACTTTGCCGAAACGCACGACGACCCGGGCGGCCCGTCGCAGACGGTGGCGCTGAACTGGGCCCATGCTGACGGCGTGGTCAGCATCCGCCTGCAAGGCAACCTGGCGCGCGCCGTGGTGCCGGCGCCGGCTCCGCCCAGCACGCGCTGGAGTGCCACCGCAGGCGCCGCGGCCGGCGCCGAACAATGGCTGGGCGCGCGCGTTACGGTGATGACGCAGGACCAGCGCGCGCTGCAGGCCGCGCGCAGCCTGTGGAACCTGCGCCAGTTCGAGCTTGCGCGGCGCAACCGCGGCTCGCGCGCGTTCCGCGATTCGATGCGCCAGTTCTTCAGCCCGGGCTGGCGCACCGCGCGCTACGGCGTGGCCGCGCTGGTGCTGGCCCACATTGCCGGGCTGAACCTGTGGGCCTGGCACCAGCGTGGCGCCATCGCGGCCAAGCAGGCGGCGATCCAGAGCCTGGTCAAGGTGGCCTACCCCGGCGTGGGCGAAAACGACATCAAGCGCGATGCTGCCGCCGTGATGCAGCGCGAATCGCAAGCCCTGCGCACGCTGGCGGGCAAACCCGGCGATGCCGATCTGGAGCCAATGCTGCAGGCCGCCGCGTCGGCCTGGCCGGCCGATCGCCCGCCGGTGGAAAACCTGCGCTACGAATCGGGCAAGCTGACCCTGGCAGCCGGTGGCTGGAGCCCGGATCAGATCGAAAAATTCCGTGGCCTGCTGCTGCCCTCGGGCTGGCAGGTCGAAGCCGCCGAAGGGCGTTTGATCATCAGCCGGGGTCGGTCATGAGCGCAGTCCCAGCGTTGCCGCCGGCACTTGCCGGCCTGCGTCAGCAGGCCGTGCAGGCCTGGAACGGGCGCAGCTTGCGGGAACGGCAGTCGCTGGCGTTGGTGGCGTTTGTGCTGGGCGCGTTCCTGGTCTGGATCGTGTTCGTGCAGCCGGCCTGGAGCAGCTTGCGCGCCGCGCCTGCCCAGCTCGACCGGCTCGACGCTCAGATGCAACAAATGCAACGCCTGGCGGCCGAGAGCCGCGAGTTGCGCGGCACCGCACCGGTGTCATCGTCGCAAGCCGCGGCCGCCCTGAAAGCGGCCACCGACCGTTTGGGCACAGCCGGCAAGATCACCCTGCTCGGCGACCGTGCCACGCTCACCTTGAACAGCGCCAGCCCCGAATCGCTGCGCGCCTGGATGAGCGAAGCGCGCAACGCGGCGCGCGCACGGCCCATCGAAGCGCAACTGTCGCGCAACCCCAAGGGCTACAGCGGCACCTTGAGCGTCAACCTGGCGGGCGCGCCATGATCCTGCGCCGCAAACGCAGCAAGGGGCTGTGGTCACCCACCGTGGCGGGCACCGGCTGGGGCGAATCGACCTACGCCGAACTGTCATGGGACAAGTCGCGCAGCGCGGCCTTGCGCTGGGCCCTGGTCGGCCTCGTGGTCGGCGTGATCGTGGCGCTGGTGGCCTTTGCGCCAGCCGCGTGGTTGGCGCGTGCGGTGGCCTCGGCCACCAGTCAGCGCCTGCTGCTGGCCGACGCGCGTGGCACCGTGTGGGCCGGCAGCGCCGTGCTGGTGCTGACCGGCGGGCCCGACAGCCGCGACGCCAGCGCGCTGCCCGGCCGTCTCGACTGGACCCTGGGCCTCAAGGGCCTGGGCTTCGAGCTGGTCGCGCGCCATGCCTGCTGCCTGAACGGGCCAGTGGCGCTGCAGGTGCGCCCGGGCCTGGGCCGCATGTCGGTCACCTTGGCGCCGTCACCCGGTTGGACTGGCCAGTGGCCCAGCGCCTGGCTCGGCGGCCTGGGCACGCCGTGGAACACGCTGCAACTGGGCGGCGCGGCGCGCCTGGTGTCGCCCGGGCTCACGCTCGAATCGGTGCAGGGGCGCTGGCGTGTGCAGGGGCGTGCCGAGATCGAACTGATCGGCGTGTCGTCGCGCCTGGCCACGCTCGACACGCTGGGCAGTTATGTGCTCACACTCTCGGGCGACCCAGCCCAGGGCGGCATCGCGCAGCTCAAGTTGGCGACCCAGGAAGGCGCGTTGCAGCTCTCCGGCGACGGCACCTGGGGCCCGGGCGGAGTGCGTTTCCGGGGCGAGGCAAGGGCCGGTGCGGCCGACGAAACGGCGCTGACCAACCTGCTGAACATCATCGGGCGGCGCGAAGGCGCACGCTCCGTCATTTCGATCGGATAAGCATGAAGCCACGCACGATTCTCCAACCCGTGGGGCCGGGCCGGTCGCGCCAGCGCGCGAATGCCCTGGTGTGCGCCATGCTGTGTTCGACTTTGCTGCCGGGCCCCGTCGCGTTCGCGCAGAAGGCACCTGAGAAGGCGCCCGCGAAGGCCACCGCCGCGAATGCCGCCAATGCCAACGCCGCCAACCGCTTCCGCGGCGAGCCGGTGACCTTGAACTTCGTCAACGCCGACATCGAAGGCGTGACTCGCGCGATGGCCGCGATCCTGAAGCAGCAGTTCATCGTCGACCCGCGTGTGAAGGGCAACATCACGCTTTACAACGAAGAGCCGCTGGCGCCGCGTGAGGCCTACCTGAACTTCCTGGCCGCGCTGCGCGGGCTGGGCTTCACGGTGGTCGAGGTGGGGGGCCTGTTCAAGGTCGTGCCCGAGGCCGACGCCAAGCTGCAGGCCGGCACGGTGTCGGCCGGTGAGACCGTGTCTCGCCGCGGCGACCAGGTGATCACGCAGATCTTCAAGATCAACCACGAGAACGCCAACAACCTGGTGCCGGTGCTGCGCCCGCTGATCAGCCCGAACAACACGATCAACGCCAACCCCGGCAACAACACGCTGGTCATCACCGACTACGCCGACAACCTGCAGCGCATCGCCAAGATCATCGCCGCGATGGACACGCCCTCGGCTGGCGACGTGGAGGTGATTCCGGTGCTGAACGCCGCGGCGTCCGACCTGGCCCCGGTGGTGCAACGCCTGGCCGACACCGCTGCAGCACCCGGCGTGCCGGGCGCCACGACCGGTGCAGCGCCGACGATCCTGGTCGATGCGCGCAGCAACTCGCTGATCGTGCGCGCGCCCAACCCGACGCGCATGGCCACCATCCGCTCACTGGTGGCCAAACTCGACCAGCCGATCAAGGGCGGCAACGCGCTCGGCAACATCTGGGTCGTGTACCTGAAGAATGCCGACGCGGTGAAGCTGGCCGGCGTGCTGCGCGCCGCCTACAGCGCCGGCGGTTCGGGCGGCGGCGCGCAGAGCACCGCGGCCACCACGCCCGCGCCGACCGCCGTCAACGCCGCCGCACCGGGTGGCGCCACACCGGCCACCGCGCCGGTGTCGGCATCGGCCGGCCCGTCAACCGGCGGCTTCGTGCAGGCCGACCCATCGACCAACTCGCTGATCATCACCGCGCCCGAGCCGATGTACCGCCAGTTGCGCGCCGTGATCGACCAGCTCGACTCGCGCCGCGCGCAGGTCTACATCGAGACGATGATCGTCAAGGTCGATGCCAACAAGACCGCCGACCTCGGCTTCCAGTGGCAGGCGCTGTCGGGGCAGAAGGGCGACAACACGCTGGTCGGCGCCGGCACGAACTTCGGCTCCTCGGGCAACATCATCTCGCTCTCGGCGGCCACGGTGGGCGGCGTCACCGGCGTCGGCACGGCCATCACCAACGGCCTGGTCCCGGGCGGTTTCAACATCGGCCTGCTGAAGAAGATCGGCTCGCTCTACACGCTGGGCGCGCTGGCGAAATTCCTCGAGACCAACGCCGACGGCAACATCCTGTCGACGCCGAACCTGATCTCGCTCGACAACGAAGAGGCCAAGATCGTGATCGGCCAGAACGTGCCCTTCATCACCGGCACCTTCACCAACACCGGCACCACTGGCGGCGCCACCAACCCGTTCCAGACCATCGAGCGCAAGGACGTGGGCCTGACCCTGCGCGTCAAGCCGCAGATCGGCGAAGGCGGCACGGTGCGCATGACGATCTTCCAGGAGAACTCCAGCATCGCCAGCGCCGGCAGCAGCGCCGGCCCGACCACCGACAAGAGTTCGATCGAAACCACCGTGGTGGTCGATGACGGCCAGATCATGGTGCTGGGCGGCTTGCTGAAAGACGAGTTCAGCGGCAGCGTGGGCAAGGTGCCGCTGCTGGGCGACATTCCGTTTCTCGGCGCGCTGTTCCGCAGCGACAACCGCACCCGCAGCAAAAGCAACCTGATGGTGTTCCTGAAGCCCGTCGTGATTCGCACGCAAGAGGCAGCGACGTCTCTGAGCCTGGACCGCTACGACTCGATCCGCGCGCAGCAGAAAGAAGCCCAGCCCGAAGGCAGCCGCGTGATGCCGATCAACGACGCGCCGGTGATCCCGCCGCTGCGGGCGCCGCAGGGCGCGGCCTCGGAGCCCGGTGCGTCGCCCGCGCTGCCGCCGCCCTCGTCGGCACCGCTGGCACCGCCGCAGGCGCCGGCGTCTGGCGCCACCAACTAGGGGCCGACGATGGGCGCGCGCCACCCCCTGCCCTACGCCTACGCCAAGGCGCACACGCTGCTGCTCGAAGACGACGGCGAGCGGCTGCTGCTGTGGGCGCCCGAGTCGATCGCGCTGCCCGCGCTGAGCGAGGTGCTGCGCCTGTACGACGTGGATGCGCTCGAACGCGAGCCTGCGTCGACGCTGGTCAACCGCATCGCCGCCGCCTACGCGGGGGCCGAGTCGAGCGCGGCCACGGTGATCGGCGAAGTCGAAAGCGCCGTCGATCTGTCGCGCATGATGCAGGAGCTGCCGGCGATCGAAGACCTGCTCGAAGCCTCGGGCGACGCGCCGATCATCCGCATGCTCAACGCACTGCTGACGCAGGCCGCGAAAGACGGCGCGAGCGACATCCACATCGAACCCTACGAACGCAGCAGCGCAGTGCGCTTTCGCGTAGACGGCACCTTGCGCGAGGTGGTGCAGCCCAACCGGGCGCTGCACGCCGCGCTGATCAGCCGCCTGAAGATCATGGCCGAGCTCGACATCGCCGAAAAGCGCATGCCGCAAGACGGCCGCATTTCGCTGCGCATCGGCGGCCGCGCGGTCGATGTGCGCGTGTCCACCTTGCCGTCGGCGCACGGCGAGCGCGCAGTGCTGCGTTTGCTCGACAAGGGCGAATCGAAGTTCACGCTCGAAGCCCTGGGCATGAGCGGCGACGTACTGACGCAGTTCGACAAGCTGGTGCAGCAACCGCACGGCATCGTGCTGGTGACCGGGCCCACCGGCTCCGGCAAGACGACCACCTTGTACGCATCGCTCGGGCGTGTGGACACCAGCGGCACCAACGTGCTGACGGTCGAAGACCCGGTCGAATACGAACTCGCCGGCATCGGCCAGACGCAGGTCAACGCCAAGATCGACCTGACGTTCGCGAAGGCGCTGCGGGCGATCCTGCGCCAGGACCCCGACGTGATCATGATCGGCGAGATCCGCGACTACGAAACCGCGCAGATCGCCATCCAGGCCTCGCTGACCGGCCACCTGGTGCTGGCCACGGTGCACACCAACGACGCGCCGAGCACCGTCACGCGCATGATCGACATGGGGGTCGAGCCCTTCCTGCTGTCGTCCAGCCTGCTCGGCGTGCTGGCCCAGCGGCTGGTGCGCAAGCTGTGCCCCGTCTGCAAGAAGGTGGACGACCGTGGCCGATACCACCCCGTGGGCTGCAAGGAGTGCAGCAACACCGGCTACAAGGGCCGCACCGGCGTGTACGAACTGATGACGGTGGACGACAAGGTGCGCGCGCTGATCCACAGCCGTGCCGCCGAGTCGCAGATCTTCGTCGCCGCCGAAGCCGCCGGGCTGCGCTCGATGCGCGAAGACGGGCAGCGGCTGGTCGATGAAGGCATCACTTCGCTGGAAGAAGTGATGCGGGTGACGCGCGAATGATGGGACATAGCCACCCTGGGCACTCGCGTCGCGGGCATCGAGCCCGCGCCACTCGCCGCATTCGACGCTGGTCGATCCCCGTGAACGGGGCCCCTCGCCCTTCGCTCTGAACGCTATGCCCGCATACAAGTTCGAGGCCCTCACCGCCGCCGGCAAAGCCACCAGCGGCCTGCTCGAAGCTGACAACGCCAAGGCGGCGCGCGCGCAACTTCGGGCCCAGGCGCTGGTGCCGCTGGCGGTGTCGCACGTGGCTTCGGCCGGCACGCAGAGCACCGGGCTGCGCTTCACCCGGCGCGTCTTCAACTCCACCAGCCTGGCGGTCTGGACGCGCCAGCTCGCCGGCCTGGTGGGCTCGGGCCTGCCGCTGGAGCGTGCGCTGACGGCGCTGAGCGAAGAGTCCGAAGACGACCGCCAGCGCGAGCTGGTGGCGCACCTGCGCAGCGAGGTCAACGCCGGCTCGCCGTTTGCGCAGGCCCTGAGCAGCGCGCCGCGCGAGTTCGACGAGGTCTACCGAGGTGTCGTCGCGGCCGGCGAACAGAGTGGCGCGCTGGGGGCTGTGCTGGAACGTCTGGCCGACGACCTGGAAGAACGCCAGGAGCTCAAGTCCAAGCTGATCGGTGCCACCTTGTACCCGGCCATCGTGTCCTTGATCGCGGTGGTCATCGTGATCTTCCTGGTGACCTACGTGGTGCCGCAGGTGGCCTCGGTGTTCACCAGTTCCAAACGCGCGCTGCCGGGCCTGACGGTGGCGATGCTGGCCATCAGCGCCTTCCTGCGCGACTGGGGCTGGCTGCTGCTGCTGGCGCTGATCGTCGGCGCCGTCACCCTGATGCTGATGCTGCGCAACGAGGCCTTCCGTGAACGCTTCGACGCCGGCTGGCTGACCTTGCCGCTGATCGGCAAACTCTCGCGCGGCTACAACGCGGCGCGTTTTTCCGGCACGCTGGCGATGCTGGCCGGCGCCGGCGTGCCGATCCTGAAAGCGCTGCAGGCGGCGGCCGAAACACTGTCCAACCGCGCGATGCGCGCCGATGCGATGGACGCGCTGGTGCAGGTGCGCGAGGGCGCGCCGCTGGCCTCGGCACTGGCCGGCAAGAAGCGCTTCCCCGGCCTGCTGGCCATGTTCGCGCGCCTGGGCGAACAGACCGGCAAGCTGCCGGTGATGCTGGAGCGCGCCGCGCGCCAGCTCAGCATGGAAGTGCAGCGCCGCGCGATGCAGATGGCCACCATCCTGGAGCCGCTGCTGATCGTGGCGATGGGCGCGGTGGTGATGCTGATCGTGCTGGCCGTGCTGCTGCCGATCATCCAGCTCAACACCTGGGTGAAGTAGCGCGCTGTCGCGGGCCCAGTCAGCGTTCGGCCTCGGCCCGCGCCGCCTCGCGCATTGCGGCCACGCCGGCCACGGGCCCCTGGCGGTTGTTGATGGTGCGCAGACCGGGCTTGAAGGCGTCGGCCACGCCAAAGCCGCCGTTGCCGCGCGACACACTGTCAGAGAACACGCCGCCGCGGCAGTCCACGCCGGTGCCGCCGTTGTCGGCGAAGCTGGAACGTTCGACCGTGACATTCCGGCACACGATGCCACTGCCGCCGTTGTTGCGCACCAGCACCTGGCGCACGACGCTGCCGACATTGCCGACGATGCCCGCGCCCGCATTCGAGCTCACGTCCAGGTTTTCGAGCAGCGCCGCTTCGCCGTGCTGAATGCCCACGCCGGCAAAGCCCAGCACCGATCCATTGCGAACCACGCTGTGCGGTGCCGCCACGGTGTTGATGCCGGCGCGCGCCGCAGGCTCGACTTGCCAGTCGCAATCGACCGTGCGGTTCATCGCCGAATGCGTGCAGCGCACCGGGCCACGCACGCTGTGGCCGTTCAGGTCGAGCGTGACGTTCGGCGCGGTGATCACGATGCCGTCGGTGTGCGCCGGCACGATCAGGTCGCTGGCCAGCCGGTAGCGGCCGGGCTGGCTCAAGGTGATCGGGTAGCCCGGCGCGTCGCCGGATGTCACGCCACCGCGCGCGGCCTGAGCGGCGTCGATGTTCACCGGGTCGCTCACCAGCCCGGCCGTGAGCGACAAGGTCGCCGCGGCGAGTGCAACAAGCTGGTTGGACATCATGATGAAACCGAAGCGCGGCGCCAGGCAACAAAGGGTGAGACGATTCTGGTGCGCGCCGGCCCGGGAAATCTCTGGAACGTGTCTTGCGTGTCGTGAAATCTGACGAGATCAGCCCCCTGTTCGAGGCGTTGTTTCAGAGTTCAACAGTGTCACGATGTGCCTCAATGTCATCCACGGAGGTCTTTATGCGCAGCAGTCCTCAAGGCAACACCACCCTGCCCCGCGGCGGCATCCCGATCGCGCGCATGCGCAGCATGTACCAGGTCGACGAAGTGGGGCGCAAGCTCGACAAGCTGCCGCAAAAGGAACACGAAGGCCTGCGCTCGACCTACGAACGCATGCTCGAGAAGGGCCCCGACCGTTTTCAGGTCAAACCCTCCGGCCTGCCGCAGATGACCCACCTGTACGACGACCTGCCCAACTTCACCGAGGTGCTCGATGACGTGAAGCGCCAGCTCGCGCTGTGCGAAGACAGCGGCGACGCGCTCGAGATCACGCCGCTGCTGCTGCTCGGCCCGCCCGGTGTCGGCAAGACGCACTTTGCGCGTGAGCTGTCGCAGTTGCTGGGCACCGGCATGGGCTTCATCTCGATGAGTTCGATGACGGCCGGCTGGGTGCTCTCCGGCGTGTCGAGTCAATGGAAGGGCGCACGCCCCGGCAAGGTGTTCGAGACCCTGGTCGACGGCCAGTACGCCAACCCGGTGATGGTGGTCGACGAGATCGACAAGGCCGGCGGCGAACATGCCTACGACCCGCTCGGTGCGTTGTACAGCCTGCTCGAACACGACACCGCGCAGAGCTTCACCGACGAGTTCGCCGAAGTGGCGATCGACGCCAGCCAGGTGATCTGGGTCGCGACCGCGAACGATCCGCGCGGCATCCCCGAGCCCATCCTCAACCGCATGAACGTCTACGAGGTGCTGGC
>JANMYQ010000356.1:0-1782 GCA_031382215.1 Methylibium sp.
CAGCGCTTCGAGCAGGCCGACTGGCACGGGCAGCAGCGGGCGATGCGCGAGCGAATTGCGTTCTACGACGAGCGCGTGCGAGAAACCAAGAGCCGGTTGCAGATCGAGTTTGCCGCCGAGGTTCTGCCGATGGCCGTCTGGCAGCAGGTCAAGCTGCTCTCATCGGCCTCTTGATCGACCACCGGCAGCCCGAGCTGGCTGAGACCTTCTTCAACTCGGTGACGACGAAGATCCTGCACCGCAGCTACTTCCACAACAGCTTCATCTTCGTCCGGCCCGCCATCTCCACCTCCTATATCGAGATCGACGAAGCGCTCGCGCCAACCACCTATCGCGTCTACTACCCCACTCTAGAGACATGGCGCGAGACCTGGGTGCAACTGGTGCGCGACTTCGATCTGCAACCGGACTTCGAAGATCTCGAGCGCGACGCCGGCGACGTGGTGGCCGAGCTGCAACGCCGCCTGGGGGCGTGGCAGCCCCGCACCAGTTTCCAGATCCAGGTGCTGTCGAACCTGTTCTTCCGCAACAAGGGCGCCTATGTCGTCGGCAAGATCATCAACGGCGGCCAGCAGACACCGATCGCCTTGCCGCTGCTGCACACCGCCGACGGCAAGCTGATGATCGACACCGTCCTGCACACCGAGGACGACATGGAGATGCTGTTCAGCTACGCCCGCGCGTACTTCCTGGTCGACATGCCGGTGCCCAGCGCCTGCGTGCAATTCCTGCGCACGCTGATGCCGCGCAAGCCGCGCGCCGAGATCTACAGCGCCGTCGGGTTGCACAAGCAGGGCAAGAACAGCTTCTACCGTGACCTGCTGCATCACCTGCGCCACAGCAGCGACCGCTTCCGCATCGCGCCTGGCATCAAGGGCACGGTGATGCTGGTCTTCGACCTGCCGTCGTTCCCCTACGTCTTCAAGCTGATCAAGGATTTCTACCCGGCGCGCAAGAAGACCACGCGCGAACAGATTAAAGACAAGTACCTGCTCGTCAAGCGGCACGACCGCGTGGGCCGCATGGCCGACACGCTCGAATACAGCAAGGTGGCGCTGCCGCTGGCGCGCTTCGAGCCCGAGCTGGTCGCCGAGATGCACCAGTTCTGCTCGAGCCTGCTGGAGACAACCGGCGGCAGCGATCCGCAGGAAATCATCATCGAGCACGCCTACATCGAGCGCCGCATGATCCCGCTCAACCTGTTCCTGAAGGACGCCACCGCGGCCGGCGACCACGGCGCGATCGAGCGCGCAACCATCGAATACGGCAACGCGATCAAGGACCTGGTGGCCGCCAACATCTTCCCCGGCGACATGCTGTGGAAGAACTTCGGCATGACGCGACAGGGCAAGGTGGTGTTCTACGACTACGACGAGATCGAGTACCTGAGCGATTGCAATTTTCGCCACGTGCCACCGCCGGAGGAAGGCGCAGCACCAACGTCCGACGAGGTCTGGTTCGACGTCGGCCCGAAGGACGTCTTCCCCAAGACCTTCGGCCCCTTCCTGCTCGGCAACGACGCCGTGCGGGGTGTCTTCCTGAAGCACCACGCCGACCTGCTGGACGCGGCCTTCTGGCAAGGCCACAAAGAGCGCATCAAGGCCGGGCATGTGCACGACGTGTTCCCGTACGAGCCCGGCAAGCGCTTCGCGCATGCGCAGGCGGTGGCGGCATGAATCTCGACATGAGCGCGAAAGAAGTCTGGGAACTGGCGAGCTTCATCGTCACCGTCATCGCCTTGCCCTTCGCCGTGATCGTGTTCCTGCTCGACCAGCGCAAGGA
>JANMYQ010000003.1:0-1607 GCA_031382215.1 Methylibium sp.
CGCAAACTTCATCCCCGGCACCCTGTCGTGGCTGGATCCGAACAACAACAAGGCCTTCCTCGACGGCCAGGTCAGCGTCACCAACAACGGCATTTCGATCTACTACGCCGCGAAGAACTCCAAGGACGACAAGGTCAAGGACCTCAAGGAAGACATCCAGCACGCGCAATACCCGGTCGGCCCGGTCGGCGTGCCGACCGAGTCGCACCTGTTCTTCAACCAGATGGTGATGAAGTACACCAAGTACCCGCAGGCCGCCAAGGAGTTCCTGCGCTTCATGATGGAGCAGGAGCAGTTCGACCCGTGGCTCACGGCCGCCGGCGGCTACATCGCCCCGCCGCTGGCGGAGTACACCAAGTCCGCGATCTGGACTTCGGACCCCAAGCACACGCCCTACCGCGACTGCGTGAAGAACCTGCGGCCCGCAGGCTACGCGGGCAAGCTGGGCTACGCGTCGGCGGGTGCGGCGGCCGACTTCATCGTCGTCAACATGGTAGCCGAGGCGGCCAGCGGATCGAAGACACCCAAGGAAGCCGCCGAGCGCGCGCAGAAGCGCGCCGAGCGGTATTACAAGGTCTGATATTCCGGACACCTGCGGTGCCGGAATATCTCGTCTCGTTCGAGCGGACACGGCGGGCTGGCGCCGCCGTGCCGCTCAACTCGTCGTGGGTGGGTGACTGAACCGTGCTCGAGAAACTGCAGAACAACCGCAACGCACTCGGCCTGCTGTTCATGCTGCCGGCGGCGGTGCTGCTGCTGCTGTTCCTGACCTACCCGCTCGGCCTGGGCATCTGGCTCGGCTTCACCGACGCCAAGTTGGGGCGCCCGGGCGAGTGGATCGGCTGGGAGAACTACGCCTTCCTGCTCGGCGACAGCGTGACGCGGCTGGCGCTCTTCAACACGCTCTTCTACACCACGGTGGCCAGCGTGCTCAAGTTCGGCCTCGGGCTGTGGCTGGCGTTGCTGCTGAACCAGAACCTGCGCATGAAGACCTTCTTCCGCGCCGTCATCCTCTTGCCCTACATCGTGCCCACGGCGCTGTCGGCGATCGCCTTCTGGTGGATCTACGACTCGCAGTTTTCCATCGTCTCCTGGATGCTCGTCAAGCTCGGCTTCATCGACAAGTACATCGACTTCCTGGGCGACCCCTGGAACGCGCGCCTGGCCACCATCTTCGCCAATGTCTGGCGCGGCGTGCCCTTCGTGGCGATCACGCTGCTGGCCGGGCTGCAGACCATCTCGCCGTCCTACTACGAGGCCTCGGCGATCGACGGCGCCACGCCGGCGCAGCAGTTCCGCCATGTCACGCTGCCGCTGCTGACGCCCATCATCGCGGTGGTGATGACGTTCTCGGTGCTCTTCACCTTCACCGACTTCCAGCTCATCTACGTGCTCACGCGCGGCGGCCCGCTCAACGCCACGCACCTGATGGCCACACTGTCGTTCCAGCGCGCCATCAGTGGCGGCGCGCTCGGTGAAGGCGCAGCCATCTCGATCGCCATGGTTCCCTTCCTGCTCGCGGCCATCCTGTTCAGCTACTTCGGCTTGCAGCGCCGGGCCTGGCAGCAAGGCGGGTCGGACAAATGAGCGCGCCGGGCCGCCCCAAG
>JANMYQ010000013.1:0-2297 GCA_031382215.1 Methylibium sp.
GATCGTGCGCTTCTCGATGCGCTTCTCGGGCGCGGCGTTGAGCACGATGCGGTCGATGTAGATGCCCGGCAGGTGGATCGCGTCGGGCGCCAGCGCGCCGACGGGCACGATCTCCTCGACCTCGACGATCGTCAGCTTGCCTGCCATTGCCGCCGCCGGATTGAAGTTGCGCGCCGTCAGGCGGAACACCAGGTTGCCCGAGGTGTCGGCCTTCCAGGCCTTGACCAGCGACACGTCGGGCAGCAGCGCGCGCTCCATGACGTAGGTGTGGCCGTCGAACTCGCGCAGCTCCTTGCCGTCGGCGACGATGGTGCCGACGCCGGTGCGCGTGAAGAAGGCAGGGATGCCGGCGCCGCCGGCGCGCAGCTTTTCGGCCAGCGTGCCCTGGGGCGTGAATTCGAGCTCGAGTTCGCCGGCCAGGTACTGGCGCTCGAACTCCTTGTTCTCGCCGACGTAGCTGCTGATCATCTTCTTGATCTGCCGCGTTTCGAGCAGCTTGCCCAGGCCGAAGCCATCGACACCGGCGTTGTTGCTGATAACGATGAGGTTTTTGGCGCCGCCGTCGCGCAGCGCGTCGATCAGTGCCTCGGGGATGCCGCACAGGCCGAAGCCGCCGACGGCGAGCATCTGACCATCGCGGACCACGCCGGCCAGCGCCGCGGTGGCGCTGGGGAAGATCTTGTTCATGGACACGACTCCTGCAAAAGCGCCCTGGCGCCCAGAGCCCGCAGCGTACTACGTAAGGCAATAGGTAGGCATTACGTAAGATCGCCTACCGAGCATCCCGGACCGAACACACCATGCCGACAACTGCCGCCGCTGCCCCGGCCCCTTCCGCAGCCGACCTCGGGACGCTGCAGCAGGCGCTGGCCCAGGTGTTCGCGCCCTGGGTGCAGCAACTCGAGCTGCGCGTGCTGCAGGCACAGGCCGGCGAGATCGAGTTGAGCCTGCCGGTGACGCCGCGGCACGTGCACGCCGGTGGCGTGCTGTGCGGTCAGACCATGATGGCCGCCTGCGACACCGCGATGGTGCTGGCGGTGATGACGCGCATCGGCGACTTCAAGCCCATGACCACGGTGCAGCTGCAGACCAGCTTCCTGCGGCCGGTGGCTGGGACGAGCGGCAGCGTGCGCGTCGTCGCCCGCGTGCTGCGGCTGGGCCGCAGCCTGGTCTTCGGCGAGGTCGACGTGCGTACCGCCGACGGCGAATTGGCCGCTCACGCCACCACCACCTACGCCTTGATGTGAGCGGCACCTTGATCGCCACTTCGCTGGACTACCGCAGCGCCTTCGAACTGGCACCGGTGGGCCTGGTGCTGTCGCGCGAGCGGCAGATGATCGACTGCAACCAGGAACTGCTGGCGATGTTCGGCGCCACGCGCGAGCAGATCATCGGCCGTTCCTTCGAGATCCTCTACCCCACCGCCGACGAGTTCGAACGCACCGGCCGGCGCATCGCCGCCGAGCTCGACAGCGCCGGCCGCTACGCCGACGAGCGCGTGATGAAGCGCCTGTCGGGCAGCCCCCACGGCGCCGGTGCGGGCGAGCTGTTCTGGTGCCACGTCAGCGGCCGCGCGCTGGACCTTCGATCACCGCACGCCGCGGGCATCTGGGTCTTCGAGGACCTGTCCAGCAAGCGTGTGCTCGCGGTGGAACTCACGCCGCGCGAGCGCGAGGTCGCGGCACTGCTGATCCAGGGGCTGACCAGCAAGCTGGTCGGTCGGCGGCTGGGCATCAGCCCGCGCACCGTGGACGTCTACCGCGCACGGTTGATGCGCAAGACCGGCGCCGCGACCACGACCGAACTGGTTCACAAGTTGTTGCAGGGTCAGGGCTGAGGCTCAGGGCAAGCACCAACAAATGCAACCCCTTCGCCCATACCCAGGTATTGCCTTGCGTCGCTATCGCGCCCCTAATATCCATCGCACAACGCCATGGAGACAACCTCAGTGCAGCCCGCCGACGCCAGCTCCCAGCTGGTCGCACGCCGCGAATCCGAACCGGCTGCACAGCCGATGGCACCGGCCTCAGCCGAGCGTGAGCGCGTGGCCAGTGCTTTGCACGACGCGGTCTCGCAGACGCTGTTTGCTGCCCATCTCCTGGCCGGCACGCTGGCGCGGGCCGACGGCTTGAACGATTCCGCGCGCGGCCAGGTGCAGACACTGGAAAGACTGAACCGCGGCGCGCTGGCCGAGATGCGGATGATGCTTTTTGAACTGCAACCCGAGGCGTTGGAGAGCGTGCGGCTGGCGGACCTGTTGCACCACGCCGTCGAGGCACTGGCCGGCCGCGGCGGCA
>JANMYQ010000061.1:0-1844 GCA_031382215.1 Methylibium sp.
CGAGGCGAAGAAGGAATTGCTGGCGACGTTGCAGGATCATTTCGCGCCGTACCGCGACCACATCCCGCTCCTGGCGGACCGCTTCCGGCTCATCGCGCCGGACTACATCGGCTTCGGCTACTCCGCGGCGCCCACGGTGGATCAGTTCGACTACACCCTCGACCGACTGACCGCCCACGTGCAGATGTTGCTGGACCGCCTCGAAGTGGCGGAGGCCGTCTACTGCATGCAGAACTACGGCGGCCCCATCGGCCTGCGCCTGGCCACGGCCCACCCGGAGCGGGTGCGCGGCCTGGCTGTCCAGAACGCCAACGCCTACATGGAAGGCCTGACCCCGGCCGTGGCCGGCGTGTTCTTGCCACTGTGGCAGCAAGGCGACGACACCGGCGCGCGGCAGATGCTGCTGGCCGAGACCACCCACATGCAGTACACCGCCGGCGCGCGCCTTCCCGAGCAGCTGAACCCCGATGCCTGGGTGCTGGACCAGGCCCTGCTGGACCGCCCTGGCAGCGCCGAGCGCCAGATGGCGCTGTTCAGGGACTACCAGCACAACGTGCCGCTGTTCGACGTTTGGCAGGCCTACTTCCGAACGCACCAACCCAAGACCCTCGTGGCTTGGGGACGCGGCGACCCGTTCTTTGGTGTTCCAGGTGCCGAGGCCTTCCGCCGCGACCTGAATGAAGTGCGCGTGGAGATGCTCGACAGCGGCCATTTCGCGCTGGAAGAGGACGCCGCACGCGTCGCTGAACTGATCAAGCAAACCTTCTGATCCGAATCTGGGCTGCGCGCGCGCGGCCCGTCCTGGATGGAGTCTGAAATGAGCCACGCCTTCGCCAACATCGCCTTCACCGCCTCCGTGCGCGAAGCCCAGGCCCGCGACGGCAGCCGCGCGCAGTACGCGCGGGCCTTCGAGTCCGACAGCAAACCCCGCAACGCCGAGATCGGAGCGGACGAAGCGACGTTCATCCAAGACCAGCGCAGCTTCTACATGGCCACCGTATCGGAAACAGGCTGGCCCTATGTGCAGCACCGCGGCGGCAACCCGGGCTTCCTGAAGGTCGTCGATCCCAAGACCCTGTCCTTCACCGATGTGCCGGGCAACCGGCAGTTCATCAGCGTCGGCAACCTGGCGCACAACGATCGCGTGGCTTTGATCCTGGTCGACTACGCGCACCGGCAGCGCTTGAAGATCCTGGGCCGACTTTCGGTGCGCGAGACCGTGGGCGAAGGACGGCCGCAGCGCGAGATGACGATCCAGGTTGAAGGCTTCGACTGGAACTGCCCGCAACACATTCCGGTGCGCTTCGAGGCCGATGATGTCAAGCGGGCGCTTGACGAGCGCGACCAGCGCATTGCTGAGCTCGAGGCCGAACTTGCACGGGCTCGACGGGGTTGAGTATCGAACGCTGCATCGGCTCGGTGGCGAGGCCGGCATTGTCGGCGGGAGGCTACCTCGCCGCGCGCCCGGGCAAACTGTCAGCCGCGAAGTGACGCGGCGAGCGCGACGGGATCAAAGCTGGTGGGCACGTGACGCACCAGCCGGCCCTCGGCGGACAGCACCAGCAGCGTCGGGAACCCTCGCACTTCGTAGCGTTGCATGAACGTCCGGGCCTCCGGCGATTCGTAGTCGACGCGCGAGAGCACGAAACCCGTCGTGATCGCATCCTTGACCGTCGCGTCCGTGAAGACCTCTGCGTGCAGCACGCGACAAGTCGGGCACCAGATCGCCGAAAAGTCCACCAGCACCGGTTTGCCCTGCACCTTGGCAAGTGCAAATGCTCGCTCGAGCGGCAAGAACTCGAGCGCTGTGGCCTTGAGGGCTGCCTCGCCGCGTTGCGTTTGCC
>JANMYQ010000077.1:0-25667 GCA_031382215.1 Methylibium sp.
GCACCGTTGCCCCGCTTGCGCCGGCACCTGCCCCGGCGGCTGCGCCGGCCCCCGCTCCCGCGAAAAGCAACGGTGGTGGTGCTGCGCCGGCTCCAGCCCCAGCCCCAGCCCCAGCCCCCGCCCCAGCCCCAGCCCCAGCCCCAGCCCCCGCGCCCACCGCCCCGGTCACCCAGTTCGACGCCGTCAGCCTGGCGCACCAGGCCTCGTTCGGCCCGACTGAAGCGCTGGTGTCCGACATCAAGGCCCAGGGCACCGCCCCCTGGGTCGCCAACCAGATGGCGCTGAACGCCAGCCGCTACATCCGCGGCAACGGCGACACCATCCACAAGAGCACCAGCGCCACTTTCTTCTGCGACCAGGCTGCCTACGCCGGCGCCAACTGCTGGCGCGACTGGTTCTCGTCGCAGCCGCTGGTGTGGGACTTCTACCGCAACGCGCTCACGCAGACCGACCAGCTGCGCCAGCGCACTGCGTTCGCGCTGCAGCAGATCGTGGTGATCTCGGGCAACTCGGTCGAAGGCACCTACGGCCTGCGCAACTACCAGAACATGCTGCTGGACAACGCCTTCGGCAACTACCGCCAGGTGCTCAAGAAGGTGGTGCTGTCGCCGGTGATGGGCGACTTCCTGAACAACGCCAACAACGACAAGGCAGCGCCGAACGAGAACTTCGCGCGCGAGTTGCTGCAGCTCTTTTCCATCGGCACCTGCCAGCTCAACAGCGACGCCAGCCTGAAAGGCGGCACCTGCAGCGCCACCTACACCAATGACGTGGTGCGCAACTACGCCTATGCGCTGACCGGCTGGACCTACCCTGCGGGCGGCACCACCAGCTATGGTTGTTACCCCGTCGGCGCCAACTGCCGCTACTACGGCGGCGACATGCTGCCGGTGGCGGCCTTCCACGACACCACCGAACGCACGCTGCTCTCCGGCCTGAAGGTCAACAGCGGCAGCACCGCGGCCGCGGCACTCGAAACCGTGCTCGACAGCCTCATGGCGCACCCCAACACCGCGCCCTTCATCGCGAAGCAGATGATCCAGCACCTGGTCACCAGCAACCCGGCGCCGGCCTACGTGCAGCGCGTCTCGGCGGCGTTCACGAGCGGCCGCTATACCAGCGGCGGGCGCAGCTTCGGCGCCGGTGCCAATGGCGACCTGGCCGCCACCGTGGCCGCCGTGCTGCTCGACGCCGATGCCCGCGCGGCCACCCGCAGCGCCGGCGCCGGCCAGTTGCGCGCCCCGGCGCTGGTGTTCACCGGCGTGCTGCGCGCGCTGAACGGCCGCACCGACGGCGAATCGCTGGCCTGGTGGTGGGGCGAAACCCTGAGCCAGCACCTGTTCCGCCCGCCCTCGGTGTTCAACTACTACCCGCCCGACTATCCGGTGGCCGGCACCGCGCTGGTGGGCCCGGCCTTCGGCATCCACAACGCCAACGGCGCGCTGGAGCGGCTCAACTTCCTGACCTACCTGCTCGACTGGGACGGCTCGGCGCCCGACGCCAACGTGCCCGCCGCGATCGGCACCAAGGTGGACCTGAGCGCCTTCCTGGCTGACGCGCCCGACGCCACCAAACTGGTCGATCGCCTGTCGATGCTGGCCCTCGGCCAGGCGCTGCCGGCCACGCCGCGCGCCGAGGTCATCAAGGCCGTGTCGTGGTGGACTTCGTCCAACGACGCCACCAACTGGCAACGCAACCGGGTGCGGACGGCCGCCTACCTGGTGTTCGCATCGCCCAACTACCAGGTCCAGCGCTGAGGCCATGACGATGAACAACAAGAATCCTCTCGTCAACGCTGTCGATTTGCAGCGCCGCCGCTGGCTCAAGACCTCCGGCGCCACGCTGGCCGGCGCCTTGGGTGCGGCCAGCCTGGGCAACCTGATGCTGGGCGCCCGGCCGGCCTACGCGGCCGACTACAAGGCGCTGGTCTGCGTGTTCCTGTACGGCGGCAACGACGGCCTGAACACCATCGTGCCGACCGACACCGCGCGCTACGCGCAATACAGCGGCGTGCGCGCCGGCCTGGCCTTGCCCAAGGCCAGCCTGCTGAACCTGGCCGGCAGCGACTACGGCCTGCACCCTTCGCTGGCGGCACTCGCGCCGGTGTGGGCCGAAGGCAAACTCGCGCCGGTGTTCAACGTCGGCCCGCTGTTTGCGCCGCTGACCAAGGCACAGTTCCGCGCCGCCACGGCCGCCAGCGACCTGATCCCCGACAACCTGTTCTCGCACTCCGACCAGCAGGTGCTGTGGGAAACCGGCAGCACCGATTCGCAGTCGCGCACCGGCTGGGGTGGCCGAGGCAGCGAGGTGCTGGGCACCGTGAACCCGGTGATCTCGCTGGGCGGCAATGGCCGCTTCGGGCTGGAGTCGCTGCGCACGCCGCTGGTGCTGCCCGGGCCGGGTTCCACCTTCGGCGCCCACGGCAGCTTTCCGGCCGACCTGGCCTGGGCGCCGAACCAGTTGCGCAAGGCCGCGCTCGATTCGCTTTACGCGCAGCCGCAGGACCTGACCCTGGCCGGCGCCCAGGCGCAGGTGCAACGCGACTCGTTCGGGCTGTCGCAACGCCTCGCGGCGGTGGTGAAGACGCAGCCCGGTGATGCCGACGCGTCGGCGCCGATCAACGCCGGCTTCGCCGCGATCATCGCCAACGGCAAGGTCACCACCAACCTGGGCCGCCAGCTCTACCAGGTGGCCAAGCTGGTGGCCGCCAACGCCACGGTGCTGGGGAGCCGGCAGATGTTCTTCACCGAGCTGGGCGGCTTCGACACCCACAGTGGCCAGCTCATCACTGGCTCGCAGACCGAAGGCGACCACGCGCGGCTGCTGAAGGAACTGGGCGATGCGCTCGGCGCCTTCCACGCCGCGATGAAGAACCTGGGCCTGGCCGACGCGGTGACCGCCTTCACGCAAAGCGATTTCGGCCGCACCTTCAAGCCCAACAACAGCACCGGCACCGACCATGCCTGGGGCAACCAGCATCTGGTGCTGGGCGGCGCGGTGCGCGGCGCCGCCACCTACGGCAGCTACCCCGAGCTGGTGCTGGGCGGTGCGAACGACGTGGGCGTGGAGTCGTGGGAGCTGCAGGGCCGCTGGCTGCCCACCACCTCGGTGGACCAGTACGCCGCCACCTTGCTCGGCTGGTTCGGCGCCAGCGATGCGCAGCTCGACACGGTGCTGCCGAACCTGAAGAACTTCGGCAGCGCGCGGCGACTTGGCTTCCTCTGAAGCTGAGGACTGAGGAAAGGGTGGATACACAAATGTGTATCCATGTGATACCGTCGAGCGCATGTCTACAAAAGATGCTGGCTTGCGCATTCGCGTCGAGAAAGAGTTGCGTGAGGGATTTGTCCGCGCATGTCGTGCACAAGACCGGCATGCGTCGGACGTGCTTCGCGAGTTCATGCGGTCGTTCACCGAACGACAGCAAAGCGGCCAGATCGGCCTTTTCGACACCGTCGGATCAAAGCGCGTCTGACCATGCAGAGCGAGCGAAAACTGATTGCCGTATGCCTGGCGCTGATCGAAGGCCAGGATCGGCTTTCCACATCCGAGTTGAAGCTTGCCAGGTTGGCGACGGGTGAGGCTGCCGACCCGTCGGTAGTCGGCCGGATTCGCGAGGCGATTGTCAGTGGTGAGGATCCGCTCGGTGATGCGTTCGCGGCAATCCGGTCAGCATCCGAACGGCGAGCCACAGGCGCCGTTTACACGCCTCGCTTCATTGTGCAGTCGATGATGGCGTGGCTGGCGAGCCAGGGCAGACCGGCGCGGATCGTTGACCCGGGGGCTGGCTCCGGCCGCTTCGTTCTCGCGGCAGGCGAGGCGTTCCCCGACGCACAACTCGTCGCCGTCGAAACCGATCCGCTGGCTGCGCTGATGCTGCGCGCCAACCTTGGCTCGCGTGGTTGGGCAGACCGCACGATGGTCCTCGTCAAGGACTATCGCCACGTCAAGCTGCCCCGACTTGCAGACATGACGGCGTTCATCGGGAATCCTCCTTACGTCCGTCACCATGACATTGGGGAGAAATGGAAGACTTGGTACGCGGCCCGTTTCGCCCAGTTCGGGATCAAGGCGAGCGCGCTCGCCGGATTGCATCTGCACTTCTTCCTGCAAACCCGATTGCTGGCGAAACGCGGCGACGTCGGATCGTTCGTCACCTCAGCCGAGTGGCTTGATGTGAACTACGGCGCAGCATTGCGCCGACTGCTGCTCGAGGAACTCGGAGGGCTCGCGCTTCACGTGCTGGAGCCGACAGTCGAGGCATTCGCCGGGACGGCGACAACGGCCGCGATCACCTGCTTTCGGGTCGGCGAGAAAGATGAACCCGTTCGAATGCGCTCGGTGAACGCCCTGTCTGATCTGAACGGTTTGACACAGGGCGCCGAGGTCGCCCGAAGCAGACTTCAGGCGGAACGTCGTTGGTCGGTGATTCTTCGACCGACCAGGTCTCACGAGGACGGTGAAATCGAGATCGGCGAACTGTTTCGGGTCCATCGCGGCCAGGTGACCGGCGCGAATCAGATCTGGATCGCGGGCGAGCATTCGATTGACTTGCCCGATCGGGTCAAGATTGCTTCGGTCACCAAGGCCAAGGATCTGATTCGGGCGGGAGCAAGTCTGCAGTCCGACTCTGCGTTGCGCCGAGTCATCGACTTGCCTGCGGAACTGGATGACTTCACCGAGAGCGAACGCAAACAGATCAAGAATTTCCTGTTGTGGGCGAGGATCAATGGCGCAGACAAGGGCTATGTTGCCCGACACCGAAAGGCGTGGTGGTCAGTCGGCCTGAAGGCACCTGCGCCAATCCTGTGCACCTACATGGCCCGCCGACCGCCGCAGTTCACGCTCAACACCTGCGACGCGCGACACATCAATGTCGCACATGGTCTGTACCCCCGCGGTTCGCTTGCGCCCGCGACCTTGTCCAGGCTGGTGGCTTGGCTGAACACCAACGTCGGCACAGGAAGCGGGCGAACCTATGCGGGCGGCCTGACGAAGTTCGAGCCCAAGGAGGTCGAGCGCCTGCGCATCCCTCGAATCGAAAAGCTGGGCAAGTGAACCGTTCGCCGACGCACTGGAGCACCGAAGAGCTGAGCGCAGATTCGGACAAGTCGTCGGCGCTGTTTCGCGCTGATCGGCTGGCCATCTCCGACGCCTGGGCGACACACTACCAAGCCGCAAGGGCAAAGTTCGAGTTGCTCTTTGATCAGTTGAGCGACCTGAATCCTGCAGCAATGGGTGATGGAAATCTGTCGGACGCGTTCGGGGCGGGACTGAGCGAGGCTCTCCGATACCTGGCCGGGCCGCCGATCTCGGACGACGACCTGAAGGTGATTGCCGACGTCGCGTCGCTTGCTCCCAGGGTGCTCGCGAAGGACCCGGAGTCGCTGCGCAAGGTATTCGGCGTCATAGAACGCGTCATTGATCCGTTCCGCTTCCCCTGGGTGCGACTTGGCAAGGCGCCTACCTCTTCACAGCGAGAGGCTGCACTGGTGGCATCTTCCGTTCTGCTTGCCGCGCAGCGGATTGCGACAGAGCGGCGCACCGACGGCAAGGACAGCCAGGAATCCAAGGTCAAAGAATACCTTCGCGAAATCGGCTTCAAGGAGTCACCTCGGACAACGATCAAGACGCTGGTCAGGGGGCCGCAGGAGATGCAGTTCTGCGGCGAATGCCTGCTCGGGGAGCGCAAGGCGGACGTGGTGGTCCGCCTTCACGACACTCGCCTGATGCCGATTGAGTGCAAGGTGTCAAACAGTGCGACAAACAGCGTGAAGCGCCTGAACAACGACGCCGCGGTGAAGGCGGAGTACTGGCTGAAGGCCTTTGGAACATCGCAGGTGACCCCGGCCGCCATGCTCTCGGGTGTCTTCAAGGTCATCAACTTGAGTCAAGCGCAAGCGCGCGGCATGGCGCTGTTCTGGTCGCATGACCTGGGCAAGTTAGGGGCGTTCATAGAGTCCACAAAAGCAGCGGCCCGGTAGGCGCGGCGGCCGGGCCGTCGTTCGTCGGCGCACCCTGTCGGCGCAGTCCGGCGCTCTGTCGCAGGCCGCTTGGGGCGGCGCACGGCGGCTCGTACAGTCGGGCCATCGCAAACATGCGCCCCATCGAACGCCGCCCCATGTCTCCATCCCACTCGCCCGCACCAAGCGGCTGGCAGGCCTTTTCTGCCGCCGCGATCCGCTGGTTCCGCAGCTATGCGAACTGGCTGGTCGGCATCAGCTGGAAGCGCTTCATCCTGCTGGCTGTGCTGCTGCTGATCATCTGCGGCATCCTGTCCAACCTGCCACCGTTCAGCTGGACCATTCACGAGACCGTGACCGAGCGGTCAGTCGAGGTGCCCAAGCCGCCGAAGCCACCGACCGCACCCAAGGCGCCCGGCGCGCCGTCCGAACGCGAGCCTGCCATCAGGATCGAGCGACCCGCCGACCAGGGCGGCGACGTCGATATCACGATCGGCCGCGACGGCATCCGCATCAAGAAGGGCAGGAGTGCGGCCGCGGCCGCATCGCAAGCGGCGGCGTCGGCCGCGTCGGCGGTGGCCGAACTGGAAAGCCATGCCGCTTCGGCCGCCGAGCACGGCGTGCTGATCAAGCTGCCGCCGGGCGCTACGTCAGAGGCATTGAAAGCGGCGGTGGAAGAGGCGCGCAAAGAGATCCTGGGCGCCATCGACGAAGCGCGCCAGGAAGCGCAGGACGCCGCCGAGGCCGCCAAGGCGGACGCCGAGCAGGCTTCGTCCGACGCCGACGCGGTGGTCAAGAGCACCCGCAAGCGCATCGAGCGCACCAGCCTGGGCGACTTCCTTCCGAGCCTGGCGATGTTGTGGATCGTCGCCTCGATGATCATCAAGATCACCTACAAGGGCCGCCTGCAGGCCGAGGTGAAGGCCGCGCAGGCGACCGAGACGGCTGAGTCCGAGTCGCTCAAGCGCCAGGTGGTCGAGGCGCGCATGGCCGCGATGCAGGCACAGGTGGAGCCGCACTTCCTGTTCAACACGCTGGCCAGCATCGACCACCTGATCGAGACCGACCCGGCGCGTGCCAGCACGATGCAGAAGAACCTGATCGCGCTGCTGCGTGCCAGCATGCCGACCCTGCGCGACGCGCAGCCGAGTGCGCACAACCTGGGCCGCGAGATGGCGGTCATCAAACCCTACCTCGAGATATTGAAGGTGCGCATGGAAGAGCGCCTGCAGACCGAGGTGAACGTGCCCGACGGCCTGCTGTCGGCCGAGTTCCCGTCGATGATGGTGCAGTCGCTGGTCGAGAACGCCATCAAGCACGGCCTGGAGCCCAAGGCCGAGGGCGGACTGCTGTCGGTCAAGGCCGAGATCATGCACGGCAAGCTGGCCGTGACCGTGGCCGACACCGGGCTGGGCTTCGGCAAGGCCGCGACCGCCGGCACAGGCATTGGCCTCAACAACATCCGCGAGCGGCTCAAGCTGCTGTACGGCAACAAGGCGTCGATGACGGTGAGCGAGAACACACCGAGCGGCACCGTGGTGACGTTGACCGTGCCTTACCTGGCGCAGGCGCGCGAAGGAGAGGCGGCATGAAGGATGAGGGCACGCAAAGGAGCGGCACCGGCCGCAAGCTGTTGAGCTTGAGCGCCTGGGCACTGCTGGCCGTTGCGCTGCTGTGCGCGGCTGTGCTCGCGGCGTGGGTGGCCTGGGAAGAGCCGATGCGGCACGCGGTGATCAGCCTCGACGACGCGCCGACCGAACTGCTCCATCTGCCGGCCGGGCAGGGCCTGGTCGCCTTCGTGATGGTGTTCGTCGCGGTGCTGGTGACCGCGGTTGTCGTGCTGGTGGCGGTGCCGCTGACCCTGCTGGGGCCGCTGCTCGTGGCCGGGCTGGTGGGCGCCGCGGTGCTGTTGGCGTTGGTGGGCGGGCTGGCGGTTCTGCTGTCACCGCTGCTGTTGCTGGTGTGGATCGTGTGGCGCCTCGCGCGCCCGCGCCCGGCTGTCGCTACGATCACACCATGAGCCTCGCTGCCGTGCATGCCCTGATCGCCGACGACGAACGCCTGATGCGCGAGCAGTTGCGCGCGCGCCTGGCCGAGGTCTGGCCCGAACTGCAAATCGTTGCCGAGGCCCGCAACGGGCAGGAGGCGCTGCAACTGACCGAGCAGCACCACCCCGAACTGGTGTTCCTGGACATCCGCATGCCTGGCATGACCGGTGTGGAGGCGGCCCGCGCGATCGCGCAGTTGCCGACCTTCGACGACGCGCCCGACGGCTGGCCCGGCTGCGAGGTGGTGTTCATCACCGCCTACGACCAGTACGCCGTCGAAGCCTTCGAGCAAGGCGCGGTCGACTATGTGCTCAAGCCAGCCGAGCGCGAGCGGCTGACGGTGACGGTGCAGCGCATCAAGAAGCGCCTGGCCCAGCGCGGGGCCGAGGCGGGGGGCGATGAATCAGGCGCTGGCGGTGGTGCTGACGCTGGCGTCAACATGCAGCAACTGCTGCAGCAACTGAGCCGCCAGATGAACCCGGGCGCCGCGCCGCCGCTGCGCTGGATCCAGGCGACCGTCGGCCAGAGCATTCAGATGATCCCGGTCGAAGACGTGCTGTTCTTCATCTCCGACGAAAAGTACACGCGTGTGCAGACTGCCACGCTGGAAGCGCTGATCCGCAAGCCTATCAAGGAGTTGCTCGACGAACTCGACGCCGAGCAGTTCTGGCAGATCCACCGCTCGACGCTCGTCAACACCCGCGCCATCGCCGGCGTCAGCCGCGACATGCGCGGGCGCCAATTGGTGAGCGTGAGGGGGCATGCGGAAAAGCTCGAGGTGAGCCGGAGTTTTTCGGGGTTGTTCAAGGGCATGTAGGACGATCGGGCCAGGCTCGATGCCTGCGTGGTGGCTATTTGGGTGCTATTTGGGAACCGTCACCTTCGAAGCTTGCCCCAGCTTGTTGATTGGTCGGCCAAACCTGCGGTCATCGAAACTCGCCATGCTGTCGCAGCTTCGGTAGGACGCGTGATGCAAGGCGTCGGCAAAGTCCAACCCACCGAGATGGGCTTGCAGCGCAGCCTCCAGCGATTGACGGTCTTCCACCGTGATGTGCGGCAGCGACAGCAGATGTTCCAGCACATTCGAAAACTGCCGAGGGCTTTGCCTGTAGACCCCGCGCATGACCCATTCGAGTTCAAGCAACACCGTCTTGCACACCTGCAGGGGCTGGCCGCCCTCCAACAAGCGCCTGGCTGCGAGTTGTTGCCTCACCGTTGTGGCATCGGCATCGTGCCCCGCCAGGTAGTACCGGGCGAGCACGTTGGTGTCCAGGCCGATCACCGGCGCGAGCCTCGTTTTGCGGGATGAGCGGCAGGGGCCTTCTGCGGGTTCAAGAGGCTCGCCACATCAAAGTCAGCAGGCAAGTCTGGCCCCGTCACCTTGACCATGCCGAAGCCACTCTTGGGCACAGCACGTTGGGGCAGGGCAGACCGGAGCACGGCGTGATCACCCTCCACCACAAACGCGATCTGGGTCCCCTGCCGCAGCCCCAGCTTCAGCCGAACCTCCTTGGGAATGGTGACTTGACCCTTGCTCGTCATCGTGGTGGTTTGCATGGTGCGTTGCCAAAGTATTACCAAGTAAGGAGTCTATCTGGACAGGTGTGGTTGCAGATAAGCGGCGTTTCCCCCCCAATTCTTGCCTTCTCCGGTCGCACCCCATGCTGAAATGGTCGCTCAACCCACCCGTCACCCCAGCACCATGCCCGTCATCGCCATCGTCAACCGCAAGGGCGGCAGCGGCAAGAGCACGCTGGCCACGCACCTGGCGGCGTATTGCGCCAACGCGGGCATGAGCGTGATGCTGGGCGACGTGGACCACCAGCAGTCCACGCAGACGTGGCTGAAGCTGCGCTCGGCCAACCGCGGTGCCACGCGCCCGGCTATCGTCGGTTGGGCGATCGACCCCAAGCGCGGCCTGCACGCGCCGGCCGGCATCACGCATGTGATCCTGGACACGCCGGGCGGGCTGAGCGGCTTCGAGCTGGCGCGGGTGGTGATGTTTGCCGACGTGATCGTGATGCCGGTGTGCAACTCGGTCTTCGACCGCGAGTCCGCCGCTGCCTGCCATGCCGAACTGCTGACGCTGCCGCGGGTGGCCAGCGGCCGTTGCCGAATCGCCGCCGTGGGCATGCGGCTGGACGCGCGCACCCGCGCCGCCGAGGTGCTGCGCGGCTGGGCCGACGCGTTGAAGCTGCCTTTCGTCGGCGTGCTGCGCGACACGCAGGCCTATGTGCGCTGCATCGAAACCGGCATGACCCTGTTCGACCTGCCTGCCACGCAGGTGCAGGCTGACCTGCTGCAATGGGCTTCGATCCTGCGCTGGCTTCACCCGGTGCTGCACCCTGCGGCCAAGGTCCCCGAGCCGGCGCGGCCGCCGGTGTTGCCGGCTCGATCCTTGTCGGCTTTCACGTCCAAGAGCGGTCCCGCCGGGGCTCAAGGCCTCGCGCCTGCCTCGCCGGCCCCGCCAGCCCCGCCGGCTCCGGCGGCCCCGCCAGCGGCGTGGGCGCAAGAGGCTCGCGTGCCTGCTGCCGTAGGTGCGCCGCTTGCATCGGCCCTGGCCGACAAGCGTCCCCGCGGGCCGGTGAACGAGCCGCCGGTGCTCACTGCGGTGGTCACGCCAGCGCCGTCGGCGCGGCCCCGCCTGCCCGCCACGCCGCCGCGCGGAACGCTGGCCAAGTCGCCACCCAAATTGGGGTTTCGGATGCGCGGCCTGCTCCACTTCGGGCCGATCCTGAAGCGCGTGCAGCGCGGCGCCTGAGGGCCTTCGCAAGCGTCGGTCCTGCATCGGAGCTATCGTCGAAAGAGGCTGTGCATCCGCACGGCGTCAGTCCAGGCGATCGGAGTTCTGAATGAGGCGATGCATCGGCGTGATCTTGTGGCTGTTCGCCGGGCTCGCCAGCGCACTTCCAGCGGCGGCGCAGACCCCGGCTTCTGCGGCCGCGCAGGTCAGCACGGCCACGGGTCGGGTTGAAGGCGTGAGGGCGGGCGGCATGCTCAGCTTCAAGGGCCTGCCCTACGCCGCGCCGCCGGTGGGTGCGCTGCGCTGGCGCGAACCGCAAGCCGCCGCTGCCTGGACCGGCGTGCGCAGCGCTGCTGCTTATGGCGCGGCCTGCCTGCAAAAACCCGGCTTGTCCGTCGAGGCGGGCGCTGGCGATCCGGGGCCGCTGGCCGAAGATTGCCTCACCCTGAATGTCTGGACGCCACGCGCCGACGCGGCGGCCCGCCTGCCGGTGATGGTGTGGATCCATGGCGGCGCGCTGGTCTTCGGCGCCGGCAGCCCGGCGTTCTACGACGGGTCTTCGCTGGCCGCACGCGGTGCGGTGGTGGTGACGATCAACTACCGGCTTGGTCCGCTGGGCTTCTTCTCGCACCCGGCGCTCGACAAGGAGCGCCCTGGCGGCCCGGCCAACTTCGGTCTGCTTGACCAGATTGCCGCACTGCAATGGGTGCAGCGCAACATCGCCGCGTTCGGCGGTGACCCGGCCAACGTGACCCTCTTCGGCCAGTCGGCAGGCGCGCAGAGCGTGCTCGCGCTGTTCACGTCGCCACTGGCCAGGGGCCTGTTCCACAAGGGCATCGCGCAGAGTCCGTATGGTGTGCCGAGCCACACGCGCGCCAAGGCGCAGAAGGTGGGTGTGAAGGTGGCCACGGCGGTGGGGCTGGCTGGCGCCAACGCGAGCGCGGCGCAACTCCGCGCGGTGCCTGCGCAAGCCCTTGCTGAACTTCAGGGTGCGGGCTTGTCGCTGGCGCCGGGCTTCATCGTCGGCGATGCGGCACTGCCGCGGCCGATCCTGCAGGCCTTTCGCAAGGGCGCGCAAGCGCGCGTGCCGCTGATCGTCGGCAACAACAGCGACGAGGCGAGTGTGGCCACTGCTTTCGGCATCGACCCGGCCGCAGTGGTGAAGCGCCTAGGCGCAGCGCGCATCTTCGTCAAGCCGCTATACCCGGGCGTGAGCGACGACACCCAACTGGGCAGCGAGGTCGTGCGCGACCTGGTGTTCACCGCGTTCGCGCGCCGCATCGCGGTGCTGCACGCGGCGCAGGCTCCTGCCTGGCGCTACCACTACAGCCAGGTCCAGCACGCGCTGCGCGGGCAGCGCGCCGGCGTGCCGCACGGCGGCGAGATCACGACCGTGTTCGGCACCGGCGACACCTGCGCCTGCCTCGGCGCGCCCTGGGCCGACGCCGACCGCGCGACGGCCCGCCGCGTCGGCGCCTACTGGTTCGAGTTCGCGCGCACCGGCGCGCCCGCCCCGGCCGGTGAGCCGCCCTGGCCGCAGGATGCGCGCGCCGTGTCGAAGACGCTGGAGTTCGGCGAGACGACGAAGCTGCGCACCGACTTCATGAAGCGGCGCCTGAACACCTTCATCGGTGTGTTGAACGTGGCAGAGAAGGTACTGCCGAGCCGTTGACGGGCGAGCTTCGTGCGCCTCGCGCGCTTCGCGAGCGACGGCCGCGTCACTTCACCGCTTCTCAAGCCACCTTGTCTTTCACCGCCCCTTGCGCGGCCCGCAGCGCCGCCGCTTCTCGCAGCGCCTTCAGCTTGGCGCGCGGGTCCTCCTTCGCCACACCCTCATGCAACTTCATCTCGGCGATGAAGCGGCTCGGCACGCCGGCCACGAAGTCGCGCCCGCGTTTGCGCCGACGCAGGGTGTTGACGGCCAAGGTGCTGCGCGCACGCGTGATGCCCACGTACATCAGGCGGCGTTCTTCTTCGAGCCGCAGGGGCGTCATCTCTTCGGCGTCGGCAGCACCGCTCTGGAACGGCAGGATGCCTTCGTTCACACCCGCCAGCACCACGTGCGGCCACTCCAGGCCTTTGGCGGCGTGCAAGGTGCTCAGGGTCACCACGTCTTGTTCGTCGCCACGCTCGGCCAGGCTGATGATCACCGAGATGGTCTGCGCCACGTCGAGCACGCTCTTCTTCTCGGTCTCGATCGACAGGCCGCCATCGTTCTCGATCTCGCCGCCGCAGCGCTTGGCGATCCAGTCGACGAAGTCGAGCACGTTGCTCCAGCGTGCGGCGGCGAGCTTCTCGCTGTCTTCGCCTTCGAGCAGGTGCTTCTCGTAACCGATGTCCTTCAGCCAGCCCAACAGCAACACCTTCGCGTCTTCGCCGCCGAGCGTGTGGCGGGCGCGGTATTCCAGGTCGTTCGCAAAGCGGCCGAACTCGTGCAGCGAGCCGACCGCGCGTGCGTTCAGCACCGTGCCCAGGCTCTCGGCAAACAGCGCCTCGAACAGGCTGCTTTTGTAGCGTGACGCGAACTCGCCCAGGCTGGTGAGCGTCTGGTGGCCGATGCCGCGTTTGGGCGTGGTCACGGCGCGCAGGAACGCCGGGTCGTCGTAGTTGTTCACCAGCATGCGCAGCCAGGCGCACAGGTCCTTGATCTCGGCGCGGTCGAAGAAACTCTGGCCACCCGACACCTTGTACGGAATGTTGGCCTTGCGCAGTGCCTTCTCGAACACACGCGCCTGATGGTTGGCGCGGTACAGAACGGCAAAGTCCTTGAAGCTCACCGGGTCGGCGGCACGGCCGTTCGTGCCCAGCGCGCCGCCGTCACCGCGCAGTGATTGAATGCGCGCGACGATGCGCTCGGCCTCGTGCTCTTCGTTGTCGCACTCGACCACGCGCACCGGGTCGCCGTCACCCAGGTCGCTCCACAGCTTCTTCTCGAACAGCTTCGGGTTGTGGCTGATCACTGCATTGGCGGCGCGCAGGATGCTGCCGGTGGAACGGTAGTTCTGCTCCAGCGCGATCACCTTCAGGCGCGGGTACTCTTGCGGCAGGCGCTTCAGGTTGTCGATGGTGGCGCCGCGCCAGCCGTAGATGCTCTGGTCGTCGTCGCCCACCGCGGTGAACATCGCGCGCTCGCCGGCCAGACTCTTGAGCATGTCGTACTGGATCGCGTTGGTGTCCTGGTATTCGTCCACCAGCACGTAACGCAGCGTGTCCTGCCACTTGGCGCGCACTTCGTCGTCGCGCTGCAGCAGTTTTTGCGGCAGCAGGATCAGGTCGTCGAAGTCGACCGCCTGGTAGGCCGCCAGGCGTTCTTCGTAGCGCTTCATCACGACGGCGGCGACCCGCTGGTCGTCATCGGCCGCGGCGGCGGCGGCCTGGTCGCTGTTCAAGCCCTGGTTCTTCCACAGGCTGATCGCCCATTGCCAGCGCCGCGCCAGTGCGTTGTCGCTGCTGCCGCCGGCGTCTTTCAGCACCCCCAGCACGTCGTCGCTGTCGAGGATGCTGAACTGTTCTTTCAAGCCCAGCCGTTCGCCTTCGGTGCGCAGCAGGCGCACGCCGAGCGAGTGGAAGGTGCTGACCACGAGTGACTTGGCCGCGCGCGGGCCGACCAGCTCTTTGGCTCGTTCGCGCATCTCCTGCGCTGCCTTGTTGGTGAAGGTGATGGCCGCGATCTGCCCCGGCGCGTATCCGGCCTGCAGCAGCCGGGCGATCTTGTGCACGATCACGCGGGTCTTGCCGGAGCCGGCACCGGCCAGCACCAGGCACGGGCCGCTGAGGTGATGGACGGCTTCCATCTGCGCGGCATTCAGGGAGGCGGGGGCGGTGGACAAGGGCGGGGGCGGCACGGGCGCCAGTGGGAAGAAGAAGCGTCGGCAGCGGGACTGCCTGTCGGAGCGAGCCGCATCATAGCCAACGGACCGCGGCCACGAATGTTCTCAAGTCGCCGGCTGAAGTGCCGACAATCAGTAACGCCCGAGGTGGCGCGATGTGTTGTGCTCGCGTCAAACGCGCCCGGCCGCAATCCGAAGGAAACCGAACGTGGATGAGGTGGCTAAGTGCCTGCTGCGCGCCTGATCAGCTCACTGCTGAACTGGGCGCTGGGCCTGCGGCCGACGTACACGTTCACGCGCGAAACCGCGTCGGAGCGGCTGATCGAGCTGCGCAATGCCTGCTACACCCTCCTCGACGACCTGAACACCGCTGCCGGCAAAGGCCTGCAGGTGCGGGTGGACACGGCGGTCGGCGCGAACGAGTTCTGGCACATGCGGCCGCGCTTGTTCGATGCGGTGTCCGCAGTGCACGGCGAAGGCGAAGCGACGCGGCGCTTGCTGCAGCTCGACACCTTGCTGCACGTGCACCACGACCGGCGCAGCTCGTTTGCGCAGGGCAGTGCGGGCGTGCTGCCGGCAGCGCCTTCCAGGCGGCGCCGGCGGGCCACCGACGAACCGAGGTTCCAGACCACCCGCTGACGCTGGCGCGGGGTGAGCCTCAGGGCTGCGCTGGTGCGGCCTTGCCCAGGTTCAAGCGCACCACGGTGCCCCGGCCCACGGCCGACTGCACCTGCATCGTCGCGCCGAGTGCGTCACGCGCCAGGTTGAGGGCGATGTAGCCACCCAGCCCGATCAGCCCGCGTGCGCGGCCCGTAGTGAAGAACGGCTCGAACATCTGGGCGGCCACATCGTCGGCCATGCCCGGCCCGTCGTCGCGCACCTCGATGCACCAGCCGCTGGCCGGCAGCGCCAGTGGCACCACCGCCAGTTCGACCCGCCGCGCGCCATGCAGCCGCGCGTTGTCCAGCAGTTCGGCGATCACGCAGCCGAGCGCGTTCGGGTCGAGCGCGCTGATGGCATCGTCGGGTCCGCTGACATCGATCGTCGGCGCATTCTTGTGCGCGGCCTGGCCGGCGGCGATCATGCCCAGCGTCTGCACCAGCGGCGTCGGTTGCGCCGGGGCGACCGTGCTCGCCGCCAACACCTGCTTGAGCCGCCGCACGATGCCCGCGGCACGATGGGCCTGGGTTTCAACGAGCTTGACGACGTCGCTCAGCTCGACGTCGCTCAGCTCGGGGTCGACGCCCATGCCTTCAAGCAATGGGAGCAGGCTTGCACAGGCCGAGATCTGCACCGCCAGCGGTGTGTTCAGCTCGTGGGCGATTCCCCCGACGATGCGACCGAGCATCGCCGCGTTCTGATGCTCGGCGAGCTGTCGCTCGGCCCGCAGCAGCCCGGCCGTCAGGGTGCGTTCGGTCAGGATGGTGACCACGCGCGCACTCATCGCCGCGACGACCTGGGCGATGAACTTGCGGTCCAGCGCATCGGGCGGTGCGCTCGACACCGCGTTCAGCATACCCACGCACAACGATCCCTGCAGCAGCGGCAGCACCGTGAGGTGCACCGCCTGCGGGCCGGCCAGCTCGGCGGGCAGTGAGGGCCGCGCCTCGGCCAGGGCCGGGCCCGACAGCTCCTGCGGCAGGCTGCGCTGCCATTGATTTGCGTCGTAGGCGTCGAGCGCAACCAAGGGCCGCTCTTCAACCTCGACACGAGCGCCGCGGGCTCTGATGCAGACGGCCTGGCCGCCATAAACACTGACGAGGCGCCAATGGGTGACGCTGGCGCAGTGCTTCCAGCGCGCGGCGACCACCGCGGCGACTTCGTCGATGTCGCGCCGCCGCTGCACCTCGGAAATCAGCTGCAGCAGCGCATCGAAGCGGGCGCTTCGGTGCGCTTCCAGCACGCGGGCGTTGTTCGCGCCATTGCCTGGCACCGGCAGCGCCGGTACAAAGCAGCTTGCGGTCGGTGGCGGCATCCCGTTCAACTTTGTGCCATTGCCTTGTATTGCGGGTCCAGGGGCAGGTGCAAGGCGCTGGTGTAGCAGTTGAACATCATCGCCAGGTCGATCACGCTCAGCAGTTCCCTGACCTCGCCGTCGGAGAAGCCGGCTTCGATGAGGCCCTCGAAGTCGTCGTCGGTCATGGCGTTCGGGTCGCGCGCCATCTTGGCGGCGAAGTCGATCGCCGCGCGCTGGGCCGGCGGCAATGGAACGCTGCCGTTGGGGTCGAGGATGGTCACCAGGTCGTGGTAGCTGAGCGTCGGGTCCATCTGCAACACCGCATGGGCGTGGCAGGCCGAGCAGTACTCCGCGCCGTTCTCGCGCGAGACCACGAACACCACCATCTCCTTGAAGACATAGGGCAGCTCGCCGGTCAGCAGGCAGCCCTTGGTCTTTTCCCAATAGGCGCGCGCCAGGGTCGGGCTGTGGCCCAGGCTCTGAACCCAGATGGGGGGCTCGGCTGCGCCCGACATGCGCAGGAACTCGTCGTACACGGCGCGGGCATCACCCTTGGCGTGCTCATAGCTGGTCAGAACATATCGATTCATGGCTCGTTGACTCCGGTGGGGGGTTCGGATTGATCCGCGGTGGGATTCAGTTGCAGGCAGCCTCTTCGGGCAGCGGCGAGAGCTGCCGCACGTCGCGCGGCACCTCGATGACAAAGGCAGCACCCTGGCTCGCAGGCACGGCTTCGATCGTTCCGCGCAGCCGCTGCGTGACGATCTCCTGAATGATGCCCAGCCCCATGCCACTGCTGCCGCTGCTGGCACCGGTGGTGAAGCGCTGCCGGAACTGCAGTTCCCACACCGACGCCGCGATGCCGCGGCCGTCGTCGCGGTAGAGCAGCCGCAGGTGCGCCGGGTCGGAAGCAGCGCTGCACGAGAGTGTGATGACGCCGCCGCTGCGGCCTTCGAAGCCGTGCTGCATCGAGTTGGTGTACAGGTTGGCGAGCACCTGGTGCCAGGCCGAAGGATCGGTGACGATCTGCAGTTCGGGGTCGATCTCGATCACCAGCTTCACCCGCATCGGGGCAAAACGCGCCAATGGCACGCGTGCCGCATCGACACCGAGCTGGCCCAGTGCAACGGGCCGCAGCAGGTTGTCGTTGGCGCTGCCGAGCAGGCGCCGCTTCTGGTCCGACAGCACGGCCACCGCGCGTTCGATGCCGGTGTGCATCAGGCTCGCGGCTTCGATCGCATCGGCGAGGATTGTGGCCGCTGGGTGGGCTGGGTCCAGGCCCAGACTTCCCTGCAGCGTGGCGAGGCAGTCCTGCTGGATCGCTGCGGCCATTCCCGCCACGCCCAGCGGCGTTTCGAGTTCATGGCACAAACGGGCCCAACTGTCGGGGGAGGCGGCGGCCGCCACTCCGGCTTTGAGCGCCGCCTTCATGGCTGCTCCAGCTGGCGGCGCAGCAGCGGCTCGAGTTGCTCCGCCGGCATGGGCCGCGCAAACAAGTAACCCTGGGCATTGGCGCAGCCCATGCGTTGCAGCGCTTCGGCCTGCTCCTCGGTCTCGACCCCTTCGGCCACCACCGACAGACGCAAGCTGTTGCCCAGCGACAGCACCGCGTCGACGATGGCCACCGCGTCGCGGCTGCCCGGCAGGTCGGCCACAAAGCTGCGGTCGATCTTGAGTTTGCCCACCGGCAGGCTGCGCAGATAACCGAGCGACGAATAACCGGTGCCGAAGTCGTCGACCGACAGCTCGACGCCCAGCTCGCGCAGTTCCCACAGCACCTGCAGCGCGTTCTGCACATCGCCGATCAGCACCGACTCGGTGAGCTCGAGCTCGAGCTCGAGCAGCCCACTCGGGAAGCCCGTGGTCTGAAGCGCCTGCCCGATGCGCTGGGCGATGTGGCGGTCGCGCAGCTGCCGGCCCGAGACATTGACGGCCAGCCAGAGCGAATCGTGCCCCATGCCATGCCAGATCTTCACCTGGCGCAGCGCCTCGTGCAGCACCCATTCACCCAGCGGCTCGATCAGCCCGGACTCTTCGGCCACCGGAATGAAATCGCCCGGTGGCACCAGCTTGCCGTCGTCGCCGAGCATCCGCACCAGCGCCTCGACCCCCACCATCCGGCGGTCGGACAGACGCACGATCGGCTGAAAGTGCAGGCGCAGCAAGTCGGCCTTGAGCGCGTGGCGCAGCATCATCTCGATCGTGGTGCGCTGGCGCACGATCTTGTGCACCTCGCCGTCGTAGGCCGACACCCCGACGGCACCTTCGCGCTTGGCGTGGTACATCGCCAGGTCGGCACAGCGCATCAGGTTCTCGCCCGACAAGGCGTCGCGCGGGTACGAGGTGTAGCCCACCGAGCAGCCGATCTGCCAGTCGCTCGAGCCCAGCGTCACCGGTTGACGCAGCGCGCTGTGAATGCGCTGCGACAGGCCCAGCAGCTCGTCGGGGTGCGTCATGACCTGCACCAGCACCGCAAACTCGTCACCGCCGAGCCGGGCCAGCACGTCGCCGGCGCGCACCAGATGCGTCAGCCGTTTCGCGACGACGCGAAGCACTTCGTCGCCCGAGGCATGGCCGAGCGTGTCGTTGATCTTCTTGAAGTCGTCCAGGTCGAGCACCAACACGCCGACCGGCTTGTCGTTGGCTCGCGCGCGGGCGATAGCCTCGTCGAGCGCGGCCCGAAAGTGCACCCGGTTGTGCAGCCCGGTCAGCTCGTCGTGGTAAGCCGCATGCTGCAGCCGCAGCAGCGCGTTGCGGTACTCGGTGACGTCGCGGCCGAAAATGTTGACATAGCCCAGCTCGGGCACCGGGCTCATCGACAACTCGTACACCCGCTGGTCGAACGCGACCTCGGTGTCGAGGCGGCGGTCGAGTGAGATCACCTCGCGCATGCGCGGGCCCCAGGGATCGGGCAGCCGCAGCGCAGCGTTGGCGCACCAGTGCACCAGCAGCGGCTGCGCGGCCTGGTTGGCAAACAACACCTGCCCGGTGGCGTTGACGCGCAAGATCGGCTCGGGCAACTCGCCGGGCAGGCGCGCCAGAATCTCCTTCTCGCGCTCGAACTGCGCACTTTCGTAGGCGGTGGCGACGTTGTGCACAAACAGCTCATAGAGCTGGCGGTCATCGGCCTCGAACGAATCGGAGGTGCGCAGGCAGAGGACGGACTCGGCGCCCCCGGCGATGCGCAGACAGGTGACATGCAGGTCACCGTCGCTGGCGATGCGCAATGGGCTGGAGCGCGCCCGCTCCATCACCGTCAGCAGCCTGGCGCCCTCTGCGCTGTCGGGACTGAAATCTGCCGGCGAAAAGCGCGCGCTGCTGGCAACGGTGGTGAACACCGGCCCGTCCGCACCGTCGGCGATCTCGAGCCAGGCGCCGCGGTCGCAGAACTGCAGGTCCGACATTCTTGACACGACGCGGTCGGCCAGCGACTGCTTGTCGCTGGGCGCAAACATCGCAGCGCTGGCATCGGCGACCGACTGCATGCCGCGACGCGCCCGCTCCAGTGCCCGAATCTCGCGGTAGGTGCGAATGCCCACGACCAGCGCGGTGTACAGCTTGGTCGGCGTGAGCTCGGTCTTCTCTTTGTAGTCGTTGATGTCGTAGTCGACCATCACGCTGCGCTCGGGCGCCTGGCCTGGCTGACCGGTGCGCAGCACGATGCGCACCGTGGTGTTGCCCAGTTCCTCGCGAATGAAGCGCACCAGTTCCAGCCCGGCGTGGTCAGTCTCCATCACGACGTCGAGCAGGACCAGCGCCACGTCGAGTTCGGTGCGAAGGGTTTCGCGTGCCGCCTCGGCGGTGGAGGCGTGTATCAGTTGCAGTCCCCGACCCAGCACCTTCTGGCCCTTGAGCGCGAGCCGGGTGATCTGGTGGATGGCCGGTTCGTCGTCGACGATCAGCACTTTCCACGCCGCCAGGACGGTCTCCGCCGGTTTGGCGCCGGCGCTGGTCGGGTCAGCCGTGGGTGGCGCCACCTTCGGCGTGTCTTGGTTGGGATGTCGGTCCAGACAGACCAGATCCGCCACGGGAGACCCAGCGTGCGACATGATTGTTTCTCCTGATTCGCCGTTGAGCGTGGGGGTCGACGTGGTGAAGGCCACGCTGTAGGTCGGGTTCCCCGACCGCGATGCGACGTTGGCGCCGGCCAACGTCGAGGCTGGCCACGCCGTGGCGTTGGTCAACCCTGCGCGTGGCCAAGCAGCACCACGAATGCCAAGAACAGGCAAACCGTTCGACGCTGCTATTCATGCCGGTTGACGGTCAACACAGTTGTCATTCGACAGACTTCAAAGGTGTGTGGACGGTTTTCGGCAGTTTTCGCATGGGCTTTAGCCGCGGCCATGTGGCTTCTTGACGCGAATTCGACTCCAGCGGCTCGGCGCGTCACGCTGGGCTCAGATTCGTCCGATACCGCACAGACGGAGGGGTGCCTTGCGCTGCGCGCGGGCAGAATTCATCGGAATTCGAACCGGGCGCGGGGCTTGCGATACTTCACCGCCATGCAGGCCATCTTCGCCGTCACCTTCCCGTTCTTCGCGCTGGTCCTGCTGGGTTACCTGGCAGCGCAGCGTCGTGTGCTGCCTGAATCGGCCATTCCCGGGCTGAACATGTTCGTGCTGTTCTTCGCGCTGCCGTGCATGCTGTTCCGCTTTGGCGCGAGCCGGCCGTTCGGGCAGTTGATCGACCCGGTGCTGCTCGGCATCTATGGTGGCTGCGCGCTGCTGATGGTGCTGTTCAGCATCGCGCTGACCTTGCAGCGCGGCGCGGGCGACTCGGGCGTGCCGCTGAAAGACGCCGCCTTCGGCGCGCTCGTGGCCACGTTCCCGAACGCCGGCTTCATGGGCGTGCCGCTGCTTGTCGGGCTGCTGGGCGAACGTGCGGCGGGGCCGCTGATCGGCGCGATCCTGCTCGACCTGGTCATCACCAGTTCGTTGTGCCTGGCGCTGGCGCAGATGCACCCGGCCGACGATCCGGAGCCGCACGACAGCGTGCTGGCAGCCTTCCTGCGCGCCCTGCGCGGCGCGGTGTCCAACCCCTTGCCGTGGGCGATTGCGCTCGGCGCGATCGTCGCCGCCAGCGGCGTGGCGCTGCCCGAGCCGCTGACACAGATCATCAAAATGCTCGGCGACGCCGCCACGCCGGTGGCGCTGTTCACGATCGGCGCGGTGCTGTGGCGGGCCGGGCAGCACGCGCACACCGCCACGCCGGTGGCGCGCTACCTGCCGCTGGCGCTGGTGAAGCTGCTGGTGCACCCGCTGCTGGTGCTCAGCGGCGGCGTCATCGCGCAGGCGCTGGGCGCGCAGGTGTCACGCTTCGGGCTGATGGTGCTGGTGCTGACGGCCGCTCTGCCGAGCGCCAGCAACGTTTCGATCCTGGCCGAACGTTACGGCGCCGACAACGGCCGCATCGCGCGCATCATCATGGCCAGCACCGTGTTGGCGTTCGGCACGTTTTCGGTGTTTGCCTGGGCGATGGGCGCGGGCGTGTTGTAGAAGGACAATCCAGGCCATTGTTTCGAGAGACAGCCATGAACCAATACCAATGCATCGTCTGCGGCTTCATCTACGACGAGGCGGTCGGCATGCCCGAGGAGGGCATTCCGGCCGGCACTCGGTGGGCCGACATTCCCGCCGACTGGGAGTGCCCAGACTGCGGCGTGGCCAAGTCCGATTTCGAGATGGTCGAGATCTGACGCCCGCCGCGTGGCCCCTCGCTAGCCTTCAGCCGGCCCGCCGATGAACGCACCACACTCCCCCCAGCTCGACCGTGCGCAGTACTACCAGCGCATCGGCGGCCAGCATCTGACGCCCTTGTGGGAGGTGCTGCATGCGCTGGTGCCGCCGGCGCCGGCCACCCGGATGCAGCCCGCGCTGTGGCGCTATGCCGATGTGCGGCCCGAGGTGATGGAGGCCGGCCGCCTGATCACCGCGCAAGAGGCCGAGCGGCGTGTGCTGATCTTGGAGAACCCGGGCGCGCGTGGCCAGTCGCGCATCACGCAATCTTTGTATGCCGGGCTGCAACTGATCCTGCCCGGCGAAGTCGCGCCTGCGCACCGCCACACGCAGTCGGCATTGCGGCTGGTGATCGACGGCGAGGGCGCCTACACCGCAGTCGACGGCGAGCGCACGACGATGCGGCGCGGCGACTTCATCATCACCCCGAGCTGGACCTGGCACGACCACGGCAATGATGGCCAGCAGCCCGTGGTGTGGCTCGACGGGCTGGACATCCCGATGCTGCAATTCTTCGACGCCGGTTTCGCGCAGAAGGCCGGCAACGACGTGCAGACGGTGCAGCGGCCCGAAGGCGACGCGCTGGCCCGCTACGGCCACAACCTGCTGCCGGTGGACGAGGTGCAGGCGCCGAGCCAGCCGAGCAAGCTGTTTGTCTACCCCTGGGTGCAGACGCGCGCGGCGCTGGCCGGGGTGGCGCGCACGCCGCCCGATCCGCACTTCGGCCACAAGTTGCGCTTCGTGAACCCTGCGACGGGTTCGTCGCCGATGCCGACGATCGGCACCTACGTGCAGGCTGTGCCGAAAGGCTTCGAGACGCTGCCCTACCGAAGTACCGACGGGGCGGTGTTCGCCTGCCTCGAAGGCGCTGGCAGCGTAGAAGTCGCCGGCCAGTCGTTCAACTTCGAAGAGAACGACATCTTCGTCGTTCCGTCATGGTCGGCCTACCGTTTGCAGAGCACCCGCGACTGCGTGCTGTTCAGCTATTCCGACCGGCCGGCGCAGCAGGTGCTCGGCCTTTGGCGCGAAGAGAAGCTGGAGGCGAAACCATGAACGACTGCGCACCCGTCTCACTCGAACATCTGGCACCCGAACCTGTCTCACCCGAACCTGTCGCACCCGAAGGCCTGGATGACGCGCCCGCCTGGCCCGGCAACGACACCAGCCGCATCCCGTTCTGGGCCTACACGCGCGTGGACGTGTACCAGCGCGAACTGGAGCGGCTGTTCTACAAGGGCCACTGGTGTTACGTCGGCCTGGAGGCCGAGGTGCCGAAGCCGGGCGACTTCGTCCGCACGGTGATCGGCGAACGTTCGGTGATCCTGGTGCGTGATGCCGATGGCCAGTTGAACGTGGTCGAGAACCGTTGCGCCCACCGTGGCATGCGCTTTTGCCGCAAGAAGGACGGCAATGCACGGTTCTTTGTGTGCCCCTACCACCAGTGGAGCTACAACCTGGACGGCGGCTTGAAAGGCGTGCCGCTCAAGCGCGGCGTCAAGCAGGACGGGCAGTGGGTGGGTGGCATGCCGGCCGACTTCAGCCCCGGCGAGCATGGCTTGACGCGCTTGCGCGTGGCGGCGCGCGGCGGCGTGGTGTTCGCGAGCTTCGATGCCGATGCCGAACCGTTCGAAGATTTCATGGGCGCCGAGATGCTCCGCTGGTTCGACCGCCTGTTCAACGGTCGAAAGCTCACCCTGCTGGGCCACAGCCGCCAGCGCATCCCGGGCAACTGGAAGCTGATGCAGGAGAACATCAAGGACCCGTACCACCCGGGGCTGCTGCACACCTGGTTCGTGACCTTCGGGCTCTGGCGCGCCGACAACAAGTCGCAGTTGCGCATGGACCCGCACGGGCGCCATGCCGCCATGATCTCGACGCGTGGCGCGGCCAAGGTGGATGGCGAGGTGACGGCGGGCGTGTCCAGCTTCAAGGCGAGCATGGCGCTGAACGACGACCGGTTTCTCGACGTGGTGCCCGAAGCCTGGTGGGCCGGCCCCAGCGCGGTGATGATGACGGTGTTCCCCAGCGTCATCTTCCAGCAGCAGGTCAACAGCTTGTCCACGCGCCACATTCAACCGCGCGGGCCGAACGCGTTCGACTTCGTGTGGACGCACTTCGGCTTCGACGACGACAGCGAAGAGATGACGCGGCGCCGCTTGCGCCAGGCCAACCTGTTCGGCCCGGCCGGTTTCGTGTCGGCCGACGACGGCGAGGTGATCGAGTTCAGCCAGCAGAACTTCAGCGCCGACGCCGGGCAAAGCACCCTGGTCGAACTCGGCGGCCGTGGCGTCGGCGACACCGAACACCAGGTCACCGAAACGCTGATCCGCGGCATGTACGCGTACTGGCGCAAGGTGATGGAGCTGTGACCGTGGCCGCGCCCGTGATCGAACCTGCGCAGTACCTGGCACTGGCCGCGCTGTACGCCGACTACGCCGCCGTGCTCGACGCCGGCGAGTGGGATCGCTGGCCCGAGTTTTTCACCGACGACTGCAGCTACCGCCTGCAGCCGCGCGAGAACTTCGACCGCGGACTGCCGCTGGCCACCCTGTCGTTCGAGAGCAAGGGCATGCTGAAGGATCGCGCCTACGGCATCAAGGAAACACTGTTCCACGACCCGTACTACCAATGCCACGTGATCGGACTGCCGCGCGTGCTGAAGGTCGAGGGGCACGACATGCGGTGCGAAGCGAACTACGCCGTGTTCCGCACCAAGCCGAGCGAGCCCACGCAGGTGTTCAACGTGGGCCGCTACCTCGACACGGTGCGCAGCACGCCCGAAGGGCTGCGCTTTGCCGCCAAGCTGTGCGTGTTCGACAGCGAGCTGATCCCCAACGCCATCATCTATCCCGTCTGAAGCCTTAAACAACAAGGCCCGCCGGACTTGCGCCGGGCGGACCTTGCGAATTCCGATTCAGCCGGTCACTTCTTGCGAAATTTCCTCAGCGCCGCGATCTGCGCCGCCATCGCTGCGAACTCGCCTTGCGCTTTTGCGAAGTCGATGTCGCTCTTGGCGTTCTTCATCGCTTCTTCGGCGAGCTTCTTGGCGTCGGTGGCCTTGGCTTCGTCGAGGTCGTGGCCGCGGATCGCGGTGTCGGCCAGCACGGTCACCGCGCCGGGCTGCACTTCCAGAATGCCACCAGCCACGAAGACGAACTCTTCTTCGTTGTTGTCGGCACGCAGAATGCGCACCGCGCCGGGCCGGATGCGGGTGATCAGCGGGGTGTGACGCGGGTAGATGCCGAGCTCGCCCATTTCGCCGGGGAGCGCGACGAATTTGGCCTCGCCGGAGAAGATGCTCTCCTCGGCCGAGACCACGTCGACTTGAAGCGTTGCCATCAGGTTGCTCCGGTTCGCCGCTTAGTTGATCGTCTTGGCCTTCGCGATGGCC
>JANMYQ010000094.1:0-3817 GCA_031382215.1 Methylibium sp.
GGGCTGGCGTCGAAGACCGGGGTGTTTTTCACCAGCCACCAGGTGCCTGCGGCGAGCAGCGCCATCAGCAGCATCGGCAGGTACGCCGACAGCAGCGCTGCAGCACTCGCCGGCCACGGCTGCACGAAGGCGGCGGCGAACGGCGGATCGGCCGGCACATCGGCCAGAAGAAGCGAGCTGCGCCCCGCCTCGGCCGCCGCCGGATCGTCAGCGGCTCGCATCCAGCGTGACGAGGTGGCCGCGCAGCGCCTGCGCATAGCGGCCGGCAGCGACCAGCAACAGATCGCAGCACTCGCGTGCCGCGCCGTGGCCACCACTTGATTCGGTGACATGGTGCGCCACGGCCTTGACTTCGGCATGGGCGTTGGCCGGCGCGCAGGCGAAGGCGGCGCGCGTCATCAAGGGCAAGTCGGGCCAGTCGTCGCCCATCGCGGCGAGCGTGTCCCAGCCGAGGCCGATTGAAGGCATCAGCTGGTTCGCGGCGGCAAGTTTGTCGTGCGCGCCGTAGACCGCGTGCGCGATGCCGAGGTCGGCGACCCGGCGGCGCACGGCGGGCGAATCGCGCCCGGTGATCACGACCGGCGTGATGCCGCCCTGCACGAGCAGCTTCAGGCCGTGACCGTCGAGCGTCGAGAAGGCCTTGAACTCTTCACCGCGTTCGCTGATGTAGATGCGGCCATCGGTGAGCACGCCGTCGACATCGAAGATCGCCCAGCGGATGCCCTGGGCCTGGAGCAGCAGATCGGGCGGGTAACGCAGGGCCGGCGTGTGGGCGGTGTCGGGCATCAGATCACCTTGGCGCGCATCAGGTCGTTCGAGTTCAGCGCGCCGACCAGCAGGCCGGCGGCATCGATGACGAGCACGCTGGTGATGCGGTGCTGCTCCATCACGTCGGCCGCATCGACCGCGAGCGCGTCGGCGCTGACCAGGCGCGGGCCGGGGTGCATCACGTCGGCGGCGCGCAGCGCGCGAAGGTCGGCGCCGCGCTCGATCAGGCGGCGCAGGTCACCGTCGGTGAAGATGCCCTGCACGTGGCCTTCGCGGTCGGCCACCGCGGTGAAGCCCAGGCCCTTGCCGGTCATCTCGCGCAGCATGTCGGTGAACGGCGTGTCGGGGGCGACGCGCGGCACGTCGTCGCCGCTGCGCATCAGGTCGCGCACGTGCATCAGCAGCTTGCGGCCCAGGCTGCCACCCGGGTGCGAACGCGCGAAGTCGTCTTCGCGGAAGCCACGGGCATCGAGCAGCGCCACCGCGAGCGCGTCGCCGAGCGCCATTTGCGCGGTGGTGCTGGCGGTGGGCGCCAGATTCAGCGGGCAGGCCTCTTGGTCGACCGCGCTCGAGAGCATGAGGTCGGCGTGCAGCGCCAGGCTGCTGTCGGGCCGGCCGGTGATGGCCACCAGCGTGACGCCGAGGCGTTTGATCGCCGGCACGATCGCGGCGAGCTCGTCGCTTTCACCGGAGTTGGAAATCGCCAGCACCACATCACCCGGCGTGACCATGCCGAGGTCACCATGGCTCGCTTCGCCCGGGTGCACGAAGAGAGCCGGCGTGCCGGTGGACGCGAGCGTCGCGGCGATCTTGCGCCCCACATGGCCGCTCTTGCCCATGCCCATCACGACCACGCGGCCGTTGCATTCAAGGATCGCGTGGCAGACCTGGCCGAAGCTTTCGCCTTGGCGCGCTTTCAGGCCGAGCAGGGCTTGCGCTTCGATGTCGAAAGTGCGGCGAGCGAGTTGCAGCGCACGCTCGGCGTCGAAGGTGGGGAATGCGAGCTTTGCAGGCACGGGGCGGAGTGTGGTGTCCAGTAGGATCGGCCGATTCTAGGGTTTGGCCTGCGTCACGGCCTTTGTTATCCACCTCCGATGGCATCCACGCTCGAACTGGTTCTGCTCTACCTCGTGGCCGCTGTCGGCGGCGTGGTGGTGTGCCGCCTCGCGAAACTGCCACCGATGCTCGGTTACCTGGCGGTCGGTGTGCTGATCGGACCGAACGCGATGGCGCTCGCCAAGGACTCGGGCGGCGTGAGTTACCTGGCGGAGTTCGGTGTCGTGTTCCTGATGTTCGTGATCGGGCTCGAGTTCAACCTGCCCAAGCTGAAGAGCATGCGCAGGCTGGTGTTCGGCCTGGGCCTGGCGCAGGTGCTGCTGACGATCGCCGGCTCGGTCGCCGGACACTTCCTGCTGACATGGCTGTTCTCGTTCACCGGGCGGCCCTGGGAACTGTCGTGGCGCGGCTCGCTGGTGCTGGGCGGTGCGATGGCGATGTCGAGCACGGCCATCGTCGTGAAGATGATGGCCGAGCGGCTCGAACTGGAAAGCGAACACGGCCGCCGTGTGATGGGCGCGTTGCTGTTCCAGGACCTGGCCGTGGTGCCCTTGCTGGTGCTGATCCCGGCGCTCAACTCCGATGGTGTCGACATGGCCACCTCGCTCGCCTGGGCCACGCTGAAGGCAACGGTGCTGCTCGGTCTGCTGCTGGTCGGTGGCCAGAAAGTGATGCGCTGGTGGCTCACGATCGTGGCGCGGCGCAAGAGCGAAGAGCTGTTCGTGCTGAACCTGCTGCTGGTGACGCTGGGCCTGGCCTGGCTGACCGAACACATCGGACTGTCGCTCGCGCTTGGCGCTTTTGTGGCCGGCATGCTGATCGCCGAGACCGAATACAAACACCAGGTCGAGACCGACATCCGGCCCTTCCACGACGTGCTGCTCGGCCTGTTCTTCATCACCATCGGCATGAAGCTCGACGCCGAAGCGGTGCTCGCGCAGTGGTTCCTGGTGCTGTTGATGACGGTCGGGCCGGTGCTCTTCAAGTTCGTGCTCGTCGCCGCGCTCGCGAAGGCCTTCGGCGCCGCCACCGGTGTGGCGCTGCGCACCGGTCTGTACCTGGCGCAGGCGGGTGAGTTCGGCTTCGTGCTGCTGACGCTGACGACGCAGGAACAGCTGCTGCCCGCGCACCTGCAAAGCCCGGTGCTGGCGAGCATGGTGCTGTCAATGCTGGCCACGCCCTTCCTCATCCTGTACAGCAACCGCATCGTGATGAAGCTGTCGGCCAGCGACTGGCTGATGCAGTCGGTCGCAATGACCTCGATCGCCAAACGTTCGATCAACACCGAAGCCCACATCATCATCGCCGGCTACGGCCGCAGCGGGCAGAACCTGGCGCGGCTGCTCGATGGCGAGCGCATTCCGTACATGGCACTCGACCTCGACCCCGACCGCGTGCGCCAGGCCGCCGCCGCCGGGCAAAGCGTGGTGTTCGGCGATGCGGCCCGGCTGCAAAGCCTGATGGCCGCGGGCCTGGCGCGTGCCAGCGCGGTGGTGGTGAGCTACAACGACACCGCCTCGGCGCTGAAGATCCTGCGCCAGGTACTGGCGCATGCGCCCAAGGTGCCGGTGATCGTGCGCACACTCGACGACAGCGACATCGAAAAGCTGCGCGCCGCCGGCGCCACCGAGGTGGTGCCCGAAATGATCGAAGGTTCGTTGATGCTGGCCAGCCATGCGCTGGCACTCGTCGGCGTGCCGATGCGGCGCGTGATTCGGGTCGTGCAGGACCAACGCGATGCCCGCTACGGCCTGCTGCGCGGCTACTTCCACGGTGCCGACGACGACACCGCGGACGAGTTGCAAAGCACCCGCCTGCTCAGCGTGACGCTGCCCGCGGCGGGCGCTTGCATCGGCCACCCGCTGGCCGATCAGGCGCTGCATGCGGTGGGCGTGACGGTGGTGTCGGTGCGGCGGGCTTCGGGCACCGTCACCCAGCCGGACGACACGATGCCGCTGGCGGCGGGGGACACGCTGGTGTTGTCCGGTTTGCC
>JANMYQ010000122.1:0-18587 GCA_031382215.1 Methylibium sp.
CCGGCGGCTGCGCCTGAGCCACTGCCGCCGGAGGCGCGGCCAGCCAGCACGCTGCGGTGAATAACCCTGCCGCAATGACCACTCTGCCCATGAACTTCCCGACTCAATGTGAAGCGACGAAGCCGGCGCCAGGCGAGCTTAGTTACTGCCGCTGTCGGCAATCGCCGGAAATGCCCTGCCTCGACCCCCCAACTGGGCCGACCTTACCGCCGAGCTGCTGCCGCGGCCCGCGCTTCACGGGTCACAAACAGGCGCCGCCGTGACAAGCTGCCGCACAGCCGCTTCACGCCGCTCCCTGCGCGCGCTGCAGCAGCATCGCGTCGCCATAACTGAAAAAGCGGTAGTGGTGCGCGATGGCGTGTTGGTACAGCGCCTGCATGTGCGCGTGGCCGGCAAAAGCGCTGACCAGCATCAGCAAGGTGCTCTTGGGAAGGTGGAAGTTGGTCAGCAGGACATCGACGACGCGGAACTGGAAACCCGGCGTGATGAAGATGTCGGTCTCGCGGCTGCCCGCGTGCAGGTTGCCGGCCAACGCCGCCGACTCCAGCGCGCGCAAGGTGGTGGTGCCCACCGCCACCACGCGGCCGCCGGCGGCGCGGGTGCGCTCGATGGCATCCACCGTGGCCTGGCTGACCTCGAACCACTCGCTGTGCATCTTGTGCAAGGACAGGTCTTGGGTGCGCACCGGCTGGAAGGTGCCGGCGCCGACGTGCAGAGTCACGTGGGCACGCTGCACGCCGCGCTGCTCGATCTGCTCCAGCACGCCGGCGTCGAAATGCAGCGCCGCGGTCGGTGCCGCCACCGCGCCGGGGCGGGCCGCGAACACGGTCTGGTAGCGGGCTTCGTCCTGCGCCGTGTCGGCATGGGTGATGTAGGGCGGCAGCGGCACGTGGCCGTGGCGTTCGAGCAGGGTCAGCGGGTCGCTGGGGAAACGCAGCCGGAACAGCGCGTCGTCGGGCCCGGCGCGGCCGAGCATTTGTGCGCTGAAGCCGGGCTGGTCGCCGTCGCCGCCAAACAAGATCCGGCTGCCGGCGCGCGGCGACTTGCTGGCGCGAAGGTGGGCCAGCACCTCATGGCCGCCCAGCACCCGCTCCACCAGCGCTTCGACCGCGCCGCCGCTTTCCTTGCGGCCAACCAGGCGGGCCTTGATGACGCGGGTGTCGTTGAACACCAGCAGGTCGCCGGGGGCCAGCAACTGCGGCAGCTCGCGGAACACGCGGTCCGTGGGCACGGCGCCCCTGCCATCGAGCAAGCGCGCGCCGCTGCGTTCTTCAGCGGGCTGCTGGGCGATCAGATCCGTGGGGAGGTGAAAGTCGAAGTCGCTCAGCGTCAGCGGGTGAGGGCTGGGCTGAGGGCTGGGGTGCGGACTGGGGTCAGGACCGGGACAAGAGCCGGCGCTCGGACTGGCGGTGACGTCGGGCATGGAGGCTGTACCGGCCTGGGCTGCAGAGCCGGCATTGTTCCATGGCCGACGCGGCCTGCAGCGAACTCAAGGCTGGCTGGTGCGGGGTGCCACGGTGGCCTCGGCGGCCTCGCGCGTGGCGGTGTCCGACTGGTCCCACAACAGCGCGGCGAGCACGCTCATCGCAACCACAGCGAGAACACAGGCGGCAAGGCGGCGGGCGAACTGCATGGTGGATTCGTGGGGTGAAAGTGAGGGGCTGGAACGGCAAACAGGATTGTCCAGGACCCTTGCGCCGGGCGCCACTGTACACAAGTTCGACAAGCGTACTGCCACACCCGGCAGGGGCGCGCGCGCCACAGGCCAAGGGCGAAAGTCACGCCCGGTTCAGTGGCGAGAATGCAGCGGCGAGAATCGCGCCATGGCCAACGGCGCGCCCCCCACCCCCCGCCGCCGCGCCGTTGCGGCCGACGCAGCACGCAAGCCGGCGCAGGCTCAGGGGGCCAAGTCGGGGCCCCAGAAGGCGCTCGAAAAGCTCGGCCTGCATCGCGACATCGACCTGGCCCTTCACCTGCCGCTGCGCTACGAGGACGAAACCCGCCTGACCCCGATATCAGCATTGCGCGACGGCGACGTGGCCCAGGTCGAAGGCGTGGTCAGCGACTGCCAGGTGCAGGTGCGCGCGCGGCGCCAGCTTGTCGTGCGGCTGCACGACGGGGCCGAAGACCTGGTGCTGCGCTTCCTGCACTTCTACCCATCGCACCAGAAGGCGCTGGCGGTGGGCCAGCGTGTGCGCGTGCGCGGCGAAGCACGCGGCGGCTTCTTCGGGCTGGAGATGGTGCACCCCAGCTTCAAGGTCGTGACGTCGGACACGCCGCTGGCCGCCGCGCTGACCCCCGTCTACCCCACCAGCGCGCAACTGCCGCAGGCCTATCTGCGCAAGGCCGTGGCCTCGGGGCTGGCGCGCGCCGACCTGTCCGAGCTGCTCCCGATCGGCGTGCTGCCGCCCGGCCTGTCGAACCTGCGCGAGGCGCTGGACTTCCTTCACCACCCGGCGCCCGACGTGAGCCTGGCGACCTTGCAGGACCACAGCCACCCGGCCTGGCAGCGCCTGAAGTTCGAGGAGTTGCTGGCCCAGCAGTTGTCGCAACTTCAGGCCAAGCGTGAGCGCGAACTGCAGCGTGCGCCACCGTTTGCGGTGCGGTCCGGCGGCTTGCAGGAGCGCTTGCTCGCCGCGCTGCCTTTTTCGCTGACCCCCGCGCAGCGCCGGGTCTGCGAAGAAATCGCCAAGGACCTGCAGCGCGAGGTGCCGATGCACCGCCTGCTGCAAGGCGATGTCGGCTCGGGCAAGACGGTCGTCGCGGCGCTGGCGGCGGCCATCGCGATCGAAGACGGCTGGCAGTGCGCGTTGATGGCGCCGACCGAAATCCTGGCCGAGCAGCACCTGCGCAAGTTGGTCGGTTGGCTCGCGCCGCTGGGCATCACGGTGGCGTGGTTGACCGGCAGCCGCAAGGGCAAGGCGCGCAAGGAGATGCTGGCGCAGGTGGCGTCTGGCGAAGCGGCGCTGGTGGTGGGCACGCACGCCGTCATTCAGGACCAGGTGGAGTTTGCGCGCCTGGGGCTGGCGATCATCGACGAGCAGCATCGGTTTGGGGTGCAGCAGCGGCTTGCCTTGCGCGCCAAGCTTGGCGGGCGTTCACAAGACGCCGCCAAGCTTGGCGCGCATTCCGAAGACGCCGCCGAGCTCGGCGCGCGTTCCGAAGACGGGGGCAAGCTGGCGCACGACGGCATCGAGCCGCACACGCTCATGATGAGCGCCACGCCGATCCCGCGCACCCTGGCGATGACCTTGTTTGCCGACCTGGACATCAGCACCATCGACGAGCTCCCGCCGGGCCGCACACCGGTGCTGACCAAATTGTTCGACGAAGACAAGCGCGACGCGGTGATCGCACGCATTCGCGAGCAGGTGGCGCAAGGGCGGCAGGTTTACTGGGTCTGCCCGCTGATCGAAGAGTCGGAGACGCTCGACCTGCAGAACGCCACCGCCACCCACCAGACCCTGTGCGACGCGCTGCCTGGCCGAATGGTCGGGCTGTTGCACGGCCGCATGCCGGCCGCCGAAAAGGCCGCCGTGATGTCGCTCTTCACCGCCGGCCAGATCGCAGTGCTGGTATCGACCACCGTGATCGAAGTCGGCGTCGACGTGCCCAATGCGTCGCTGATGGTGATCGAACATGCCGAGCGTTTCGGCCTGAGCCAGTTGCACCAGTTGCGCGGGCGCGTGGGCCGCGGCGCAGTGGCCAGCGTGTGCGTGCTGCTGTACAGCGGGCCGCTGTCTGACACGTCGAAGGCGCGCCTGAAGGCGATGATGGAAACGAACGACGGCTTCGAGATCGCCCGCCGCGACCTGGAAATCCGCGGGCCGGGCGAGTTCCTCGGCGCACGCCAGTCCGGCGCGGCCCTGCTGCGCTTTGCCGACCTGCAACTCGATGAAGCGCTGGTGCACAGCGCGCGCCGTGCCGCAACCGAGCTGCTCGACCGGCACCCGCACGTGGCAGAGCGCCATGCGGCGCGCTGGCTCGGCGCGCGCGCGGAATACCTCAAGGCCTGACCCGCAAAGTTGGGGTCGTGCAGCGCGGCACATCCCTAACATTGACGTGCGCCGCGACGCTTCGCAGCGCTAGGATCAAAGTTCCCCATCCGTCCCCCCTGAGAAGCGACCCCAACCCAACGAGAGGTCCCCATGAACCTGATCCGGCGCGTCAAGGACATTCTTCTCAAACCCAAGGAAACCTGGCCGGTCATCGCCGGCGAACCGGCCGACACGGCGTCTATCTACAGCAACTACCTGATCTTCCTGGCCGCCATTCCGGCCGTGGCGGGCTTCATCGGCCTGTCGCTGATCGGCGTGGGCGGCTTCGGTTTCAGCATGCGCGTGCCGCTGATGGCGGGGCTGATGAACATGGTGGTCGGTTATGCGCTGTCGCTGGCGATGGTGTTCGTGCTGGCGCTGATCGTCGATGCGCTGGCGCCCACTTTCGGCGGCGGCAAGAGCCCCGTCAGCGCGCTGAAGCTGGTGGCCTACGGCAGCACCGCCGGTTTTGTGGGCGGCATCTTCAGCCTGCTGCCTGCGGTGTCCATCCTGGGGCTGCTGGCGGCGCTGTATTCGATCTACCTGATCTACACCGGGCTGCCGGTGCTGATGAAGTGCCCGCCCGCCAAGGCCGCCGCGTACACGGCGGTGGTGATCGTCTGCGGCATCGTGCTGTCGGTGTTGCTGGTCGCCGTGTCGGGCCTGTTCATGCCAGGGCGCGGTATGCACATGGGAGGCATGCCGGGTGGCTTGCCCGGAGGCATGGAACGTGGCGGCGGCGACGTGACCCTCAAGACGCCGGGTGGCGAGGTCAGCATCAACAGCGGCAAGATGGAAGAGATGGCCAAAAAGATGGAAGAAGCCGGCAAGCGCATGGAGGCAGCGCAGAAATCGGGCGACGGCGCGGCGGCCGGCAAGGCGATGGGGGAGATCCTCGGCGCGATGAGCGGCGCGGCCGGGGTCAACAGCGCGCCGATCGCGGCGCAGGAGCTGAAGGCACTGCTGCCGGAGTCGCTCGGCTCGATGAAGCGCGAATCCTTCGAAGCCCAGGGCGGCCAGGCAATGGGCATGGCCAGCTCGTCGGCCAAGGCCAGTTACGCGGCGGGCGACCAGCGAGTGCGCGTGTCGATCACCGACCTGGGCGGCATGGGTGGGCTGGCCGCGATGGCCGGCTGGGCCAACATGACGATGGACCGCGAGACCGACGGCAAGGTCGAGAAGGTCTACAAGGAGGGCAAGCGCACGGTCCGCGAGGACTACCGCAAGGACGGCAGCCACGGCGAGGTCACGGTGATCCTGGAAAACGGCGTGCTGGTCGAGGCCCAGGGCGACAAGGTGGACGTGGCGGCGCTGAAGAAGGTGATTGAAGGCGTCGGGCTGGACAAGATCGAGGCGCTGAAGCGCGCGGCCAAGTAGGCCGGCACGGGATTGGCCACAGCCTCCGCAGCGAGGGGCCGGAGGGGGAGAAGCAGCGGGCGCCTAAAATCCCGCCCTTCCCCTTCGAACGCGAAAGCCCCCTCCCATGAGCCTGAAATGCGGCATCGTGGGCTTGCCCAACGTCGGCAAGTCCACCCTCTTCAACGCGCTGACGAAAGCCGGCATCGCGGCCGAGAACTATCCGTTCTGCACGATCGAGCCGAACGTGGGCATCGTCGAGCTGCCCGACCCGCGGCTGCAGGCGCTGGCGGGCATCGTGAAACCCGAGCGCATCGTGCCGGCGATCGTCGAGTTCGTCGACATTGCCGGGCTGGTGGCCGGGGCCTCGAAGGGCGAGGGCCTGGGCAACCAGTTCCTCGCGCACATCCGCGAGACCGACGCGATCATCAACGTGGTGCGCTGCTTCGATGACGACAACGTGATCCACGTGGCCGGCAAGGTCGACCCGATCTCCGACATCGAGATCATCCAGACCGAGCTGTGCCTGGCCGACCTGACGACGGTGGAGAAGACGCTGAACCGCTCGATCAAGGCCGCCAAGTCGGGCAACGACAAGGAAGCGGCGCGGCTGGTGGCGGTATTGCAGAAGTGCCAGGCCGCACTCGACCAGGCCCAGCCGGTGCGCGGCATCGCATTCAGCAAGGAGGAGCTGACGGTGCTGAAGCCGCTGTGCCTGATCACCGCCAAGCCGGCGATGTTCGTCGGCAACGTCGATGAACACGGTTTCGAAAACAACCCGTATCTCGACAAACTGCGCGCGTATGCCGAAGGCCAGAAGGCGCCGGTGGTGGCCATCTGCGCCAAGACAGAAGCCGAGATGGCCGAGATGAGCGACGAGGACAAGGCCATCTTTCTCGCCGACATGGGCCAGACCGAACCGGGCCTGAACCGGCTGATCCGCGCCGCCTTCAAGCTGCTCGGGCTGCAGACCTACTTCACGGCCGGCGTGAAGGAAGTGCGCGCCTGGACCATCCACGTGGGCGACACCGCGCCGCAGGCGGCCGGCGTGATCCACACCGATTTCGAACGCGGCTTCATCCGCGCGCAGACGATCGCCTTCGACGACTTCATCGGCCACAAGGGCGAACACGGCGCCAAAGACGCCGGCAAGATGCGCGCCGAAGGCAAGGAATACGTGGTGAAGGACGGGGATGTGCTGAACTTCCTGTTCAACGTGTGACTTGCGCGATGGAGCCGGTCGAACTCTGCGCCGGCGGCCCGCGCCTGTCGCCCATCGTCGCCGGTGCCTGGCGCATGGGCGACTGGGGCTGGGACCCGCAAGCGCGCTTGCGCTGGATCGAAGAATGCGTGGAGCTTGGCGTCACGAGCTTCGACCATGCGGATCTGTACGGCGGCTATTCGGTCGAAGCGCTGTTCGGCGAAGCGCTGGCGTTGGCGCCTGCGTTGCGCCAGCGCATTCAGCTCGTCAGCAAATGCGGCATCCAACTCCAGTGTGACGCGCGGCCGGGAACCCGCATCAAGCACTACGACACCTCGGCTGCGCACATTTCGCGCAGTGTCGACAACTCACTGCGGGCGCTGCACACCGACCAGCTGGACCTGCTGCTGATCCACCGCCCTGACCCGCTGATGCAGGCCGACGAAGTGGCGGGCGCGTTCGCCGCATTGAAGGCGGCGGGCAAGGTGCGCGCTTTCGGCGTCTCCAACTTCTCGGTTTCGCAGTTCGATCTGCTGAACAGCCGCCACCCGCTGGCCACGCATCAGATCGAATGCCACCCGCTGCATCTGGCGCCGCTGACCGACGGCACCTTGGACCAATGCCAGCGCCTGCGCGTGCGGCCGATGATCTGGTCGCCACTGGCCGGCGGTGCGCTGCTGAACGGCGGCGGCGAGGCAGCGCAGCGCGTGCAGGCCGCGCTGCGCGAGATCGGCCACGCGCTCGGAGTGAGCGCGGCCACGGTGGCCATCGCCTGGCTGCTGCGCCACCCGAGCGCGCCGCTGCCGATCACCGGCTCGCGCCGGATCGAGTCGATCCGCGAAGTGGTCGCAGCGCTGGCCATTCGGCTGGACGTGCAGCAATGGACCCGACTGTGGAGCGCCGCCACCGGGCGTGAGGTGGCCTGAACTTGAATCCGCTTCAGCCCACCGCGCCGGCCGACGCCGCGCCGGAACCGCCCTGGCCGGTCGCGCTGATCCTCACGGCACTGGCCTACGCGCTGGTCGGCCTGGTGGCGTTGCGTCTGGCCATTCCGCCAAGTTACGCGGCGCCGTTCTACCCGCCCGCGGGCATCGCGTTGGTGGCGGTGCTGGTGTTCGGCGGGCGTGCCGTGCCGGGCGTGGCACTCGGCGCGTTGCTGGTGAACCTGACGCTGAGTGCGCAGCGCGGCGAGGTGGCATGGTCGGCGGCCGGCGTGGCCATCACGATCGCGCTCGGCGCCGGCCTGCAGGCGTTTGCCGGGGCCTGGCTGGTCGGCCGCTTCGTGCGCCAACCGCTGACCCTGGGCGAGCCGCGCGACGTGGCGCTGTTCTTCGGCCTGGGTGGGGTGCTGGCTTGCGTCATCAGTTCGGGCGTAGCAACGACAACGCTCGTCTACAGCGGGGCCGTGCCGCACGAGGCGCTGGCCATCACCTGGCTCACCTGGTGGTCGGGCGACACGCTGGGCGTGCTGATCGGCGCGCCGATCGTGTTGACGCTGATCGGCCGCCCGCGGGCGGAATGGGCGCCGCGCCGGCTGACGGTCGGCCTGACCTTGAGCCTGGCGACGGCTTTCACCGCCACCGGCATTGCCCAGGCCGTGCGCTGGGATGAAGAACGGGCCCGCACTGCGTTCGAACGCGATGCCGACAACGCCACCGCGGCGTTCCAGGCCCGCTTGCAGGAACCGCTGCACGCGCTGCAGGCCCTGCGCGGCGTGTTCATCGCGTCCAGCAACGTCACCCAGAACGAACTGCAGCGCGCGACCCACGCCTGGCTCGATCCAGGCAACCTGGTCGCGATGGGCTGGAGCGAGCGTGTTCCGCGGGCCGAGGTGGCCGCGTTTGAGGCGCGCGTACGCGCCGAAGGCCTGCCGAACTACAAGGTTTTCGACCGAGGCGACGTGAACGCGCGCGTCGGCGGGCTCGGACCCGAGGACGAGGTGGTCGCGATCCGCTACATCGAGCCCATGCAGGGCAATGCGGCGGCGCTGGGCGTCAACGCCCTGTCGATCGGCGCGGCACGGGCGGCCATCGAGGCTGCCAGTCGCAGCGGTTTGCCGATTGCCACCGCGGGCTTTCGCCTCACGCAGCAGCGGCCCGACCAAGACGAGACCGGCGTGGTCATCTACTCGCCGCTGTACCGCGGCGACCCATCGACCGAGGCGGAGCGCCAGCGCGACTGGCGCGGGGTGGTGTTCGTGACCTTGCGCGTTGACGTGCTGCTCAGGAACATGCTGCCCTTCGTGCCGGCCGACCTGCGCCTGTGTGTCGTCGATACCGACCCGCTCGCGCCACGCCGGCGCATTGCCGGCTCGCTGGGTTGCGACACCGAACGAGCCGGCGCGCTGCAGACCCGCCCGCTCGGATACGCCGGGCGCCAGTGGGAGTTGCGCATCAACTCGCCGGTATCGGAAGTGGCGCGCACCGGCGGCACCAACGCCTGGCTGTTTGCGCTGGTGGGCCTGCCGGCCGCGGCGATGCTGGGCGCGCTGATGCTGACCGTGACCGGCCGCACGCGGCGCATCGAAGAAGCGGTGCGCACCCGCACGACGGCGCTGCTGGCCGAGACGCGCGACCGCGAACAGGCCCAGACCGCGCTGCGGGCCGCCGAAAACGCGCGCGCGCTGGCCGAAGCGCGCAACCTCGCCAAGACCGACTTCCTGTCGCGCATGAGCCACGAGCTGCGCACGCCGCTGAATGCCATCCTGGGCTTTGCGCAACTGCTCGAGCTCGACCGGCGCCAGCCGCTTGCCCCGTCGCAGCAACCCTGGGTCAGCCAGATCCAGCAGGCCGGCTGGCACCTGCTGGAGATGATCAACGACGTGCTGGACCTGTCGCGCATCGAGTCGGGCAACCTGCGCCTGCAGCCCGAACTGCTCGATCTGGCCGCGCTGATCGACAGCGCGGTGCCGATGGTCCGCGCCGACGCCACCGAGCGCGACATTTCGATCGCCACCGAACAGAGCGGCCCGCTGGGCACCGTGCTGGGCGACGCCACCCGCGTGCGGCAGATCGTGCTCAACCTGCTGAGCAACGCAGTGAAATACAACGTCGACGGTGGCTCCATCCAGGTGGTCTGCGGCATGCGCGGTGACAAGGAGGCGGAAATCGCGGTGACCGACACCGGCATCGGCATGAGCGCGGCCCAGCACGCCGAACTGTTCAAGCCGTTCAACCGCCTGGGCCAGGAACTTTCCGCGCGTCAGGGCACCGGCATCGGGCTGGTCATCAGCCGCAGCCTGGCCGAGCTGATGGGCGGCAGCCTGCGGGCCGAACCCGCACCCGGCGGCGGCACCACCTTCACGCTGAGCTTGCCGGTCACCACGCCGGCCCAGGCGGCGGCGCCCGACCTCCCATGGCAGCCCGGCTCGGCGGCTCACTATGCCGAGCGCGTGGTGCTTTACATCGAGGACAACGAGACCAATGTCGAAGTGATGCGCGGCATCCTGGCTCAACGCCCGCAGGTGCGCATGGCCGTGTCGCTCACCGGCGCGCACGGGCTGGCAGCAGCACACGCGGCCAGGCCGGACATGATCCTGCTGGACATGCATCTGCCCGACATGACCGGGTTGGATCTCTTGCGCCGGCTGCAAGCCGACCCGGCGACGGCGGACATCCCGGTGATCGCCGTCTCGGCGGATGCCGTACCGGACAACATCGAAGCGACGCTGACCGCCGGCGCGCTGCGCTACCTCACCAAGCCAGTCAGCGTGGCCGAGCTGCTGGCCGCCCTGGATGCACAATTGAGTGTCGCTCGATAGTGTTTGCTCACACACTTGACCGGTACGGGTCGAATCAGCACTCTAAAGAGTCGAGTGCTAAAATGGCGGGAACAAAAGGAGCTATGGCATGTCTGATGCCTCCATGAACATTTCGAACACTACCGCACTGACGCTTCGCGACCCGTGGGCCATGGTGCCCTCGCTGGGCAACCTGGACGCCTACATCTCGGCGGCCAACCGCGTGCCCCTGCTCACCCATGAGCAGGAGATCGAATTCGCGACCCGCCTGCGCGCCAGCGGCGACCTCGACTCCGCCGGAAAGCTGGTGCTCTCGCACCTGCGCCTGGTGGTGTCCATTTCGCGCCAGTACCTGGGTTACGGGCTGCCGCAGGGCGACCTGATCCAGGAAGGCAATGTCGGCCTGATGAAGGCCGTCAAGCGCTTCGACCCGACCCAGGGCGTGCGGCTGGTCAGCTACGCGATGCACTGGATCAAGGCCGAGATCCACGAGTACATCCTGAAGAACTGGCGCATGGTCAAGGTGGCCACCACCAAGGCCCAGCGCAAGCTGTTCTTCAACCTGCGCTCGATGAAGCAGAGCTTGAAGGACGACGCGGCCGATGCGGACACGCACCGCTCGACCTTGACGCAGTCCCAGGTAGACACCATGGCGACGCGCCTGAACGTCAAGCGCGAAGAGGTGCTCGAGATGGAAACCCGCCTGTCCGGCGGCGACGTGGCGCTGGAGCCGCAGACCGACGACAGCGAAGAAAGTTTTGCCCCGATCGCCTACCTGGCCGACGAGACCAACGAGCCGACCCAGGTGCTGGAAGCCCGCAAGCGCGACTGGCTGGCCGGTGACGGCATCGCGCTGGCGCTGGATGCGCTGGACCCGCGCAGCCGGCGCATCGTCGAAGAACGCTGGCTCAAGGTGAACGACGACAGCACGGGCGGGTTGACCTTGCACGACCTGGCGGCCGAGTACGGCGTCAGCGCCGAACGCATTCGCCAGATCGAAGTGGCGGCGATGAAGAAGATGCGCAAGGCCTTGGCGGAATCGGTCTGATCTCGCCGGCCTGAACCCTCGGGTTCCAGAAAAAACGGCCCCTCGGGGCCGTTTTTCATGGGCGCAACACGCCGAGAGCCAGCGAAGCCCGACCATCAACCCGCCAGCAGCGCCTTCAGGTCGGCCGTCAACGCCTCAGCGCCACTGCCGTAGCGCACGAACAGGCGCACCTTGCCGGCCGGGTCGAAGACAAAGGAGCCGGCCGTGTGGTCGACGGTGTAGCTGCCGTCGGTCTTGCCGGGCACCTTGCCGTAGAACACCTTGAATTCCTTGGCCGCCGCCTTGGTCTGGTCAACCGTGCCGCGCATCGCGACGAAGCTGCTGTCGAAGCTGGCCATGTAGCCCTTCAGGATCTCCGGCGTGTCGCGTTCCGGGTCGACGCTGACGAAGATGCCCTGCACCCGCTCGCCGTCCTTGCCCATCGCCTTTTTGATCTGCGCCAGTTCGGCCATCGTCGAAGGGCACACGTCGGGGCATTGTGTGTAGCCGAAGAACACCACGACCACTTTGCCCTTGAAGTCGGACAGGCTGCGCACGGTGCCGGTCTGGTCGGGCAGCGACAGGGTGCGCGCGTAATCGGCGCCGGTGATGTCGACGCTGCGAAACACTTGCTTCGACCCTGCCGAACCGCCGGGTTCACAACCCGCCAGGGCCAGCGCCGCAGCGCCCGCGGCAGCCAGCAGCACAAGACGACGAAGGTTCATAACAGGGGTGCCAGGTAATGGTCCAGCAGCAGCGCGGCAAACAGCAGCGACAGGTGGACGATGGAAAAACGGAAGGTCTTGCGCGCCAGCGCGTCGGAGTAGTTGCGCCACAGCTTCCAGGCGTAGCCGGTGAAGGTAGCGCCCAACAGCACCGCGCAGACCAGGTAGATCACGCCGCTCATGCCCGAAACGAACGGCAGCAGGGTGGCCGCGAACAGCACCAGGGTGTACAGAAACACGTGCAGTCGGGTGAACTCGAAGCCGTGCGTCACCGGCAACATCGGCAGGCCGGACTTGCGGTAGTCCTCGGCCCGATACAGCGCCAGGGCCCAGAAGTGCGGCGGGGTCCACAGGAAGATGATCAGGCACATGATCATCGCCTCGGGCCCCACTTCGCCGCGGATCGCGGCCCAGCCCAGCACCGGCGGCATGGCGCCCGAAGCGCCGCCGATCACGATGTTCTGCGGCGTGAGCGGCTTGAGCACCACGGTGTAGACCAGCGCGTAGCCGATGAAGGTGGCAAAGGTGAGCCACATGGTCAGCGGGTTGACGGCGAAGTACAACAAAGTGCTGCCGGCGGCGCACAACACGGCAGAGAACGTCAGGCTCTGCGTGTTGCTCAATTGCCCGCGCGCGGTGGGCCGCCAGGCGGTGCGCGCCATCTTGGCGTCGATGGCCTGCTCGACCAGGCAATTGAAGGCCGCAGCCGCTGCAGCGACGAGCCAGATGCCGGCGGTGGCGGCCAGCGCAACGCGCCAGTCCGGCACGCCCGGTGTGGCCAGCAGCATGCCGATGACCGCGCAGAACACGATGAGCTGCACCACGCGCGGCTTGGTCAGCGCGTAATACTGGCGCACGCGCGACGCAGCCGAGGTGGGCGCGGGGGCGAGACTGGCAAGGGTTTCAGACATGGAAGGCCTGATTCTACGAAGCCACCTGAACCACCGGCCGCGACGCCTCGGCACGCGGCGCGGTGGCCCGCGCCTGCTGCGCCCGCACGATCAGCACACTCAACAAGATCACCAGCGCCGCAGCGCCGCCGGTGTGCGCCACGGCGGCCAGAAGCGGCCAGCCGAGCACGACGTTGCTGACGCCGCTGGCCAATTGCCACAGCGCCACCGCCGCCAGCCGCCAGGCCCAGCGACGCAGCGCCAGGTCGCCGCTGCGGTGCAACTGCCAGGCGATCAAGGTGATGGCCGCCAGCAGCACATACGCGCCGAGCCGGTGGGTGTAATGAATGGCGGTGAGCGCCGCGAACGGCAGGAAACCACCGTCCTTGCCTGCCCCCAGTTCACGAAGCAACGCAAAGCCGTGCTCGAAATCCATCGGGGGCCAGACGCTGCCCTGGCACAACGGGAAGTCGCTGCAGGCCAGTACCGCATAGTTGGTGCTGACCCAGCCGCCGAGTACGATCTGCAGCACGCTCAGCACCGCCAACGCCAGGCAGCCGATGCGCAAGGCGGCCGGCATCGCCAGCGGCGCGCGCACCGGCGCCGCGCTCATGCCCGCCAGCAGTGCCAGCAACCCCATGCCGCCGAGCAGGTGCAAGGTCACGATGGCGGGGTAGAGCTTCATCGTGACCGTCAACGCGCCGAACAGGCCTTGCAGGCAGACCCAGACCAGGGTCAAGGTGGCCCACCAGGGCGAGAGGTGGGGCAAGAGCGCGGCCTGCCGCGTACGCGCCGTCGCCCAACTGGCCAACGCGATGACGGTGATCAGCACCCCCACGCCAGTGGCCAGGTAGCGGTGCGTCATCTCGATCCAGGCTTTCGTCGGCGTGACCGGGCCGCTGGGCAAGGCCGCCTGCGCAGCGCCGATCTGCTCGCGCGCGCCGAGCGGGCTGGCGCTGCCGTAACAACCAGGCCAGTCGGGGCAGCCCAGGCCCGAGTCGGTGAGCCGGGTGAAGGCACCGAACAGCACCAGGTCGAAAGTCAGGAAGAGGGTCAGCAGGGTCAGCGCACGCAGGCGCGCGGCGGGCTCGGCATCGCGGTGGCGCAGCCACACCCACGCGAGCGGGCCGATCGCGAGCACGACGCCGAGCAGCGCCACGCGCACCATGGGCGTGAGGTCGAACAGCGGCTGAGGGTCCATCACGTGCTCGACGAGAGCTCAGCGGCCCGGCAGGTCCCACGACGCCGAGGCGCGCAGCAGCTTTTCGACGTCGCGCTTGAGCCGCGCCGGCTCGGGCTCGGAGGGCACGCGCATCATCCACTCGCCCATCGGGTCGACGATGAACAGGTGCTGATCCAACGCCTTGCCCGCCGCCGGTGCCAGCCATTGCGCGAGTGCCGCTTCGGGCACGCGCAGCACGGTGGTCGGGACGCCGACGCTGATGGCCTGCAGCGTCTCGGGCCGCGGCGCAGCCTTGTCGGTGATGAGCCAAAGCTTGTCGACCCGGTCCTTCTCGCGTCCCAGGGTTTCGCGCAACTGACGCTGCACCCAAAGGTGCCGCTCGCACACCGCGTCGCACGCGCCGCCCGAGACGACCACCACCAGCCACTGACCCTTGAGCGTGGCGGCTTTCACCGGTGCGCCGTCCAGGCCGGTGAACGGCAACTCGGGCAGCGGCCGCGTGGGCAGGATCAGCTCGCTGTAGTTGGTGCGGCCTTCAGGGCGGATCACGAAGTAGGTGAAGTACGACGCGATCACCGGCGCGGCACACACCAACAACACCAGCAGCATCTTGACGCGGCCCAGGGTGGTGCGTCGTGCAGCTTCATCGGCCTGTGGCGACGGCATCGAGTGCACCGTCAGGCCCAGCGGCGACATCGCGTCAGGCGCCGGGGTCGGGCCGAGTGCGGAGCCGGGGGCGGACGAGTTGGAACCAGACATAAAGACCTGTCATCAACGCCCCCAGCGCAAACCACTGGAAGGCATAACCGTAATGTTTGTGCACGTCGGCCGCCGGCTGCGGCCATTCGCGCAGCAGGCCATCGCCTGCGGTGCCTTTGGAGTCGCCCGAGTCGGTTTGCAGCACCGACAGCGGGCGCAAGCTCACGGCCGCTTCGCGCGCAAATTCACCGATGTCGAGATTCTGCCGGATCGGGCCGGCCTCCTGCCCCGCGAACTCGTACAGCCGCGATGGCGGCGGGGCGATGCGACCCAGCACCTCCACCACGCCGGTGGGCGTGACCACGGGCGGCACGCGCGTACGTTCCTGCATGTCGCGCGGCACCCAGCCGCGCTGCACGAGCACGGCGTCGTCGCCGCCCTGCAGGCGCAACGGCGTGACGACGTAAAAGCCCGGCCGACCCTTCATCTGCCGGTTGTCCAGGTAGACCGTGCGCTCGGCCAGCCACTGGCCCTGCAGTCGCACGGGGCGGTGGTGCTGCGCCGCAGCCGCTTCGACATGGCGGGCCAGGCTGCTGGCGTCCAGCGGTGGCAGCCCCGAGCGTGCCTGCTGCGCAACTTGCAGCGCCTCTTTCTGGGCCGCGCGATCGAGTTGCCACAGGCCGAGCCGCGCCGCCACCCCCACGCTCAGCACGGTGGCCAGCAGGACCACCGCACTGCGCCAGCGCCCCTTCAACCGTGTCATCGTTCGGGCCGCGGATAATCACTGCGCATGAAGATCCTCATCGCGCTGGCGTTCGTCGCCATCCTGGGCAGCCTCGCGCTGGCAGGGTATTTCATGCTGCGCGACGGCCGCGACGGCAAGCCCAAGGGCGACAAGATGATGCGCGCGCTGGCATTGCGGGTGGCACTGTCGGTGCTGCTGTTCAGCGGCATCATGCTCAGCTATTGGCTTGGGTGGATCCAGCCGACCGGTGTTCCGCTGGGCAAATAACGGCAAGTGACATCAGCGCGCCGCCAACAAAAACGCCGCTCAGCGCGGCGTTCTTGATTCACCCAGGAAAGGCCGGTTCGCGCCTTCAGGTCCAGTACACCACGATGTACAGGCCGAGCCAGACCACGTCGACGAAGTGCCAGTACCAGGCCGCCCCTTCGAAGCCGAAATGTCGCTGCGGCGTGAAGTGGCCCTTCATCAGCCGCAAGGTGATGAACAGCAGCATCAGCATGCCCACGAACACGTGGAAGCCGTGAAAGCCGGTGAGCATGAAGAAGGTGGAGCCGAACGCACCGGAGCTGAGCTTGAGGTTCAGGTCACGGTAGGCGTGGGCGTATTCATAAGCCTGCACGCCCAGGAAGGTGGCGCCCAGGATCACGGTGATCCACATCCAGAAGACGGTCTTGGCGCGCTGGTTCGCGATCAACGCGTGGTGCGCGATCGTCAAGGTCACGCCCGACGAGAGCAGCAGCAGCGTGTTGATGGTCGGCAGCGGCCACGGCCCGATGGTCGAAAACGGCTCCACGATGCCGGCCGGCGAACCGGTGACGCCGCCGCCCGCGCTCGGCCAAACGGCCTTGAAGTCGGGCCACAGCACAGCGTTCTCGAGGCTGCCCAGGTTGGGCAGCGCATGCAGCCGGGTCCAGTACAGCGCGCCGAAGAAGGCGCCGAAGAACATCACCTCGGAGAAGATGAACCAGCTCATGCTCCAGCGGAACGAGGTGTCGATGCGGTCGCTGTACAGGCCGCCTTCGCTTTCGGCAATCGCGTCGCGGAACCAGCGCTGCAGCACGAAGGCGAAGAAGACGAACCCGGCCAGCACCGACCAGGCGCCCCAGCCGTGGCCGTTGATCCACTGGCCCGCGCCCACGATGACGAGCAGCAGGCCCGCGGCCGCCATGGCGGGGTGGCGCGAGGGCGCCGGCACAAAGTAGTGGGGCGCGTGCCCGTGTTGCGTCGCTGCCGACATGATTTCTCCTGGTTGCCTTTTGATTCTTGAAATGCCTTAGCTCGCCACGCCGCTGGACAGCACCCAGCTGACCAACGTGACCAAAGCCAGCACGAACAGCGCCGCACCCAGCACGCCGGCGATGATCACATGCACCGGGTTGAGCTGGCCGACGTCTTTTTCGTACTCGCTGCCCTTGCGGATGCCGAAGAACGACCACGCCACCGCCCGCATCGTCTGCAGGAACGAGCCTTTGCGTTGCGCAGCCTCGCGCAGATCGCCGCTCATGACTTCGGCTCCGACACCAGCGGTTCGGCCAGCTTGGCTGCCGTGGCCGGGGGCTCGGCCGGCACCTTGCCGCCGACCTCGAAGAAGGTGTAGGACAAGGTGATGGTCCGCACATCCTTGGGCAGCTTGGGGTCGATGACGAACACCACCGGCCACTGTTTGCTCTCGCCCGCCTACAGCGTGTACTCGTTGAAGCAGAAGCACTCCAGCTTGTTGAAGTGCGCCATCGCCTGCATCGGCGCGTAACTCGGGATCGCCTGAGCGGCCATGGTGCGGTTCTGGCGAGTGCGGAAGTCGTACATCACGGTGGCCAGCTCGCCGGGGTGCACGTCGATCGAACGCATCGAAGGCTTGAAGTCCCAGGGCCCGCGCGCATTGGCGTCGAACTCGACCGTGATCGTGCGCGACCGGTCGACCTGCGTGTTCGCCGCAGGCGCGCGCGACATGCCCGCCGTTTCGCGCTCCGACAACGACAGCACGTTGATGCCCAGCGCCGTGCAGATCGCCTCGTACAGCGGCACCAGCGCATAACCGAAGCCGAACATCAGCGCCGCCACCAGCGCCAGCTTGCGCAGCATCAGCAGGTTGTCGCTGCGCACTGCGGGCTGCTGGGGGCGGTCGGGGCCGGATGGGTTGGACATGGCTGGGCTGCGATTAAAGGCCGCGATTCAAAGGCCGCCGAGCGCGCCCTTGAGCATGAAGGCGACGAACACGGCCACGGCCACCGCACCCAGGATCAAGCCCAGGCGCTGGTTGCTCTTCTTCTGCTCGGGGGTCATGGTCGCACTCGAGCTCAGTGGTGACCCGCCGGCGCGCCGGCCAGGATCTTGGTCGCCTTGGCGTTGAGCCGGGGCGGGGTCTCGAAGGTATGGAACTGCGCTGGCGACGGAATTTCCCATTCCAGGCCTTCGGCCCCGGCACCGTCCGGATCGTTCCAAGGGCGTTGCGGCGCGGGCTGGCCCTTGCCGCGCATCATCGGCACCACCACGAACAGGAAGAAGTACACCTGCATCAGCCCGAAGCCGAGCGCGCCGATCGAGGCCAGCATGTTGAAGTCGGCGAACTGCATCGGATAATCGGCGTAACGGCGCGGCATGCCGGCCAGGCCGAGAAAGTGCATCGGGAAGAAGGTGACGTTGAAGAAGATCAGCGAACCCCAGAAGTGGATCTTGCCGCGCGTCTCGTTGTACATCACGCCGGTCCACTTCGGGCCCCAGTAGTACACGCCGGCGAACAGCGCATACAGCGAGCCGGCCACCAGCACATAGTGGAAGTGGGCCACGACGTAGTAGGTGTCCTGCAACTGGATGTCCACCGGCGCCATCGCCAGGATCAGCCCGGTGAAGCCGCCCATCGTGAACACGAAGATGAAGCCGACCGCGAACAGCATCGGCGTCTCGAAGGTCATCGAGCCGCGCCACATGGTGGCGATCCAGTTGAAGATCTTCACGCCGGTGGGCACCGCGATCAGCATGGTCGCG
>JANMYQ010000062.1:0-16648 GCA_031382215.1 Methylibium sp.
GCGGCGGCCGCACGGGCCCCGGTCGATGCTGGCATGCTGTCGGCCGACCCGAGTTACGTCTTCTTCAAGGTGGCGCCCGACCAGACCCCGGCGGACGGGCCGCCTGGCGCGTTGGGTGTGCCCTTGACGGCGGGGCGGTCAGTGGCGGTGGACCCGCGAGTCACGCCGCTCGGCTACCCGGTGTTCCTGGCCGCCCCGGCGCCCAAGGGCTCGAGCATCGACATGCGCCGCCTGGTGTTTGCGCAGGACACGGGCGGGGCCATTCGCGGCGCGGTGCGGGCCGACTTCTTCTGGGGCTTCGGCTCCGATGCCGGCCGGCTGGCACGCGGAACGCGCCACCGCGGGCAGATGTGGCTTCTGTTGCCCAAGGCCGAAGCTGCCAGGTTGGGCAGCAGCGCGATCGTGACGCGCGGCGTGGGGGCACCGGCGCGCGGTGCGGACGAATGCCTGATTGCGGACGAGTTTTGTCAGGAACCCGACTGATTGCCGGGAAATCCCGCACAAATTGGCAGGCCCGTTTGGCTCTTCGTTACAAGTTACACAACTTGCGTCAGCACTCGGCCAGAAACTTGCGATATGTTCTGGACCAGAGCAGCCAATCCGTCACGCCAGACTGAGGGTAGACTGCAAAAATCGTTGGAACGAAAACCAGGAGTGACGCATCGTGTCAAACGTGCCATTGCCCGCCGAGCTCGGCGAGTCTCCAACATCCCCCAGTTTCAAGGTCGACCCGAGTTCGTGGGCCTTCGGCTCGCAGCACACCGACCGGGCGGATACGCAACGCACCGTATCGTGCGTGATCTGGAGCTCGAACGAAGCGCCCAAGCTGTCCAAGCTGCTGCCGCAGTTGAGCGAATTGCTCACCGAAAGCGGCCACCCCTGGGAAATCGTCGTGATCGATTCGGCCAGCTCCGACGGAACGGCCGAACTGCTCCAGCGCTGGAGCGCCATTCCGGCGATCCGCTCGGTCTCCATGACCGAGCAGGCCGGTGAAGATGCGCTGAGCGCGGGGCTTGCTTCGGCGCGCGGCGATGCGGTGATCTTCCTCGACGCCAACTTGCATCACACCCTGGCGCTCATTCCGCAAATGATCTGCCACTGGGAAGACGGCGCCGAAGTCGTTTATGCACTGCGCCAGGGCCTGCCCGAGCGCAGCGCACTGAATTGGTTCGGCCCGAGCGTGTTCGACAACCTGATGGATTCGCCGCGCCCGCTCGACTGGCTCGAAGACTGCGCCGAGCTGACCCTGCTGAACCGTCGCGTCGTCACCTACCTGACGCGCTGAACCGTTGATCCGCTGAGTGGCGGCGCTCGATAGCGCGCAACCACAGACCCCCGGCCACGATCAGCCCGCCCGAGGCCATCAACAGGCCCAGCATGCGGCCCCAGTCAAGGGGTGCCGCGGGCGACTGAGTCACCACCACCACAGCCACCAGCAGCGGGCTGACGAACTGCCCCAGGTTCGAGCCCTGCATGATCATGCCCTGCACCGTGGCCACCTGCGCGGGGCTCTGCGCGTGCGTCTGCGAGGCCGACATGACCGAACCCGGCAGCACGCCGACTCCGAACGAGAACAGCACGCATGCCCCGTAGCGCGTCAGGTCTGACAGTCCGGGCGCGAAGATCACAGCGCAGGTGAACAAGGTGACCGCGCCGGCGGCGCAGACGATCGCGCCACGCGACACGCCGCGCTGCAGCAGCAGCCCGCCGAGCCAGTTGCCCGGGATGTTAGCCGCCACCACCAGCGCCGTCAGCAGCGACGCGGTGCTCAGCGCCATCTGCCGCTCACCCACCATGAAGGTCGGCAGCCACACCATGATGGCGTAGTAGTTGAAGACATAACAGGCAAAACACAGCGCGATGCACCACGGCCCGGCTGCCTTGAGCGGCCCGGCGGCGGCGCGCCACGATGTGGCGGAGGCGCGCACCGGCACGGTGGCGCTGCTCCCGTAGTCGGCCCGCCGGACGAACAGCAGGGCCGTGGCGAGTAGCGTGCACACCGCCACGGCAGCCCACAGCAGGCGCCAGCCCGCCGTGGCGATCAGCAGCGGCGCCAGCAGCATGCCCAACGCGGTGCCGGTGGGCATGTAGCTGCCCCACAGGCTGAACGCGTGCGCACGGTCGGCGGGCGCGGTGGCCAGGCTCAGCAGCGCCGGGGCCGCGACCACCACCGCCAGAAAGCCGGTTCCTTCGGCAAAGCGAGCGGCCAGCAGCCCGACCTGCCCGGTGGCCAGCGCGCCCAACAGCCCACCGCCGGCCAGCAGGCTCAAGCCCAGCATGCACAGCCGCCAGGCGCCGATGCGCGGCGTGAGCAGCCCCATGAAGATCGATGCCACCATGCCCAGCGTGTTGAACACCGAGACCAGCCGGCCCGACTCGGCCAGGCTTAGCCCGAACTCGGCACGCAGTGCCGGCAGTGCCGGCGGCAGCTTGCCGATCGACAGTGCCGCCACCACGCCGAGCAGCACGGCAAGCGCCGCCGCCGGCCAACGGGTGGCCTCAGTCACCCGTGGCTGCTTCGACGCTGTGCTGGCTCGGCAGCAAGGTCACCACCAGGGCGGTGCAGGCGGCGATCAGTGCCATCGTCCACAACAAGGCACTGAAGCCCATGCCCTTCACGAACGGGCCGAGCAGCCACACCGCGAGCGAGCTGATGCCGATGGAGACGGTCAGCCGCACACCGGCCACGCGCGAGCGGTTCGCGTCGTCCACGTAGCGCACGATCATCGCGTCGGTGAACGGAATGGCGCCGAAGATGAAGATCATCGACGCCACCAGCAACGCCAGCAGCCACCAACCCTGTGCGTTCGCCGCCAGCGCCAGCATCGGGATCTGCGCCAGCGTGATCCACAGGTACAGCGGCTTGAGCGCAAAGCGGTCGATCAACCGCCCCACCACCACCTGCGCAAGCGAGGCGACTGCGTAGACCGCCGCCAGCATCGCACCCAGCAGCGCAGGGTCTTCGACAATGCCGATGAAACGTTCGGTCAGCAACTGCGCGTTGCCGTTGGTGGTGAAGTTGAACAGCAGGCTGCCGGTCACGGCCGCACCCGTCATCACCGCCAGCACGCGCGCCACCAGCGCGGGCGGCAGAGGCTTGCGGCCGCTGCCGGCGCGCTTGGCGGGGGCCTGCGTTTCGGGTGGGCAGACCACGGCAAACACCACGCCCAGCCCGATGGCCAGCAGCCCCGGTAGCGCGAACGCCGCGCGCCAGCCGATCCACTTGACGAGAAAGCCCGTCACCAGCGCCGCCACCGCAATGCCCAGGTTGCCGGCCAGGCCGTTCACGCCGATCACCGCGCCGGGGTTGGGCGAGCGCTGCACCAGCATCGGAATGCCGACCGGGTGGTAGATCGACGCGAACGCGCCGATCAGCGTGAGCGCCGCAGCGAGTTGCCAGGCGCTTTGCACCAGTGCCGTCAACACGGCCGCCGCGCCGATGCCGAAGAAGAAGATCAGCATCATGCGGCGCCGCCCCCACAGGTCGCCGAGCCGCCCCGACGGCAGCGCGCCCAGGCCGAACAGCACGAAGGCGCCGACGCCGTAGGGCATCAGGTCGGCCCACTGCGAGAAGCCGAACTCCAGCGCAATGGTGCCCACTGCCGCGGCGAAGATCAGCAGGAACATGTGGTCGACCGCGTGGCCGACGTTGAGCAGCAGGGCCACCGCGCGGGTGGTGTCGCGGGCAGGCGGGTTCAGGGCAAGGCTTTCCATGCCCCGAAGTTTGCCTGATGCGCGTGATCAGCGCCTCCGGGGTTCCAGCGGCTCGAAGGCATGGTCGAACACCTGGTCGGCCACCTGCCGGCCTTGCAGGATGCCCTGCGTGCTGTCGAAAGCCCAGTGAATGCCCAGGTAGATCCGGCTGCGGCCGTTTTCGATTTCGGCCTGCGACATGCTGGCAAAACGGCGCGGCGCGAGCACGCGAACCTGGCCCTGGTTGTCGCGCGTGACGCCGTTGAACTCGTCGGACACGAAGGTGAACGGAATGCGGTCGGTGCCATAGAACAGCCGCAGCGTCTGGAACAGCGCGCCGCCGAAGGTGGCGTGGCCGGAAGGGTAGGAAGGGAAGGGCGGCGTGAAGTTGGGCCCGGTGAGGTTGCTGGCCGGTGCGCCCAGCGGCATGAATCTCGCGTCGCCCAGGGTGGCCGGGTTGCCGTCGCCAGCGCCGCTGGGCCCGCTGCCGGCGTCGGCCTCGCGCACGCCGGTGACCGGGCGCCAGACCTTGTAGTAATACTTCGACTCCCAGCTCGCGATGCCTGCGTCGGCCATCGCCACGTTCACCAGCGCCAGCAGCCGCGCGAGCTCGACGACGTTGCTGCGCCGCTGTTCGGCGATCTGTGTGGCGATCTGGTTGTACAGGCGCGGCGGCGCGCACAGGCTGGGCGTGCCGTCGTAAGCCCAGAAGATCGCGAGCTGCGTTTCCTGCTCGGTGCGCACGGTCGGCGTGGTGATGCCGTCGCCGCCTAGGCGCTTGACCTCGTCGAACGCGGCGGTGTATTCGGCGTTTCCCATCGCCGGCGGCGGCGGCAGCCTGAACTGCTGCGCCGAGCTGAGCACGAAGGGTTTGACCGTGCCCCAGTGCGCGCCCATCGCGAGCGGAATCTGGCTCACCGGGTCCTGGCGCCACTGGCCGGGCTGCGTGTCGGGCACGTAGTCGGCGCCCATGCGTGGTTCGGCGTGTTGCGAGCCGTCGTCGGCGCGCAATGCCAGGATGGCCGCGGCCGCGCGCTTGCCCAGGCCGATGCCGGCCGCTTTCACCGCTGGGCGCACCAGCCGCAACCGGGCCAGGTCTTCGGCCAACAACTCGTCTAGGCTGGCCGTTTGCGATGGATACAGCGCTACCAAGGTGTCGTGTGCGGCCTGCGCGACCGCGGCTTCCATCGCGGCCGGCTCGGTCACCCGCGCCAGCGTCGTGTAGCCCTGGTGGCCGCCGACGATCGCGTTGACGGCGTCGAAGATCGCGATGTGCACGATCGCCATCGCGCGAGACGCGCGGCCCGGCCCGAGCTGTTCGCCGAACACGCGCGTCTCGGCCGGTGACACCGGCGTGTGGTCGATGCCGCTGGTGTCGATCGCCACATCGTTCCAGCGCAGCACCGCCGTTTCAGACGCGGCCCAGTGGCGCCGCGCATGGCGCGCCACGGCGGTGCGCGAGAAGTCGGGGTTGAAGAGCGGGCCGAGTTGCGCGCGCACGCCGCCGGAGCGGTCGGCGGGTTGCGCCACGGCGACCAGCGGCGCGAGGCCGACAACGGCGAACAGCGCCAGCCAGCTCCGGCGCTTCTGCAAATGGTTCATCGGAAGTCCTTTCGCCGGTGGGAGCGAAGGTTTGTGCGGGGTTGCAGGTTCCAGCGCGTCGCAAGCGGCGCATCCACCGGTCGAATCATTTTTCCGGCGCGAGGTGCGGGCGCGATGTCACGGGATGCAAGCACGGCAACCGCCTCAGCCGGCTCAGCCTCCTGCAGGCGGCACCCGTGACCAACGATTCCTTACTCAACTTCGGGCTTGAATTTCAGCGAACAGCGATGCTTGAACCGCGTTGAACCGCACACGCCCACGCTGCAACTCAAGGGTGTCGAGGCTCAACTTTCAGGGGAATCAACATGAACACGACGACCCAATCCATGTCGGGCACCACCCACCAGATCCGCTTCCAGTCGCTGCACCACGAGGGCCGCGCGATGGCCTTCCCGTGCGATGCGCAGGGCCGCGTGCACCTCGACGCGCTGAGCGAGCGAGCCCGCAACAACTACCTGTTCGCGCGCGCCGTGGTTGGGCGCGACTTCGCGCACCCGGCGATCCTGCCGAGCGACCTGCACTGATTCGGCAGGCCTTGGCCCGTCAGGCCAGCCCGCGCCGATAGTCGCTCGGCGGCATGCCCAGGTGGGCGCGGAACACGCGGCTGAAGTGGGCCATGTTCGAAAAGCCCGAGCTGAACGCGATGTCGGTGATCGAGCGGTGGTCGTCGGCGCGGTTGGCCAGGCTGCGGCGGCAGGTCTCAAGGCGCCGGTGCAGGATGTACCCGGCCACGCCGTCAGGCTCTTCGGAAAAAGCGTTGTACAGGTGGCGCCGGCTGCAGTTGAGGGCATGCGCGATGCCGTCGACCGTCAGGCCCGGGTCGGCCAGATGCTCGGCCACATGCTGCTTGATGCGCTCGCGCAGCGCCTCGCGTTGCGTCATCGCGGTGCCGATGCCGGCCAGATCGAGCATCGACAAGTGCACGAACTGCGTGATCGCATCGCCCACACCACGCGCCGCGGCCTCGGACATGCCCGGCAACTCGCGGTAGGCCGAGCGCATGGTTTCCAGCGCCAACCGCGCCACGCCGCCGCTGCCGCCGAGGCGGCGCGCCATCAGCGGGTCGAGCGCCAGGCCGCGCTCGACGAGGCGGTCCTTGGGCACCATCACGATCAGGTGTTCCACCCGCACCGGGTTGGCCACGGCGTAGCTGTCGGTCGTGTCGTAGATGCTCCACTGGTCGGGCGTGACCCAGGCCTCGCGGCCCTGCTGCTCCACGCCGGCGCAGCCGACGTAGGGCGCGACGATCTTCAGGTAGGCGGTCTCGGAAGCCCGCGCCAGCGACGACGAACGCATCACCCGGTGGCGGTTGGCTTCCAGCCGGGTCAGCACGATGTCTCCGGCGTGCACGGTCGTCATGCGGCCTTCGAAATCGGTGTCGCCGTACAGGTCGGACGATAAGCCACTGAACAGCCGGTTGACCCAGTCACCCCAGAAGCCGGCGCGGGCGGCGGCCGGCACCTGGTCGGTGCTCATCGTGCTCGCGCTGATGCCCATGAATCCTCCTCCTGGCCGGCACGGCGCCGACGACCGGCTAGCGTATCGGCTGGCGCGGCTGCATTCAAGCGCCTGAACCGGGGCCGAGGGAAAGCCCGGGTCGGGCGTGCACGGATCGTCAAGTGCGACTGCATGGCCGGGCAAGCGGCCCGGCGGGCGCCTGCACAGAATCCCGACTTATGAACCGGCCGTTCGCGCCGGGTTGTTCAAGGCCTTCAAACGGAGACTCCCATGACCGCTCGCCGCACCCCTTCAGCCGACCTCCCGCGCCGCACCGTCGTCCAGGCCCTGGCCGCCGCGCCGGTGGCGCTGGCCTTCCCGTCCATCGTGCGCGCCCAGGCCGCGCCGGTGAAGATCGGGTACACGATGGCGCGCACCGGCCCGTGGACGACCGGCGCGCAGGTCAGCCAGGAGCCCAACTACCTGCTCTGGGCCGAGCAGCAGAACGCCGCCGGCGGCCTGAACGTGAAGGGCACGAAGCGGCCGATCGAGCTGATCAGCTCCGACGACCGCAGCGACATCGAGACCTGCGTGCGCACCTACGAGAAGCTGATGGGCAGCGACAAGGTCGACCTGATCCTGCCGCCCTGGGGCAGCAACGCCAACTTTGCGGTCGCGCCGCTGGCGAATCGATTCGGCTACCCGTTCCTGGCCCCCACCGCGCTCAGCCGCCGGCTGATCGAGATGAAGCTGCCGTACTTCTTCTTGATGCTGCAGCAGCCCAAGCCGATGATGGACGCGCTGGTAGACATGCTCAAGGCCAGCGGCGCCAAGACGATGGCCGTGGTCTACGTCGACGACCTGTTCGGCCTGGAGAACTACGCCGCGCTGAAGGTGGCGGTGGCGGGCAGCGGCATCTCGATCGTCGAGGACAAGAGCTACCCCCTGGGCGTGAAGGACCTGAGCCCGGTGCTGCGCTCGATGAAGGACAAGAACCCCGACGCGTTCGTGGGCCTGACCTACCCGCCCGACACCATCCTGGCCAGCAAGCAGAGCAAAGAGATCGGTTTCAACCCGAAGTTCTTCTACGCGAGCGTGGGGACCGCGTTCCAGCTCTACCGCAATGTGATGGGCGCCGGCGCCGAGGGCGTGCTCGGCATGGGCTCGTGGAACGGCAAGACCAGCCCGGGTGCCAAGGCCTACTTCGACGCCCACGTGAAGAAGTTCGGCGCCGCCAAGGAGCCCGACCGCTGGGCCAGCGGCGCGACCTGGGCGGGTCTGGAGATCCTGACCGCCGCCGTCGGCAAGGCCGGGCTGGACCGCAAGGCGATCCGCGACTACGTGGCGGGCACCGAGCACAACACCATCCTCGGCAAGATCAAGTTCGCCGGCAGCGAGAACGTGGGCACGCCCGGCGCGGTGAGCCAGTGGCAGAAGGGCGAGTTCGAGGTGGTGTGGCCGAAGGCCGTCGCGACCGCGCCGCTGGTGGCGGCCAAGCCGGCCTGGGTCTGACGCGAGTCTGATGCGTAGCGGGAGATGACAGCAGGTGCCTGGGCTGAACTGATCGCTTCCGGTTTGATCACCGGGGGCGTGTACGCGCTCGTCGCGCTGGGCCTGAACCTGCAGTACGGGCTGATGCGCATCCTGAACATCGCGCATGGCGAGTTCCTGATGGTCGGCGCGTTCATCACCTGGACGGCGCAGACCTCGCTCGGGCCGACCTTCCCGTTCATGCCGCTGTTGATGGTGCCGATCTCGTTCGCGCTGCTGATGGCGCTCGGCCTGGCGATCCACCGCCTGGTGTTCCGCCGCCTCACGCGCACCAGCCCCAACCTCGACATCTTCGAAGCGCGCGGCCTGATGGTCAGCTTCGGGCTGATGTTCCTGGTGCAGAACTTCGCGCAATTGCTGTGGGGCGGCGACCTGCGCGGTTACGACTTCATGGCCGAGCCGGTCGCCATCGGCGGTGCGCAGTTCGCTGCCAACAAACTGCTGCTGCTGGCGCTGGCGCTGGCCTTCAGCACCGCGCTGATCGTGGTGCTGCGCAAGACGCTGTACGGCAAGGGCGTGCGCGCGCTGATGCAGTCGCCCACCGGCGCGCAACTGGTGGGCATCGACACCGAACGGCTGCACCCGCTGATGTTCGGCATCGGCCTGGGGCTCTCAGGCGTGGCGGGTTGCCTGCTGTCGATGACCTACACGATCTCGCCGTCGATGGGCGAGCCCTACACCGTGACGGCGCTGATCGTGATCACGCTGGGCGGCTTCGGCAGCATGGCCGGCGCGCTGGTGGGCGGGCTGGCGCTCGGCGTGATCGAGGCGGTGGGCATGCATTTCACGAGCCCGTCGCTGAAGTCGCTGCTGTCGTACGGGATCTTCATCGCGGTGCTGTTGTGGCGGCCGAACGGACTGTTCACGCGCAAATGAGCACCCGGAAATGAAACTTGCACCGATGAAGAGAGACCTGCTCGTCCTGTTCGGCCTGACCGGCTGGGCCCTGGCGGTGCCGCACTATGGCAGCGAGTTTGCCGTGTCGATGGCACTCACCTGCTTGATGTACGCGGCGCTGTCGTCGAGCTGGGGTCTGTTCTGCGGCAGCACGCGCTACCTGTCGCTGGCGACCTCGGCCTTCTTCGGCATCGGCGCGTATGTCAGCGCGCTGGTGCTGGAGCAAGTGTCGTGGTTCGCGGCAATTGGGCTGGGCGCGCTCATCGCCGCCGGCGTGGCGGTGGTGATGGGCGCCGCGGTGCTGCACTTGCGTGGCACCTATTTCGCCGTGCTGACCTTCGGCATGACCGAGCTGATCCGCCACGCCATCACCTACTGGGAGAAGCAGGTCACCGGCACCGTCGGCCGCGTGCTCACGGTGGTGCCCGAGCGCGACACGATCTACCTGACGGTGCTGGGCCTGGCGGTGGCCGCAGTGCTGGTGTCCATCGTCATGCGGCGCAGCCGCTTCGGCCTGGCGATGGCCGGCATCGGCGCCGACGAACAACGTGCGCAGACGCTGGGCGTGAACACGCGCCTGGTCAAGATCGGCGGCTTTGCGCTGACGGCCGCGTTCGCCGGCGCGGTGGGCGCGGCGATGAGCGTGCGCTGGACCTACATCGACCCGCACACGGTGTTCAACCCCTTCATCGGCTTCCAGACCGTGCTGATCGCGCTGATCGGCGGCGCGGCCACCCTGTGGGGCCCGTTGATCGCCGCGGTGGTGTTCAGCCTGCTCGCCGAAACGCTGCGGCTGCAGGTGCCGCAGCTCTACATGATGTCGCTCGGGCTGCTGCTGATCCTGTGCGTGCTGTACCTGCCGGGTGGCCTCGCCTCGCTGCGCCGCCAGACCTTCACGATGTGGCGCGACGACGTGCGTGCCTGGTGGCGCGAGCTGACCCGGCGCGATGCCAAGAAGGCCGCGACATGAACCGGGCCCCCATGCTCACTTCGTTCGCTGCCCCCCGGGGGGGCGCTCACGGCCTTGGGGCGGCCCGGCGGCCATGAACGGCCACCCGCTGCTCGAGGCCCGCGAGGTCACGGTGCGCTTCGGCGGCCTGACGGCGGTGGATGGCGTCAGCGCGGCGTTCGCGCCCGGCGAATTGGTGGGCATCATCGGCCCGAACGGCGCCGGCAAGACGACCTTCTTCAATGCGCTGTCGGGCGTGATCGAGCCGACGGCCGGTGAACTCTTTGCAATGGGCACGCGCCTGACGGGTGCCTCGCCGCACCGCTTTGCGCAGCAGGGCATCGCGCGCACCTTCCAGACGCCACGCGTGTTCGCCGAGCTGAGCGTGGCGGCGAACATCGCCTTCGGGCTGGAGTTCGCCGGCCGCAAGCGGCAGGGCTCGTGGCTGTTGAAGGACGAAGCGAGCATTCTGAATCTGATCGGCCTGGCCGCGCTGGCAGCGTTGCCGGCCGGCGCGATCACCCCATCGCAGCAGCGCCTGCTCGAGATCGGCATGGCGCTGGCGACGCGGCCCAAGCTGCTGCTGCTCGACGAAGTGGCCGCCGGCCTGACCGAGAACGAGGTCGAGACGATGGCGCAGCTGATCCGCCGCCTGCGCGACGAGCTCGACATCACCGTGATCTGGATCGAACACGCGGTGACGACCTTGCTGCAGCACGTGGAGCGCGTGATCGTGCTGCACCAGGGCCGCAAAATCGCCGACGGCACACCGGCCGAGGTGGTGCGCAATGCCGAGGTGGTCGAGGCCTACCTGGGCGACGAAATGGTGGAAACGGCATGAAGACGGCAGCATGAAGAACGACATCGAAGCCGCGCTCGACCGCAAGCTCGCGCACCTGAAGGTCGAGGGGCTGTGTGCCGGCTACGGCGGCTTTATGGTGCTGCGCGACCTGACGCTTGAAGCTCGGCCCGGCCTCACGGTGATCCTGGGCCCGAACGGCGCCGGCAAGACCACGCTGCTGAAGGCGATCGTCGGGTTGATCCCGCGCGCCGGCACACTGCGGCTGGACGGCGAAGAGATCGAGACCGACGCCAAGACCTCGGCCATCGTTCAGCGCGGCATCACGCTCGTGCCTGAGGGCCGCCAACTGTTCCCGCAGATGACGGTGGCCGAGAACCTCGAACTTGGCGGCTGGCTCGTGCCACCGGCCGAACGCGCACGGCGGCTGGAACTGGCTTTCCAGGACTTCCCAAAACTGGCAGAACGAGCCCGCCAACTGGCCGGCACGATGAGCGGCGGCGAGCAGCAGATGGTCGCCGTGGCGCGCGCGATGATGAGCGCGCCGCGCCTGCTGATGCTCGACGAACCGTCGCTCGGCCTGGCGCCGAAGATGGTCGTCGAACTGCTGGCCATCGCGCGCCGCATCGTCGATGCCGGCACGACAGTTTTAATGGTCGAGCAGAACGTGCGCAAGGCGCTTGCCGTGGCCGACCGCGGTTATGTGCTCGAACGCGGCCGGCTCGTCGCCAGCGGCCCGGCCTTCCTGCTCGCACGCTCCAGCGTCATCCGCCAGGCCTACCTCGGCAAGGCGGCGCGAACCTCCACCAGCTCAGCCTCGTCATTGAAGGAGAACACCTTGTCTGCCCAGTCCATCGATCTGTCCATGCTCATCAACGGCCTGGCCGTTTCTGCCGAGAAAGGCGCCACCTTCGAGCGCCGCAACCCGCTCGACGGCAGCGTGGCCACGCGCGCGCCAGCGGCGAGCGAAGCTGACGCCGTTGCCGCCGTCGAAGCCGCCGCCGAAGCCTTCAAGACCTGGAGCCAGACGGGCCCGAACCAGCGCCGCATGCTGCTGCTGAAAGCGGCCGACGCACTCGAAGCGAAAACGCCGAAGTTCATCGAGTCCGTGCCGGCCGAAACCGGTGCAACGGGAATGTGGGCCGGTTTCAACGTGATGCTGGCGGCCGGCATGATCCGCGAGGCAGCGTCGCTGACGACGCAGATCGCCGGCGAGGTGATTCCGTCCGACGTGCCGGGCTCGCTCGCGATGGGCATGCGCCAGCCGGCGGGTGTGGTGCTGGGCATCGCGCCGTGGAACGCGCCGATCATCCTTGGCGTGCGCGCCATCGCCACGCCGCTGGCCTGCGGCAACACCGTGGTGCTAAAGGGCAGCGAGAACTGCCCGCGCACGCACCAGTTGATCGTCGAAGCCTTCCAGGACGCCGGCTTCCCGCCCGGCGTGGTGAACTACCTCACCAACGCGCCGGCTGATGCCGGCAAGGTGGTCGAGGCGATGGTCGCGCACCCGGCGGTGCGGCGGGTCAACTTCACCGGCTCCACGCGCGTGGGCAAGCTCATCGCACTCACCTGCGCGAAGTACCTGAAGCCGGTCGTGCTTGAGCTGGGTGGCAAGGCGCCGCTGGTGATCCTGGACGACGCCGAACTCGACGACGCGGTGAACGCCGCCGCCTTCGGCGCGTTCGCGAACTCCGGGCAGATCTGCATGTCCACCGAACGCATCATCGTCGACCGCAAGATTGCCGACGACTTCGTCGCCCGCTTCGCCAAGAAGGCCAAAGGCCTGCCGCTGGGCGACCCGCGCAAGCCCGAGCCGGTGGTGCTGGGCTCGGTGATCGGCATGGGCACGGTGGAGCATTGCAACGCGCTCATCGACGACGCGCTCGCCAAGGGCGCTAAGCTGCTGTGCGGCGGCAAGGCCGACAGCACATTGATGCCGGCCACGATCCTCGACCACGTGACGCCGAAGATGCGCATCTACCATGAAGAGACCTTCGGCCCGGTCAAGTGCGTCGTGCGCGTAGACGGTGTGGACGCCGCGGTGGACTGCGCGAACGACAACGAATACGGCCTGTCGGCGGCGGTGTTCGGCCGCGACATCGCACGCGCGCTGAACGTGGCGCGGCGCATCGAGTCCGGCATCTGCCACGTCAACGGCCCGACCGTGCACGACGAAGCGCAAATGCCCTTCGGCGGCGTCAAGGGCAGCGGCATGGGCCGCTTCGGCGGCAAGGCCGGCGTGGCCGAGTTCACTGAACTGCGCTGGATCACGGTGCAGACAGGGCCGCGGCACTATCCGTTCTGAGCGGCCGGGATGAAGCGGCCTGCAGCCGGCCGCCACCCTCACTTCACGCTGGACACCAGCTTGCGCATCTCGGTGATGGTGAAGCCGCGCAAGGTCTGAGTGCGCACATTGCCGAGCGCTCCCATCTTGAGATTGAGCGTCATCAGCGCATCCTCCGAGCCCTCGGTGACCATCACGATGTCATAGGCGCCAGTGGTCCAGTGCACGCTCTTCACTGCCACGCCCGCGGCCTCTGCAAGCGACTTGAAGGCTTCGAACCGGTCGGGTGAATCCTTGACCGCGCGCGCGCCCTGGTCGGTGAAGTTCGCCAATGTGATGTACGCAGGCATACCGTGCTCCTTCGCCACGCCGCGGCGTGGCGCGTGTCGACGGTCTCAAGGTCATGTTGCCGCGGTGCCAGGCAAGGCCGCCAGTGTCCGGCCCCGAGCGATTCGGGTCCGCCGCTCGATCAAGCGTAGCTCGCGCGGCACGGAATTCAACCCGCCCGGCGCGCAGCGGGCGGCTCGATCAGTTCTTGATACAGAAGTACGGGTCCGAAGGAAAGGTCCCTCCGGACGAGCCGGGAACGCGCAGGAACCCCGCCGGTGGTGCCGGCCGGGTCGGCGGCGAATAGTGACAACTGCTGCCGGCGCAGTTGGCAGTTCCTGGCGCGTCGAAGAGGGCAGCGCTGCTGTGGGTGCTGTTGGCCGTCTTGGCCACCGCGCGCGCACGATTGCAGGCCAGGTAGTTGATCGTGATGTTGAACGTCGCCGTTGACGACGCGTTGTTGGCTGCGTCGTAGCGTATGGCCGTATAGGTCACGCCGATTCCACCGCCCGTCGCCGTGGGGGTCGTTTCCGCCAAGTTGGCTGTCGACTGCGGCCGAGTCAGCGCGGCAGGGAAGGTCAGGTTGGCAGTGGATTGGCCGACCGTGGAAAGCGTCGTGGATGTCGATCCGTTGCTGACCACGATGCGCTCGCTGGTGGCCAGCGCGGCGAAGCTCAGACGTATCACCGGATCCGGATCGCCCACGAGCGCGCCGGCAGAGAACGTGACTTCAGCAGGATCGGTCAGCACCGCAGTGTTCTGGAACGGCTTGTTGTTGACGGCCCCGCCCGTGAACGACGGCGCCGCGGGTGGCACGGTGTCCACGGTCACCGCGAAGCCGGCGCTCGTCACCCCGAGTGCGGTCCCCGACTCGGCTCTGGCCGTGTACGTGTGGGCTCCTTCGGCAGCGCCCGTGTCCGTCACGCTGCAAACGGCACCGCAAGCGGTCGCGGTGCCGATCGACTGGCCATCACGGAAAACCCGCAACAGGTAGCCGGCCGGCAGGCTCGGAGTCAGGTTCACGTTCACAGTCGGCGTGGCGTCGCCGATGGACTGACCCGGGCCGACCAGGGTGCCGTTGGGGAAAGACAGGCCGGTGCCGCTATAGGCGATGGAGTCGATCGTTGAACCGGGAAGGTTCGTCACGACGGTGACGGTTCGACTCGTTCCCACCGCACTGGCGTTGTTCGCCGTGTCGATGACGCGTGCGTCATAAAGGTACGTGCCGGCGATGAGCGCGCTGTCGGTGAAGGTCCACGTCAGCCCGACGGGCACTGGGGTTGCGATCGCCGAACCGTTGCGGCGGAGCTGTATCGACTCGCCGGTGCCCAGCGCCGCGCTGAGCGTGCCGCTGATCGTGGGCGTCGTATCGGCGGTGTTGCCGGCGTTGGCGAGGTTGCCGGTGAAGCTGTCGGCGATCTGCGTGACGTTGACGGTCTGGGTCGGCACCGTGGCGTCGATGGGAACGTTGACCGCAACGCTCTGGCCGAAGGCGCTCGGGTTGGCCGCCTGCTCGACTTGCACCCTGAACGCCGTCGTGCCATCTGGCCGCGCGGGGCTGACATAGGTCCAGGTCGTCGCGCCGACCGCCGCCGTCGCGTTTGCCGTTGAAACATTGTTGACGTAGATGCGCACCACTTCACCGGCGAGCAGGGCGCGCTGGATACCGCCGGCCAGCGTGGGTGTGTTGTCGTTGCTCACGGCCACTGCACCGCCGGATGGGGTGATGCCGTTGACCGTCAAGCCCGTGATCGCGGCATTCGGCAGCGGGAAAGACGCCGCGCTGATCGTCACCGAGAGACTCGCCCCGAGTGGGCCGAGGTTACCTGCTGCGTCGACCACCTGGGCCTGGTAGGAATAGGTCCCCTGGGTCAGCGCTGTCGGTTCGGTGTAGCTCCAGGTCGTGGCGGTGACGGTCGGCGCCGCGATGACCTGGCCACCCCGCAGCAGCCTGATGCTTTCGCCGCTGGCCAGCGCTGCACTCAACGTGCCAGAGACGATCGGCGTGGTGTCGCTGGTCGAGGCAACGGCAGGGGGCAGGGGCAAACCCCCGATGAAGTCGTCGGAAATCAGCGTGACGTTCGCCGCCTGCGTCGGCGCGACGCTGTCGACGACGATGTCGTAGCCTGCGCTGGGTGCACCGAGCACGACACCGGCTTCGGTGCGGACGGTGTAGGTTTGCGAGCCTTGTCCGGCCCCGGGGTCCGTCAAGGTCCAGGTGGTGCCGGTGACGCTGGCCGGCGTGGCCAGAGCGGTGTTGTTGCGCAACACCCGCACCAGGTATCCGGCCGGCAAGGTTCCGCTGATGCTGCCGCGCAGCGTGGGCGTGACGTCGGAGGTGGACGCGCCGGCCGCAATCGTGACGTTGGCGTCGTTGACGATCGCGGTGATGGTGGCGGTGGGCGTGCCGGTCACCACGGTAGCGGAGCGTGCTGCGCCATAACTGCCGGCATTGCCCGCGGCGTCGATCACGCGGGCACGGTAGCTGTAGGTGCCACCGGGCAGCGCCACGGGCTCGGTGAACACCCAGGTGGTTCCCGCCGAGGTCAGCGTGGTGATTTGTACCCCGTTGCGCTCCAGCCGCAGCGATTCACCGGCGCCCAGCGAAGCACTCAGCGTGCCCGTCACCGTGGGCGTCGCGTCGGCAGTGAAGCCGCCCTCGGCGACGGCGGTGCTGGCATCGTCCGAAATGCCGGTCACATTGGCCGTCTGCGTCGGCGCCGCGGTATCGACGTTGACGACGTAGGCATTGCTCAACGCTCCGAAGGCAGTGCCGGCCTCGACGCGCACGCGATAGGACATCGGTCCATTCGGGGCCGACGGGTCGGTGAAGGTCCAGCCGGTCCCGCTGACCGTGGCGCTGCCAATGGCACCGCCGTTGCGTTGCACCGCAAGCGTTTGCCCGGCGGTCAGGCTGGCACTCAGGCTTCCTTGCAGCGTCGGCGTGGTGTCGGTCGTTGCCGCGCCGGAGGCGATTTCCGCGTTGGCGTCGTTGAGCGCGCGCAGAATGCTTGCCGAGGTCGCGATGGCCGGAAGCGCACCGGTCGAGGGCTGTGCACACGGTGTGCCCAGCGACTGCAGCGGCCGCGCGATGATGCTGTTGTGGCAC
>JANMYQ010000186.1:0-1664 GCA_031382215.1 Methylibium sp.
CAAGTTCGACAAGGGCGCCGGCGGCGCCTACAGCTTCAGCGGCGGCTTGCACGGCGTGGGTGTCAGCGTCACCAACGCGCTGTCCAGGCGGCTGGCGGTGACGGTGTGGCGCGAAGGGCAGTGCGCGAGCATGGCTTTCTCCGGCGGCGACGTGATTGAGTCGCTGCAACTGCGCAAGGCTGCCGCCAGCGAGCGCAAGCACGGCACGCGGGTGCAGGTGTGGCCCGACCCCAAGTACTTCGAAAGCCCCGAGCTGCCGCGCCACGACCTCGTGCACCTGCTGCGCAGCAAGGCGGTGCTGATGCCGGGCGTGACGGTCACGCTGACGTTGGAGAAGACGGCGGAGACGACGACCTGGAAGTACGACAAGGGCCTGCGCGACTACCTGATGCAGAGCCTGCCGGCGGATCCGCTGATCCCGCTCTTCGAAGGCGAGCAGTTCGCCACCGCTACCGAAACCGAGAACTTTGCCGAGGGCGAAGGCGCCAACTGGTGCGTGGCTTTCACCGAAGACGGTGCCACGCTGCGCGAGAGCTATGTGAACCTGATTCCGACGGTGGCCGGCGGCACCCATGAGTCGGGCCTCAAGGACGGCCTGTTCGGCGCCATCAAGGGTTTCATCGACCTGCACTCGCTGTTGCCCAAGGGCGTGAAGCTGATGCCCGAGGACGTGTTCTCGCGCGCCAGTTTCGTGCTCTCGGCCAAGGTGCTGGACCCGCAGTTCCAGGGCCAGATCAAGGAAAGGCTGAATTCGCGCGATGCGCTGCGGCTGGTCTCGGCTTACGACAAGCCGGCGCTCGAACTCTGGCTCAACCAGCACGTGGACCTGGGCCGGAAGCTGGCCGAACTCGTCATCCGCCAGGCGCAGACGCGCCAGCGCGCTTCTCTGAAGGTCGAGAAGAAACGCGGCTCGGGCGTCGCCGTGCTGCCCGGCAAGTTGACTGACTGCGAAAGCCGCGACCTGCTGCACAACGAAGTCTTCCTGGTCGAAGGCGACAGCGCCGGTGGCAGCGCCAAGATGGGCCGCAACAAGGAGACGCAGGCCGTGCTGCCCCTGCGCGGCAAGGTGCTCAACACCTGGGAGGTCGAGCGCGACCGGCTGTTTGCCAACACCGAGATCCACGACATCGCGGTGGCCATCGGCGTCGACCCGCACGGGCCCCACGACATCACCGGACCGAGCGCCGCAGGGCCGTCCCAAGGCGCGAACGCCCCCTCGGGGGGTGGCGAAGGACGCGCAGCGTACGAGCCTGGGGGCGTGCTCTCCGGCCTGCGCTACGGCAAGGTCTGCATCCTGAGCGACGCCGATGTCGACGGCTCGCACATCCAGGTGCTGCTGCTGACGCTCTTCTTCCGCCACTTTCCCAAGCTCGTCGAGGCCGGCACCATCTCCATCGCACGGCCGCCGCTGTACCGCATCGACGCGCCCGCGCGCGGCAAGCGGCCGGCGGCCAAGCTCTACGCGCTGGACGACGGTGAACTCGAAGCGGCGCTGGACAAGCTGCGCAAGGAAGGCGCCCGCGACGGCAGCTGGACCATCAGCCGCTTCAAGGGCCTGGGCGAGATGAACGCCGAGCAGCTGTGGGAGACCACGCTCAACCCCGAGACGCGGCGCCTGTTGCCGGTGACGTGGCTGCGCACCGGCGAGGTAGGCGGCTTCGAAG
>JANMYQ010000270.1:0-2318 GCA_031382215.1 Methylibium sp.
CGGACTTGGCGGCTTGAACAAATCGCCCCACGGCGTGGTGGTGGGGCTCGTGCAACTGCAACTGCCGGTGGTGGACACACCTGCGCAGCTGCAGGCGCAAGCCGAACGCATTGCCTGGATGGTGGGCAAGGCGCGCCGCAACCTGGGCACGATGGATCTCGTCGTGTTCCCGGAATATTCGCTGCACGGCCTGAGCATGAGCACCGCGCCCGAACTGATGGTGTCGATGGACGGCCCCGAGGTTGCGCTCTTCAAGGCGGCGTGTATCGAGCACAGGATCTGGGGCTGCTTCTCCATCATGGAGTTCAACCCGCACGGGAATCCTTACAACACCGGTTTGATCATCGACGACCAGGGCACCGTCAAGCTCTACTACCGCAAGCTGCACCCGTGGGTGCCGGTGGAAGCCTGGGAGCCCGGCAACATGGGCGTCCCCGTCTGTGACGGCCCCAACGGCAGCAAGCTCGCGCTCATCATCTGCCACGACGGCATGTTCCCCGAGATGGCGCGCGAAGCTGCCTACAAGGGCGCCGAGATCATCCTGCGCACGGCAGGCTACACAGCGCCCATCCGCCACGCCTGGACCATCACCAACCAGGCGAATGCGTTTCAAAACCTCGCGATCACCGCCAGCGTGTGCCTGTGCGGCAGCGACGGCAGTTTCGACAGCATGGGCGAAGGCATGTTCTGCAACTTCGACGGCACGGTCATCACGGCCGGCGGCGCGCGGCCCGACGAGATCATCACGGCCGAGTTGCGGCCCGACCTGGTGCGCGAAGCACGCGCCGGATGGGGCGTGGAGAACAACCCGTACCAGCTCTACCACCGAGGTTATGTGGCGGTGAAGGGTGGTGCGCAGAACTGCCCCTACACGTTCATGCAAGACATGGTGGCCGGCCGCTACAAGCTGCCCTGGGACACCAGCATCCAGGTGCGTGACGGCACACCGTGTGGCTTCGATGCGCCGACCCGAGGCTATCGCGGCGAAGAGCCCAATCCCGTGGAATGACATGAAGCCCCAAGCTCTCTTCGTTCGCTGCTCCCGAGGGGCGCAAAGTGCCCTTCGGGCGGCCGAGCGGGCACTTTAGCCATGCCCACCATCGCCTCCACCCCCTACCCCTGGCCTTTCGACGGTGCGCTGCTGCCGGACAACACCGCGCTCATCGTCATCGACATGCAGACCGACTTTTGTGGCGTCGGCGGCTACGTCGACAAAATGGGCTACGACCTCAGCCTCACGCGTGGGCCCATCGAGCCGATAAAGCGCTTGTTGGCTGCGATGCGCGCCAAGGCCTTCACCATCATCCACACCCGCGAAGGCCACCGCCCCGATCTCTCCGACCTGCCGGCCAACAAACGCTGGCGTTCACAGCGCATCGGCACCGAAGGCCGCGGCATCGGCGACATCGGCCCCTGCGGCCGCATCCTGGTGCGCGGTGAGCCGGGCTGGGAGATCATCGATGAACTGGCGCCGCTGCCCGGCGAAGTCATCATCGACAAACCCGGCAAGGGCAGCTTCTGCGCCACCGACCTTGAACTTCTGCTGCACACACGCGGCATCCGCAATCTCGTGCTCACCGGCATCACCACCGACGTGTGCGTGCACACCACGATGCGCGAAGCCAACGACCGCGGCTTCGAGTGCCTGATCCTGTCCGACTGCACCGCCGCCACCGACCGTGGCAACCACGAGGCGGCGCTGAAGATGGTCACGATGCAGGGCGGCGTCTTCGGCGCAGTGTCGGACTCAGGCGCCGTCATCGAAGCGGTGGCCGCGCTGTGAACGCACTGGCGCTTCAGACTTTTGAGCTGAGCAAACGCTTCGGCAGTTTCACCGCGCTCGACCGCGTGTCGCTGAACGTGCGGCCCGGCACCGTGCACGCGCTACTGGGCGAAAACGGCGCAGGCAAGAGCACGCTGGTGAAGTGCATCGTCGGCTACCAGAAGCCGGATGGCGGCGCGGTGCTGTTGGACGGGCGTGAACACGACATCGCCACGCCCACCGTCGCGCGCGCACTCGGCATCGGTATGGTCTATCAGCACTTCACCGTCGTTCCCGGCATGACGGTGGCCGAGAACCTGCTCATCGCCAAGGGCGCGCTGCCGGCCATCATCGACTGGAAGACGGTGCGCGCCGAGCTGCGGGCCTTCATGGCCAGCGCGCCCTTCAGGCTGGACCTGGACGCGACGCCGCAAGACCTGTCGGCGGGCGAGAAGCAGAAGCTGGAAATCTTGAAGCAGCTCTATTTGAAACCTCGCTTGCTGATCCTGGACGAACCGACTTCAGTGCTGACGCCGCAAGAGGCCGACGAAGTGCT
>JANMYQ010000273.1:0-66912 GCA_031382215.1 Methylibium sp.
GGGCTACACCGTTCCCACCCCCATCCAGGCGCAGGCCATTCCGGCCGTGCTGTCGGGCGGCGACGTGATGGGCGGCGCGCAAACCGGCACCGGCAAGACCGCCGGTTTCGTGCTGCCGATGCTGCACCGGCTGATGGCCGCCACCGCGTTGAGCGATGCGGCGCCTCAAGCGGCCGCGCTGCGCGGCGCACGCGGTCGCATTCCGATCCGCACGCTGATCCTGACGCCCACGCGCGAACTCGCCGCACAGGTCGAAGAGAGCGTGCGCGTCTACGGCAAGTACAGCAAACTCACCAGCATGGTGATGTTCGGCGGCGTCGGCATGCAGCCGCAAATCGACAAGCTGCGCCGCGGCGTCGACATTCTGGTAGCCACCCCCGGCCGGCTGCTCGACCACCACCAGCAGCGCACCCTCGACCTGAGCCACGTAGAGATCTTCGTGCTCGACGAAGCCGACCGCATGCTCGACATGGGCTTCATCCACGACATCAAGAAGGTGCTGGCTGTTCTGCCGGCGAAAAAGCAGAGCCTGCTGTTCAGTGCCACCTTCAGCGACGAGATCAAGGCCCTGGCCGACCGCCTGCTGAACAAGCCGGTGCTGATCGAAGTGGCGCGCCGCAACCAGACCAACGACATGATCGCGCAGAAGGTCCACCCGGTCGGCCGCGAGCTCAAGAAGGACCTGTTGTGCCACCTCATCAAAGAGAACGACTGGCACCAGGTGCTGGTCTTCACGCGCATGAAGAGCGGCGCCAACAAGCTGGTCGAGTACCTGCTCAAGCAGAACATCACCGCGATGGCGATCCACGGCAACAAGAGCCAGAGCGCCCGCACCAAGGCACTGGCCGACTTCAAGGCCGGTGAGCTGACGGTGCTGGTGGCGACCGACATCGCCGCACGTGGCATCGACATCGACCAGCTGCCGCACGTGGTGAATTACGAGCTGCCCAACGTGCCCGAAGACTACGTGCACCGCATCGGCCGCACCGGCCGTGCCGGTTCGCAGGGCGAGGCGGTGTCACTGGTGTGCGTGGACGAAAACGGTTTCCTGCGCGACATCGAACGGTTGATCAAGCGCGAGATCCCGAAAGAGATCGTGCCCGGCTTCGCACCGTTGGCGAATGAAAAGCCCGAGCCCATCGTGCTCGGCCGCATGGTGATCGGCGAAGGCGCCGGCCGCGGTGGTCATCGTCACCACGTGAGTGGGCGTGGTGGCCACGGTGGCGGCGGTGGTGGTGGCGGTGGCCATTCAGGCCGCGGCCGCAACGATGGACGCGGTGACGGACGCAACGACGGCCGCAATGACGGACGCACCAGCGCACCGCCGCGCGGCGACGGACGCACCAGCGCGTCGGCCCCACGCGCGCCGAGCCGCGACGCCCACGGCCAACCGCCGCCGCGCCCGCAAGGCCCGCGCCCCGAAAGCCCGCACAGTGGCCGGCCGCCGGCACGGCTGACACAGCCCAAGCGCTGAGCCAGAGCCTGGGCCAGCCCGCCTGAGAAGGCGGCACCCGCGCAAAAGCGACTGCTTGCCGCTGCGGGAGGCCAGCAGTTACATTCGTCGGATGGCCTCAGAACCGCCCCGCACCGCCCTGCTCGCCGGCGCCACTGGCCTGATCGGGCGGGCGCTGTTGCCGCTGCTGCTGCGCAGCGACCTGTATGAAGGCGTGCATGTTCTGGTGCGGCGGCCACTGAGCGAGCCTCCCGCCACACCCAAGCTGCAGGTCCACGTGCTCGACTTTGCCAAGCTGCCGTCGCCTTTGCCTTTGCCTCGCGTCGACGATGCCTACATCGCACTCGGCACCACGATCAAGGTCGCCGGCTCGGAAGCGGCGTTCCGGCAGGTCGATTTCGACTTCGTCGTGAACACCGCGCGTGCCGCCAAGGCCGCCGGTGCACGCCGCCTGGCCGTTGTCTCGGCCCTCGGCGCCGATGTCTCGTCGCGGGTGTTCTACAACCGTGTCAAGGGCGACATGGAAGCCGCCCTCGCGCAGCTCGGTTTCGAATCGCTGAGCATCGCCCAGCCCTCGCTTCTGGTGGGTGACCGGGCTGCGCTGGGCCAGCCGGTGCGCGCTGGCGAGGTCTGGGCCACCCGGCTGCTCGGGCCGCTGATGGGGCTGGTGCCGGCCGGCGTGCGGCCGATCCGCGCCGCCGCCGTGGCCGCTGCGATGCTGGCCGCCGTGCGGGCCGGCCGGCCCGGGGTTCAGCGGCTCTCGTCGGCGTCGATGCAGCGCGCCGGGGCCGACTGACGCGCCAGGACAGGTGCCCGCGTGAAACCCACCCAAGCCGCTCCCGCCACGCCATCGGCCCAGCGTGCCAGCCCATGGCACGCCTTTCGCCACTACGCAGGGGCGCACCTGAAGCTGGCCGCCGGGGTGGCGCTCGGCCTGGCGGCGCTGCTGCTGCTGGCCGGCTGGTTCTTCCCCGAGCTGTGGCGCCCGGCGTTCGCCGCCTGGCGCCCGTTTGCTTTCGCGCTGTTCGGCGCGGGCGCCTTGTTGATGTGGCAGCAGACCCGGCGCGACGAAGCGCGGGTGCGCCAGGAGGCGCTGTCGTCGCTGACGCACAGCTCGTTCATACCGTATGAATTTGCGCCGGTGACCCTGCCGATGGAGGAGCCGGCCGAGCCTGAGGCAGGCCGGGCGTCGAATGCCGAAGACGCCTTCGCGGCCGACGCCGCCGCGTTGACCTCCACCACTTCAACCCCCACCGAAACAAGCGCCGCCGCCCCGCCCCCTCTTGGGCCGCCTCAATGGAGCCCGGGCTTGCTGCGCGCACTCGAATGGCGCCGCTTCGAAGCGCTGTGCGAGGAGATCTTCAAGCAGGACGGCTACGTGACCAAGCGGTCCGAGCCGGGCAGCGCCGACGGCGGCGATTCGCTCTGGTTGCATTCGCGCCTGGACCTGGTGCAGCCGGTGCGCATTGTGCAATGCTGCAACTGGAGCGGCGAGCCGGTGGGTGTGGCGGCAGTGCGCGAATTTTTGGGCGCTATGGTCGATGCCGGGCTCAAGTCGGGCGCGCTGATGAGCTGTGGCGCGTTCACCGCCGAAGCCGAGGCGCTGGCGCGCCGGCACGGCATCATGGCCGTCAGCGGGCCGGACCTGCTGGCGTTGGTAAACAAGCGCCCGGAAGCCTTGCAGCGCGAACTGCTCGCCGTGGCCACGCAGGGTGACTACCGCCGGCCCACTTGCCCACGCTGCGGCACGAAGATGCTGGCGCCGCCGGACGCCGGCAGCGACGGCGGCCCGACCCGTTGGACTTGCGCCGAAGCGCCGCGCTGCTCCGGCAACCTGCAGTGGAGCGCCGGGCCCGCATGAGCCCCGCCCGGCCGCCCGAAGGGGCTCATTCCCGCCTGGCGGGACCGGCCGCAGGCCGTAGGGTGCACCAGTGAGCCCGCACGGCCGCCCGAAGGGCTCATACACCGCAGTGCGCAGCACGGAGGTTGCCTGATGAGCCGCGAGAAAAAAGCGTCCGACGCCAAAGCGCGCATCGCCGTTCCGTCGCTGGTCTGGCTGCTGCTCGCGGTGGCCAGTTTCGTCGCGGCCTTCGGCGCCTGGCAGAGCCAGCGCCTCGACCGCATGCGCCCGCCGCCCAGCGTGGCGCCAGCCGCCGTCACATCGAATGGCGCCGAGCCCCCGGCGCCCGCACAACCCACGTCGCAAGCGCCGGCCGGCGCAGCGCCTGGCGGGGCGCCCGGCGCGGCCAGCCTGGCCGGTGTGGAAGAGGCCGGCTCGGCGCCGCTGCGGCAACTCGACCCACAGGCCGGCCGGCAGGTGCTGCGCTGCATCAGCAAAGGCCGCGTAACCTACCGCGACCTGAACGCTGGCTGCCCTGAAGGCGCGGCCGAGCGCGTGACCGTGTTCCCGACCGAGGGCGTGGGAAAACCGCAGTGAGCACGCTGGCGGAGGCCGACAGCGGCACGGCGCTGCGCTGTGTGCATGTCGACGATGCCTGCGTCGTGGTCGACAAACCGAGCGGCCTGCTGTCGGTGCCGGGCCGCGGCGCGCACCTGCAGGACTGCGTGGCCGCGCGCGTGCAGGCGCGCTGGCCCGACGCACGGGTGGTGCACCGCCTCGACATGGCCACCTCGGGCCTGCTGCTGTTTGCGCGCGGTGCGCTGGCGCAGCGCCGCCTGAGCGAAGCCTTTGCGCAGCGCGCGGTTGAAAAGCGCTACGTGGCCGTGGTGCAGGGTTCGGTAGAGCAGGCGAGCGGCGAGATTGACCTGCCGCTGCTGACCGACTGGCCGAACCGGCCGCGCCAGAAGGTCTGCCTCGCCCAAGGCAAGCCCTCGCTGACGCGCTGGCGCGTGATTGGCCGCGATCCGCTGCGGCACACCACGCGTCTGGAACTGACCCCGCTGACCGGCCGCTCGCACCAGTTGCGCGTGCACCTGCTGGCCCTCGGCCACCCGATCGTGGGGGATGCGCTGTACGCACCGCCCGAGGTCCAGGCCGAGGCCGATCGCCTGTTACTGCATGCCGATGCGCTTGGTTTTGCGCAACCGGTCAGCGGCGACTGGCTACGGTTCGAGTCGCCCGCTCCGTTCTGAACCCCGCTCCCGCTCACGCCTCCTCGCGCTTGGCTTTTGCGCGTGCTTTGCCGGCCTTGCCGCGCACCTTCCAGAGCGCCACCATCTGCTGGCGTTCCAGCACGCTCATCGTGTCGCGGCGGGCTTCGCGCAGCAGCTTGTGGTAGTTGCGCAGGCGGTCGCTGTCGACTCCCTCGCGCACCGCACAACCCGGCTCGTCCAGGTGTTTGCAGTCGCGGAAACGGCACGCCGGTGCAAGGGTTTCGATGTCACCGAAACTGGCCGCCAGCGTGGCTTCGTCCACGTCGGGGCGCAAGGCGCGCAGGCCCGGCGTGTCGATCACGCAGGCGCCCGACGGCAGGCGGTGCAGCGAGCGCGACGTGGTGGTGTGCTTGCCGCGGCTGTCGTGTTCGCGCACGGCGCCGGTGTCCTGGACCGGCGTGCCGATGAGCGTATTGGTCAGGGTCGACTTGCCGGCCCCCGACGATCCCAGCAGCACCAGGGTCTGGCCGGCGCCCAGGTACGGCGCAAGCGCTTCGGCCGCCGCCGGCAAAGTGGCGTTGAGCGCCAGCACGTCCACCCGCGCCGAGGCACGGGCACGCACCGCGTCGACCCGCGCCTGCAGCTCATCGGGCCGGGCCGTCAGCACGTCGGCCTTGCTCAGCACCACCACCGGCGTGATGCCGCTGCCGTGCACCAGCGCCAGGTAACGCTCCAGGCGGCGCAGGTTGTAGTCGTCGTCCAGGCCCATCACGAGCAAGGCCCAGTCGACGTTGCTGACCACCGGGTGGCGTCGGCCGTCGGCGTCGCGCCGCGCAATGTGCGACAGCGGCGGCACGCGCTCGTGCACCCAGACCTGGCCATGCGTCTCGGCGGCGATCACGGCCCAGTCGCCAACCGCCAGCGCAGTGTCTTGCTCCTGCAGCGCGCGCGCCAGGCGCGGCAGCACACGCGCGCTCAGGTCGGCATGGCCTTCGTGAACGCGGACGATTTCGCGGTGTACCTCGGTGACACGTGCCAGCCGAGCGCTTGCCGGGGCTGTGTCCGGTTCGGGAAGTGTGGCGGCCGCAGCGGCCACGGCGTGTGTCAAACCCAATGAGCGCAGGCGCTCGAAGTCAATTTCGATCATGGTGATGTCTGAACCTCGGATCTCACGGCGCCAGCCGGCAAGGGCTGACGCCAAACTGCCGGCGCTGAAGCAGCGCAGGCGACGAATGTGGGGAGAGTTCGACCGCGTGCAGGGCGCAGGCGGGAGGTCAGGTCTGGAGAGTGGGCCGCTCGGGGAGAGCGGCGGAAGACAAAACTCTGAAGAGGTGAATCCGCAGGTCAGGCAGCGGCCGACAGGGGAACAATGGCTTGTGCTGGCATGGCGGGCCTCCTGTGTGAGTTGCTGAGTTGCTTGAACTGCGGCGGCGCGGAACTGAATGCCGCATCAGCGTTCGAAGTGGCGGCGCGAGTGTTCCACGAGCCGGGCCATCGCGTCAATATCCGCCGGCCGGCCCTTGCCTTTTGGCATTAGGGACATACATGATCAGCCATCGGGATGGCCGCTTGTATCATCCGCCCCACCATCGTTTCGGTGTCTCGCTCTGCAAAGGATTGCCCATGAAAAGCCTGATTCTTGCCCTGTCCGTGGCGGTTGCCGCGGTCGGACTGTTGCCGGCCTCGGCAGACGCCAAGCGCATCGGCGGCGGCGCGTCCTCGGGCATGAAGCGCGACATGCCGTCGCGCACCCCAGACGCCACTCCCGCCAAACCGGCCCAGGCCGCCCCCACCACGCCGGCCACCGCTGGCGCCGCACCGGCCGCCGCGCCCAAGCGCTCGTGGATGGGCCCGCTCGCCGGCCTGGCTGCGGGCCTGGGCCTGGCTGCGCTGATGAGCCACCTGGGGCTGGGCGCCGAGTTTGCCAACTTCATCATGATGGCCTTGCTCGCCGTGGTGGCGTTCGTCGCGATCCGCTTCCTGCTGCGCCGCTTCGGGCCGCAGGCGCGCGGCGCGAACGCAACGCAGGGCCTGCAGTTTGCTGGCGCCGGCGCACCGGCGGCCCAAGGCTCGGCCGGCTTCGAACCCGCAGCAACGCGCTTGCCCGGCGGCTCTAGTGCCACCTGGGGGCCCGGTGCGGTGGCGCCCGAACAGTCCGCCGCAGCGTCGTTCGCGGCCCCGGCCGACCGTGTGGTTTCGTTGCCGGCAGGCTTCGATGCCGCGGCGTTCGAACGCATTGCCAAGATGATCTTCATCCGCATGCAGGCCGCGAACGACAGCGGCGACCTGAACGACCTGCGCAACTTCACCACGCCCGAGATGTTCGCGTCCATCAAGCTCGACCTGCAGGACCGCGGTGGCATGGCCCAGACCACCGACGTCGAGAAGATCGACGCGCAAGTGGTCGACTTCGTCGCCGAAGCCGAGCGCCAGATCGTCAGCGTGCGCTTCAACGGCATGGTGCGTGAAGAGAAGGGCGCCGCTGCGAACGAAGTCGACGAGGTCTGGCACCTGGTCAAGCCGACCGACGGCAGCCGCGAATGGGCGATCGCCGGGATTCAGCAGTACGCCTGATCGACTTCGATATCCGCTTGAAAGAAGAAGGGGCTTCGGCCCCTTTTTCGTGCGCGCTGACCTGGCGTTTGCGCCTTCGTCAGCGCCACTTCAGTGAACCGTGATGCTCGAAAACTCGCTGTCGCCCAGCTGCGAGCGCAACCCGGCTTCAGCGCCGACGGCGGTGCGTTCGTCGGCCAGCCAGGCCTCGGCCATCTCGGCCGACAGCGGCCGCGCCAGCAGGTAACCCTGCCCGAAGCCGCAGCCCAGTTCACGCAGCTTGGACAGTTGCGCCGGCGACTCGATGCCCTCGGCAATCACCGCACGACCGAGCGAATGGCCGAGCGTGACGATGGCCTTCACCACCTCCGAGTTGCGCGTGCCGTCTTGCAAGCGCTGCACGAACGAACGGTCGATTTTCAGGCTCGTGATCGGCAGGGTGGACAGGTAGGACAGCGATGAGTAGCCGGTGCCGAAGTCGTCCACGCTCAGGCCGACGCCGAGTTCGCGCAGTTGCGTCATCGTCTCCAGCGCGCTGTCCAGCCGCTTCATCAGCATGCTCTCGGTGATCTCCAAGGTCAGCTGCCAGGGCTCCAGGCCGTTGGTCAGCAGCGCCCGCGTCACGTGCGACACCAGCGCCAGGCGGCACAGGTCGGTGCCCGACACGTTGACCTGCATGCGCAGCTTGACGCCGTGCCCGTCGATGTTCTGCCACGCCTTCAGTTGGCGACAGGCGCGCGTCAGCACCAGTTCGGTCACGGTGCCGATCAGGCCCGACTCCTCGGCAATCGGGATGAACACGTCGGGCCCGACCAGGCCGCGCTCGGGGTGGTTCCAGCGCAGCAGCGCCTCGAAACTGTTGATCTTGCCGCTGCCCAGGTCGTAGATCGGCTGGTAGGCCAGGAACAGCTCGTCGCTTTCGATCGCACGGCGCAGGTCGCGCTCCAGGTGCAGCTGGTCGGCAATGTGGGCGCGCAGGCTGGCGTCGAACACCGCATAACGCGCGCGCCCGCCGGCCTTGGCGCGGTACAACGCGAAGTCGCCGTCTCGCAGCACGTCGCCCGGGGTGTCGTAGCCGATGCTGCTGAAGGTGATGCCGATGCTGGCGCTGCTGTTGACCTCGGTGCCACCCACCAGGTAGGGCTTGCGCAGCGCCACCTGGAGCCGCTCGGCCATCGCCACCGCGAGATGCTCGCCTTCCAGGTCTTCGATCAGGATCGCGAATTCGTCACCGCCGAGCCGGCCGACGGTGTCGCCCGGGCGCACCTGCGTCTGGATGCGCTGCGCCACCGTGACCAGAAACTCGTCGCCCACACCGTGGCCGAGCGTGTCGTTGATGAGTTTGAAGCGGTCGAAGTCGAGGTACATCAGCGCAAAGTTGCGCCGCCGGTCCTTGTTGCAGCGCTCCACCGCCAGCGCCAGGCTGTGGCCGAAGCGCACCCGGTTGGCCAGCGAGGTCAGGCTGTCGTGGTAGGCCATGTGGTGCAGGCGCGCTTCGGCGTCGCGCCGTGCGGTGATGTCCTGCGCCTGCAGGATCAGGCAGGGCGCGCCCGAGGTGCGCCCCGAGAAGTAGCCGCAGTGCAGCGAGATCCACACCTCGTGCCCCAGCGCGTGGCGGCAGCGCAGTTCGACCGTGGCCGTCTCGATCTGCTGGCCCACCACGCGGCCCAGTTGTTCGCCCAGGGTGTCCACGTCGGCCACGTCGAGGAAGGTGTTGAATTCACGCCCGACCACGTGGTCCTCGGCATGCCCGAGCAGGGTGCACAGAGCGGCGTTGACCTGCAGCACCTGCCCTTCGGCGGACACCAGCGCCATGCCGATGGCGGCGTGCGAAAACGCGCTGTGAAAACGGCGTTCGCTGTCCTGCAGCTCCATCACGTGTTTGGCCGATTGCGCTGCTTCGCGTTCGGCCGCTTCGACCCGCACGCGCGCCGCCGTGTTGTCGGTTTCACGCTGCCGGAAATGGTAGTGCAGCATGGTCAGCAGCATGCCGATGATGGGCACCGCCGCCGCCACCACGGCAATGCCGAATTGCTGCGATGTCAGGAACAGCAGCGCCGCCACCAGCGCACTGGCGGCATAGGTGATGCCGACCCAGCCGAAGTTTCCGAAGAAGTCTGTCAGGCGCAGCGGCTCGTTGCGCTTGAGATGAATGACCAGGGTGACCAGCAAGGTGTTGAGCAGGAAATACGCAATCGCGAAGCCCATCGCCGAAAGCAGCATCACCGCCTCGTTGAAGGCACCCACCGCGCGCAGGCCGTTGAACACCGCGTGCAGCACCCAGCCGACGACCGACATCGAAATGGCGGCCATGGCCGGGCTGGCCAGCCGGCTGGTCCAGCGTTTGGAGGTGCGTGCCGAGCCGACAAAGGCTTCGCCTGCGGCGGCCAATGCAGCGGCCGCGGGGCCGTGCATCAGCAACAGCAGGAAGATGAAGATCTCGCCCGCCGCGAAAGAATTCTTCGAGCCCGGCACGCGCACCGGGTACAAGCCCGCCAGCATCGCCACCACGCAACCGACCAAGACCTGCAGCAGCCCTTCCCTGGGCAGCCCGGCGACGGTGAAGCCCGCGCCGACCAGCGCCGCGGCGCCCACCACAACCATCGTCCACCAGTACAACGCGGCCTTGCGGTTGTAGTCGGGCATCAGCGCGGCATGCAGGCGCTCCCACCAGGGGACGGGGACGGCGCCGGCACTGCCTGCGGCATCTGCATCTGCATTCGCGACTTTGACGGGTGTGACGTTCATTGGCTCGGTGGAATCCGTGTGGCTTGCAGCCCGCGAGCGGGCCCACCCGGCACCCGCGCTGGGTCGATTCACTCCATATCGGTTGATCCACCCGCGAACTGAAGGGCCACGATCACTTCTCGCCGAACACCAGACCCTCGCTCAACACCAGGCCCTCGCTGAGCACCAGGCCTTCGCTCAAGACCAGCCCTTCGCTGAGCACCAGGCCCTCGCTCAGAACCAGCCCTTCGCTGAGCACCAGGCCCTCGCTCAAAACCAGCCCTTCGCTGAGCACCAGGCCGCTGCCCAGCACGAGACCGCTGCCGCTGGCCAGCCAACTCGCCAAGGTGGCAGTCGGAATGAAGGCACCTGTCTTGCCGGTGAACGACGAGGCGCCGGCCATCGTGTTGGCGCTGACCACACCGGCGGTCAGCAGCGTCTGGTTAGGGGCTGCCGTGTCGCTGAACGACTTGACGAAGGTATTGGCAGGAATGCCCGTGCCCGACCAGTAAGCCGGCACGCGCTTGCGCACGACGCCGCTGGCCCAAGTCAGGCGCGGGTCCCAGATCGGCTGGTACTTGGTGAACAGTGCCGAGCCGCTGACCACGTGCGAGCCGCCGGCAAACACCACACGCGACCAGTTGAAGGTCACGCCGTTGACGCTGGAGGTGGCGGCCGGCATGCTCTTGCCACTGGCCAGCAGCGTGCCGCCGGAGGCGATCGTGCCGGCGTTGACTGCGCTGGTCAGGTCGGTGCGCAGCACCTTGGCCAGCTTGACGGCTCCATCGATGTTCAGCAAACCCGCCCCCTGCTGCAGCAGGTTCGCTCCCGGCATCGGCTGCGCGCTGTACTGCAGGATCGCCTTGACCAGCGGCGGCGTCAGCCCGGGGTTGGCCTGCAGCATCAGCGCCACGGTACCCGCCACCGCGGGAGCGGCGATCGACGTGCCGCTCATGATCATCTGGGTTTCGCCGTACACCTGGGTGATGCCCAGCGGCGCCACCAGGTTGTTGTAGAAGGTTCCGGCCAGCGTGTTCCAGACCGGCGTGCCGCTCTCCGCCTTGGTGGCCGCGGCACCGACGACGTTGTTGCCGGGCGCCACCAGGTCGGGCGTGTGCAGGTTGTCGACCCGGCGCACGCCGGTCGAATCGATATACGAGCCGCGCGTCGGGCCGCGCGAGCTGAACAGGTTCACGCTGTCGTCGGCGCGGGCCACGGTGCCCTTGAAGTTGACGGCGCCGACGGTGATGACCGAGGGGTCGTTGCCTGGCGAGCTGACGCGGCCATAGACCTCGCGGTTCAGCAGGTCCTTGCCGAAGTTGCCGGCCGCCACCACCACGGTGATGCCAGCGGCAGTGGCGCTGCGCACTGCCACGCACAGCGGGTCGGTCAACCACGACTCGGTCGAGTCGGTCGCCAGGCTCAGGTTCAGCACGCGGATGTTGTATTCCTTGGCGTGGTAGATGGCCCACTGGATGCCTTCGAGGGCATCGCTGACGGTGCCCATGCCCAGACCGTTGAGCACGCGCACGTCGTAGACATTGGCGTTGGGCGCCACGCCGGTCGTGTCGGGCGTGCCGCTGCCATAGAACTTGGCGCGGCCGGCCGCGACCGAGGCCACGTGGGTGCCGTGGCCATAAGGGTCCTGGGTCAGCGAGGTGTCGGCGGCGATGGCACTTTCATAGGTGGCCAGCGCGGCGCTGCCCGGCGTGAGCGAGTTGCCGCCGGCGCCGTTGACCCAGTTGGCCACGCTGTTGTTGAGCATGTTCACGTTGCGCTTGAGGCGGTAACCGGCGTTTGCGTCGGCAAACGCCCAGTGTTCGCGCATCACGCCCGAGTCGAGCACGGCAATGCCGATGCCGGTGCCGTCCAGGCCTGCGTAGCTCGTCTTGGTGCTGCTCGTGCGCACATTGCTGGTCAACGCGCCGGTGATGGATTCGAGCGTGCTGGCGGTGCGCTGCGTATCGCGGTTCGGCGACACGCTGACCACGTCGTCGCGCTCCGACAACGCCTGCACCTGGCTGGCCTTGATCTGCACCGTGATGGCATGCACTGCCGGGTGAACCGCGTGTACGGTGCCGCCGATGCGCTGCACGTGGGCGCGCAGTTCGGTCATCTCCGGGTCGGGCGAATCGCTGACGATGATGGCCTGGATATGGCGTACCCCGTTCACGTCGCGTGCCCAGCGAGCCCGGGGCTTGCGGTGTTCGACCATCTCGTCGCCCAGGTCGCGAGCAACCTTGTGGTGCCGGTCGCCGCCGAAGGGCCGCGCCTGCGCCGGTTGCAGGCCGAGCCCGGCGAGGCACAGTGTCAGCACAGCGGCCAGCACAGCACGCCATCGGCGCTCGATCAAAACGATGAAGGGGGTCAGAAGATTCATCAGGGAAGGCTCCGTGAGCAGGTTCTTGTCAACACGCGAACGAGGGTGTTGCGCGGTGACGGGAGCATCTCAGTTACCCCCTGAATCAGGTGTAAATGAAGGTCGGAAAAGTGACCGATTCGACGTGCTTATTTCGCGATCAAAGCGCTCCATTTTTCCGCTCGGCAAGTGGCGAAAAAACTTGAGGAACATTTTCGTGAACGATTGTTGGCATCATCGCGAACTGTTTTTCGCACCGAACGGGACCCCATGAGCACATCACTTTTCATCCTCACCGGCGCATCGCGCGGCCTCGGCGCAGCGATGGCCGAACAACTGCTCGCGCCTGATCACCGGCTGCTGTGCCTGTCGCGCCAGACCAGCGACACGCTGGCCGCCAAGGCCGCCGCCGTGGGCGCGGGCCTGGAGCAGTGGCCGATCGACCTGGCGCAACCCGAGGCAGCCTCGGCGCGCCTGCAGGCGTGGCTGCAGGGTCTGGAGGCGGCGCGCTTTGACGCCGCCACGCTGATCAACAACGCCGGCGTGATCACGCGTGTGGGGCCGGTGGACGAGTGCAGCGATGCCGATCTGTCGGCCGCACTGCGCGTGAGCCTCGAAGCGCCGATGCTGCTGAGCGCTGCCTTCCTGCGCGCCACGCGTGGCTGGAGCGCGCAGCGCCGCGTGCTCAACATTTCATCCGGTCTGGGGCGCCGCGCAATGGCGGGCAGCGCCGGCTACTGTGCGGCCAAGGCCGGCATGGACCACTTTTCGCGCGCGCTCGCGCTGGACGAAGCGGCGCGGCCGAACGGCGCGCGCGTCGTGTCGCTCGCGCCCGGCGTGATCGACACCGACATGCAAGTGCAACTGCGCGCGGCCGAGCCGGCCGGCTTTCCCGAACAGGGCAACTTCATCAAGCTGAAGGAAGGTGGCCAGCTGACACCACCGCACGACGCCGCGGCGCGCGTGCTGGCCTGGTTGAAGCGGGCCGACTTCGGCGCCAACCCGGTGGCCGATGTGCGTGACGCTTGAAGGAGTGCGGTGTGAGGGGTGCGGTGTGCGTTGCGAGGCCCGCGGTCAGACCGGGTTGCGCATCGGAGCCGCCACCAGTCGCGTCGCATCGCTGCGGCGTGCGTTGACCTCGACGATCGGCAGTTGAACCACGCCGGCCGCCGGCACGCGCTGGGCGGTCAGGTGGACCGGCTCGAGTTGCACGATTTGCATCACCGTCGGGCCTTCGTGGAGCAGGAACACCGTGGCCAGCGCGGCAATCGTCAAGGTCAGCAGGGTCAGCGCGGTAAGAGGGCGGGCGGTGGTGGTCATGATGTTCTCCTTGGGGTATCGACGGGTGGTGTGGGTTCGTCGATGAAGGCAGTATCGACAGCCGCCTTAAGGGTCGCCAGCGCCTTGCGACGAACTGCGGTGAACGGGGTCTGAACTGCGCTGTGGCCCGACCGGCACGGGCCCTGCGCGGCATTGAATGTCAACCGAGACGAACACGATGAAGCGATTTGCCGCCGCTCTTGCCTTGCCAATGCTGCTTGCGCTGCTCGCCGCCTGCGGCAGCCGGCCACAAGGCACACCGGTTCCGGCCGCGCCCGCCAGCGCGGCGGCAACCACAACCACGAGCGCACCGACCGAAACGCTGGCCCCGAATGCCAACCTGGTGGTGCAAGGCATTCCGCCGATCCCGCTGAGCCTGGTGCGCCAGGCAGAGAAGTACACCGACTTTCGCGGCCACAGCTTCGTCGATTGGCACCCGATCAAACGCGAGATGCTGGTATCGCACCGCGCCGCCGGCGCCAGTACGGCGCAGTTGTTCCGCGTGCCCGCCCCGCTGGCCGCGCCCGAGCCGCTGACCGACTTTGCCGACCCGGTGCGCAACGCCAGCTACGAACCGCGCCGTGGCGACTACCTGGTGTTCGAGCGCAACAGCGGCGGCAACGAGGCCGACCAGCTCTACCGCATGGACCTGCCGTCGAAGAAGGTCAGCCTGCTGACCGACCCCGACCAGCGCCATGAATTCCAGGGCTGGCTGCACCGCAGCAGCCAGTTGCTGGTGATGTCGGTGCCGCTCGACAAGACCGCCGCCGGCGGCACGCGCGCCACCATCTCGCAGACCTTGAAGCTGCTTGACCCGCGCCAGCCGAAGCTCGCCCGCACGGTGGCCGTTCTGCCCGGCGGCGGTTGGTTTGCCGGCGGTGTGTCGTGGGACGACACGCAGGTGGCGCTGACGCGTTACCTCTCGGCCGGCGAGTCGCAACTGTGGCTGCTAAACCTGGCCACCGGCAAGAACCGCCAGTTGTTGCCGGCCCCGGGCAGCAACTCGCGCTCAACCCATTTCGCCGGTGAATTCAAATCCGATGGCTCGGGCCTGTACGTCTACAGCGACCGCGACGGCGAGTTTCGCGAGCTGATGCTGTACCGCTTTTCGACCGGGCTGCTGACGCCGCTGACGCGCCAGATCCCGTGGGACATCAGCGGTGGCACCGTGACCGACGACGGCCACCTGTACGCAGCGCAGGCCAACGTCGACGGGCGCGACGAGTTGCGCGTGTTCGACGCGCGCAGCTTCAAGGAACTGCCACTGCCGCGCCTGCCGGCCGGCAGCGTGACCGGTTCGCGCTTTCATCGCAAGCTGGCCGACCTGGCGTTTTCAGTCAACGGCGCACAGGGGCCGAACCAGATCTACTCGCTCGACCCGAGCAGCGGCAGGCTGGCGCAGTGGACCGAAGCGCTCGCCCCGCCCGGCGTGGACACTCGATCCTTCACCGAGCCGCAGATCGTGCGCTGGAACAGCTTCGACGGGCGCGCCATCTCGGGCCTGCTGAACCTGCCGCCGGAGCGCTTTGCCGGCAAGCGGCCGGTGCTGATCCAGATTCACGGCGGGCCTGAAGGGCAGGCCAAGTTAGGCTTCATGGGGCGCTACAACTATTTCCTGAGTGAACTCGGCATGGCGGTGATCGAGCCCAACGTGCGCGGCTCGTCGGGTTACGGGAAGACCTTTCTGACCCTGGACAACGGGCGCAAGCGTGAAGACTCGGTCAAAGACATCGGCGCGCTGCTCGACTGGATCGGCACGCAGCCGCGCCTCGATGCTTCGCGCGTGGTCGTCAGCGGTGGCAGTTACGGCGGCTACATGAGCCTGGCGGTGGCCACGAACTACCCCGACCGCATCGCCGGCGCGATCGACGTGGTGGGCATCTCCAGCTTCGTGACCTTCCTGCAGAACACCGAAAGTTACCGGCGCGACCTGCGCCGGGTGGAATATGGCGACGAACGCGACCCGGCGATGCGCGCATTCCTCGACGGCATCTCGCCGCTCAACAACGCCGCAAAGATCAGCAAGCCGCTGTTCGTCGTGCAGGGCAAGAACGACCCCCGCGTGCCCTACACCGAGGCCGAGCAGATCGTCGCCAAACTGCGCGAGCAGCGCACTCCGGTCTGGTACCTGCGCGCCGAGAACGAGGGCCACGGCTTCGTGCGCAAAGAGAACGCCGACTTCCAGTTCTACGCCACCGTGCGGTTCCTGCAGGCCACGGTGCTGAAGCCTTGAGGGAGCCGCGCTGCACGCGCTTCAGGGCGGTGGGGGCGGTGGGGGCGTTGGGCCCTGAAAGCCGCCGGCGCGGAAGGTCAGCACCAGGGTGTCGCGGTGGCCGCCGCCTTCCAGCGGCTGGATCGGTGTGCTCTCGTGCACCACGCGCGCATCGTCGAGCATCAGCAGGGTCCAGGGTTCGGTCAGGGTGAAGCGCAGGCCGTGCGGGCCGGCCGCTTCGAACACGCGCGTCTCGCCGCCCTTCACGCCCTCGCGCGCGACCAGCAGCACGGCCACGAAGTCCACCCCGTCGCGGTGCGCGCCCTCCGGCGTGGGACGGCCGATGCCGTCGGTGGTGTCGATGCGGAACTGGTGCGCCTCGACGAACCAGGGCCGCACACCGCGCACTTCCGAGCACAGCGCACTCAAGGCCCGCATCAGTTGCAGCCATGCCGTGGCGTTGGCCACCGCCGGCGCGACCGGCTCGAACCAGCGCTCCAGCCCGCCGTGCAGCGCGTTGTATTCGAGCGGCTGCCAATGGGCCCGGTGCGGCGCCGGCTGCACATGCTCGCCGTCAACGACATAACAGGCGTGGCGGCGGCGCCGGTAGCGGCCGCCGTCGCGCAGGTAGGCGTCGGCCGGCAGATCATCCCAGGTCGGCGCCAGCGCCAGAAGGGCCGGCAGCGCCACGCCGATGCGCTCACACAGGCCGGCAGCGCTGCATACGGCGTGGCCGGGTTCGCGCAGTGCATCGGTCAATCGGTTCGGGGCGGTCAGCGGCGGGGCAAGGGTCATGGCCGAAGGGAAGCAGGTTGAAGGGGAGCAGTTCGAAGACGCGAGCGCAAAGCGATCATTGTGCGGCCTGCCCCGGCCGGCGTATCCTGCGGCCACCCCTTCCTTTCGGAGACGCATCATGACGGTATGCCCGATCGCCATCGCCGTGGGCTGCAAGAAGTGCCCGGCGTTTTCAGTCTGCCCGGTCAAGAGCAGCTTGGGCGACTTCAAGAAAGACGAAGCGCCGGCCGCCACCAAGAAGCCGCCGGCCGGCAAGGGCAAGTGAGCCGGGCGCCGGAGGGCTGATCTGACGATCAGCCGTGGCGCTGGCGCGCGAGAGCGGCCCCCTGCGCCAGCGCCTGCAGCTTCTTCACGGCCACCTCGCGGCTCATCGGCGCCAGGCCACAGTTGGTGCACGGGAACAGGCGCTCGCGCGGCACGAACTGCAGCGCGCGGCCGATCGTGTCGGCCACCTGTTCAGGCGTCTCGATCACGTCAGAGGCCACGTCGATCACGCCGACCATCACGTCCTTGCCCTTCAGCAGCGCCATCAGGTCGGGCGGCACGTGCGAGTGGTAACACTCGAGCGACACCTGCTTGATGCTGCTCTTGGCCAGCGCCGGAAACACCTGTTCGTACTGGCGCCATTCTTCGCCCAGGGTCTGCTTCCAGTCGGTGTTGGCCTTGATGCCGTAGCCATAGCAGATGTGGACCGCGGTCGTGCAGGTCAGGGCCTGCGCGGCGCGTTCGAGCGCGGCCACGCCCCAGTCGGCGGCGTCCTTCATGTAGACGTTGAAGGCCGGCTCGTCGAACTGGATGATGTCCACGCCGTCGGCCTGCAGCGCCAGTGCTTCCTGGTTCAGCAGTTCGGCAAAGGCGAAGGCCATGCCCACCTTGTCGTTGTAAAAGCGGTCGGCCACGGTGTCGACGATGGTCATCGGGCCGGGCAAGGTGAACTTCAGCTTCTTCTCGGTGTGGGCGCGCGCCAGGCGCGCTTCGGTGGCGTGCACCCTGCCTTTCAGGCGCAGCGCGGCCACCACCTGTGGCACCTGCGCGTCGTAGCGGTTGTTGCGGATGCCCATCGTCACCTTGTGCTCGAAGTCGATGCCGCCGACCTGCTCAAGAAAGCCGTGCACGAAGTGCTGGCGCGATTGTTCGCCGTCACCGACGATGTCCAGGCCAGCGTCTTCCTGGGTCTTGATCCACAGCAGCGTGGCATCGGCCTTGGCCTGCGCCAGTTCGGCACCGCTGGCCTTCCACTGCGGCCAGAGCTTCTGGGTTTCGGCCAGCCAAGCGGGTTTGGGCAGGCTGCCGGCGATGGAGGTTTCGAACATGGAGGTTGCCTTCAGAATTCAGACTTCAAACGAACGGGGCCGGGCGCGTGGGCGCGTGCATGCGGATGCGCGTGCCCTGCAGTTCAATCAGCTGGCCGGCGCGGACCTTGCACGATTTGCGCAACTCGACCTCGCCATCGACCTGCACGCGCCCTTCCGAGATCAGCATCTTGGCCACGCCGCCGCTGGGCGCCAGGCCGGTGGCCTTGAGCAGGTCATCGAGCGGTATGAAGTCGGTGCGGAGTTCGAAGTCGACGGTTTTCACAAGGCACGGCCAGCAAGCTAGTGGGCGCTGATTTTGCGCCCGTTCAACCGGCATGTCATGCCGCGGCGGCGACCTTTGCAGCTTGCGCGCCCAGGCCGAACTCCTGCGCCAGCAAGGCATACGAGCGGCGGCGCGCGGTCGGGTCGTAGGCCCAGGTGTTGACCACCAGTTCGTCCAGGCCATAGTCCGCTGCCAACGCGCGCAGCTTCGAGCCGACCTGCGCGGCGGTGCCGACGAAAGCCTGTTCGCGCATCGCCCGCAAGGTCGGCACGTCGGCCGGCTGAAAGCCCTGCGCCGCAACCTCGTCGGGCGAACGCAGCGGGCCGTACACACCGCGGTTGCGGTCGACACGCCAGCGGTCACGGCTCAGCGCGTGGTGCTGGGCTTGTTCCTCGGTGTCGGCCACCAGCGCCCAGACGCACAGCGTGGACAGCGGCTTCGGGAAACGCGCGCTCGGCCTGTACAGGCGCTGGTACAGGTCCATCGCCTGCTCGGCGCCCTGGCCGTCGGTGAAGAAGTACGCGAACGCATACGGCAGGCCCAGGTGCGCCGCAAGTTGCGCGCCGTAGTCGGAGCTGCCCAGGATCCACATCTCGGGCGAGGTCGGGCCGTGCGGGTGGGCGTGGATGCCTTGATGGGCCTCGCCGCGCCCTTCCACTTCCCGCGCGCCGACCCAGGCCTGCAGGTCCATCACCTGCTGCGGAAAGTCTTCAGCGGCACCGCGCGCGTTCGGGTTCAGAGCCTGCGCGGTGCGCATGTCGCCGCCGGGCGCGCGGCCCAGGCCGAGGTCGATGCGACCCGGCGCCAGCGCCTCCAGCACGCGGAACTGCTCGGCCACCTTCAGCGCGCTGTAGTGCGGCAGCATCACGCCGGCACTGCCGATGCGAATGCGCGTGGTGGTGGCCGCGATGGCCGCCATCAGGATCTCGGGCGCACTGCCGACGATGGCCGGGATGTTGTGGTGCTCGCTGAGCCAGAAGCGGTGGTAGCCCAGCGCCTCGCAATGCGCAGCGAGCGACAGCGTGTCGCGGATCGATTCGCTTTCGCTGCGGCCGGCCACGGCGGCCGACTGGTCGAGCACGGAAAGTCTCATGCGTTCAGGGCCCGGTGGGGCGGGTGGTGGGAGGGGCCGGCGTGGGACAGGAGCGCCGCGGGGGATGGTACCCGGCACCGATCTCCATCGTCGCAGCAGGCCGCAGCGCGGGCGGAACAGGGCCGCTGCCGAGCGTCGAAACCCGCGCCGGGACCTGTGCATACTTGTAACAACGCTTGAAATGTGCACATTGCACATTTACAGTAGAGGCATGGCAAGGGGGCCCCCAGCCATTCCCATCCCTTCACTGCCTGGAGAACCCCATGCTCATTTCAGTCACCCACAAGTCGCGCCGCCCGGCGCAAGGCTTTCTGACCCTGCTGTTCGCCGCCGCCGTGCTGGCCGGCTGCGGAGGCGGCGGCAGCAGCGGCTCTGCGTCGCCCGAAGCCCGCAGCTCGTTCGCGTCCGGCCCGATCACCGGCTTCGGCTCGATCATCGTCAACGGCGTGCGCTTCGACGATTCTTCGGCCAGCGTGTCCGACGACGACGGCAACTCGCGCCGCAGCGACGACCTGCGCCTGGGCATGGTGGCCGACGTCACCGGCTCCGCCATCACCGACGACGGCAGTGGCTCGCGCAGCAAGGCGCGCTCGATCCGCTTTGGCAGCGAGATCGTCGGCCCGGTGTTCTCGGTCGCCGCCGACGGCAAATCGCTGGTCGTGCTGGGCCAGACGGTTCAAGTCACTGCCACCACGCTGTTCGACGACCGCCTGGCAGGCGGTTTGGGCGGCCTGGTCGCGGGCACCAGCGTGGTCGAGGTTCACGGGCTGATCGACGCAGCCACCGGCGCGTACATCGCTACCCGCATCGAACCCGAGTCGAACCCGCTCGTCTTCAAGCTGCGTGGCGCCGTGAGCAACATCGACAAGACGGCGCGTACCTTCAGAATCGGTGCCGGCACCGAGACGATCTCGTACGCCGCGATCGCCGCCACCGCCCCGGCCGCGCTGGATAACGGCCTGATGGTGCGTGTGAAACTGCAGACCACCCCGGTGGCCGGCCAATGGGCGGCCACCGCCATCGACAGCGGCGTGCGTCGCCTCGACGACCACGACGAAGCCGAGCTGAAGGGAACGATCACGGCCACGAGCTTTGGTGTGGACAAGAAGTTCAGCGTCAACGGCCTGCCGGTGGATGCGAGCAACGCCACTTTTCCCAAGGGCACCGCGGGCATCGTTCTGGGCGCGCGGGTTGAGGTGAAGGGCAGCGCGGTGAACGGCGTGATCCTGGCCACCCGCGTGCAGCCCGAGAGTGACGATGACCGCCGCAGCGAAGGCTTCGAACTGCACGGCAGCATCTCGGCGCTCGACGCCACGGCCAAGACCTTTGCGCTGCGCGGCCTCACGGTCGACTTCAGCGGCACCGGCATCGAGTTCAAGAAGGGAACGGCAGCCAACCTGGCCAACGGCCGCAATGTCGAAGTCAAGGGTGTGCTGTCGTCCGACGGAACCCGGTTGAGCGCCGTTCGGATCAACTTCGAGGACTGACCGGCGCTGGCACCGCGCGCGGGTGTCGGCCTGAAAGCCGGCACCCGCACTTTGGCCGCAGGCACGACCGTAGACTTCATCCATGACCGCACCGTCCGACCGTCGGCGAACCCAGACAGGCACCGGCCCGGCCCCCGCCGCGGCGGCGCTCGACCCGGCGACCCTGGTGCAGGCGATGCAGCAGTTGATGGAGCCCCTGGCCACGCTGGCGATAACGCGCGGCGTTCCCTTCGCGACCCTGGAAGACATGCTCAAGACCGCTTTTGTCGATGCCGCCGGCAAGGCGCACCCTCACCTGCCCGAGCACCGCAAGGTCAGCCGCATCAGCACCGTCACCGGGCTGACGCGGCGCGAGGTCACGCGCCTGACCCAGCCCAAGCTCGACGCGCCACCCGCGGTGCGCCGCTCGCCGGCCACCCGGGTGTTCACGCGTTGGCTCTCCGACCCGTCGCTGAAAACGCTGCAAGGTGAGGCGATGGCCTTGCCGCGCCAGGGCCCGGCCCCGAGCTTCGAGGCGCTGGCGCAGTCGGTGACGCGCGACGTTCACCCGCGCAGCCTGCTCGACGAGTTGTGCCGTCTCGGCCTGGCGCAGATCGAAGGCGATCTGGTGCATGTGGTGCAGGACAGCTTCGTGCCTCGGGGCGATGGCGACCGCATGCTCGGCTTCCTGGGCAACAACGTCGGCGACCATTTGCGCGCCGCAGTGGCCAACGTGCTGTCAGACGCGCCGACTCATCTGGAGCAGGCGGTCTTTGCCGACGAGTTGTCGCCGGAGTCGGTGATCGCGTTCCGCCAGCTGATGCGCGCTCAGTGGAAGACGCTGCTCGATGCCGCCGTGCCCGCACTGAACCAACTGATCGACGACGACCGCGCTGCCGGACGCCGCCAGGACCAGCGGGTTCGTGTCGGCCTGTACACCTACGACGAGTCGATGCCGCGGGCGCCTGACGGCCCCGTCCTGCCGACTCCGCCCCCTCAATCCAATGCGGCGACCCAGCCGACCGACACATGAACCTTCTTCGGCTGATGGAGCATTCCCTGGCACTCGCGCGCCGCCACGGGCTGCGAGCACTCTTCATGACGCTGGCCATGGCGGGTTGCGGCGGCGGCGCCGACAGCGGCGGCACTGGCGTCACCCCGCAGTCCTACGCCAGCGGGCCGATCACCGGCTTCGGTTCGGTGATCGTCAACGGTGTGCGTTTCGACGACACGCGCGCCACAGTCACCGACGACGAGGGGGCGCCGCGCAGTCGCGACGACCTGCGCCTGGGCATGACCACCGAGGTCCGCGGCTCGGCCATCACGGTCGACGCAACGGGCGCCAACGTCAGCAGCGCCAGCAGCATCGCCTTCGGCAGCGACCTGCTCGGCCCGGTCGACAGCGTCGACGCTGCCGGCAACCGGCTGGTGCTGCTCGGGCAGGGCGTGGACATCGGCACGGCCACCGTCTTCGACGATGTGGGCGGCCTGGCCGCCATCGCGCCGGCAGACTTGATCGAGGTCTATGCGCTGTACGACGCGGCCACCGGCCGCTACGCCGCCACGCGCGTCGAGCGCAAGGGCGCGGCCACAACTTACCGGCTGCGCGGCATCGTGAGCCAGCTCGACACCGTGGCGCGCGCCTTCAACATCGGCAGCGAGCGGATCTCTTACGCCGCCTTCGCGGGCAGCCTGCCGGCCGCGCTGGCCAACGGCAACTTCGTTCGGATCAGGCTGCAGCCGCCGAAGACCGGCGGTGTGTGGCAGGTGGCCGGGCTGGGCGACGGCGTGCCGCAGCCCAGGGAGCTCGACGACGTGCGGCTCGAAGGCCTCGTCAGCGCGTTCACCTCGGTCACGCGCTTCAGCGTCAATGGCGTGGCCGTCGACGCCGGCGGCGTCACCGCGCCGGCCGGCCTGGCGCTCGGGGCGCGGGTGGAAGTCAAAGGCGTCGTGCGCAACGGCCTGCTGGTGGCCAGCGAGCTGAACGTCAAGTCGCCGGACGACGAGGCGAACCAGGAGTTCGAGTTGCGCGGCGCGATCACGTCGGTCAATTCGGCAATCCGGACCTTCCTGCTGCGCGGCGTGACGGTCGAGTACCTGCTCGTCGGTTCGGCTACCGACTTCCGCGACGGCAGCGCTGCGGATCTGATCGTCGGCCGGAACGTCGAAGCCCGCGGCACGCTGTCGCCCGACGGCACGCGGCTGCTGGCCGCGCGCATCACGTTCAAGTAAATCGCCGAGGGCGGTGCAAGCGTGCGTCAGGCGCCACCGCCCGGCGGCGCGCGGTGCACCGGGTCGATCCACAACACGGTCTCGGGCTTTTCGACCGGCGCGATGTCCAGGTTCACGGCCACCGCCTCGCCGTCGCTGCGCACCAGCACGCACTCCAGCACCTCGGTCGCGCTGGCGTTGATCTCCTGGTGCGGCACGAACGGCGGCACGTAAATGAAGTCGCCCGGGCCGGCTTCGGCGGTGAACTCCAGCGCCTCGCCCCAGCGCATGCGGGCGCGGCCCTTGAGCACGTAGATCACGCTCTCCAGCGGGCCGTGGTGGTGCGCGCCGGTCTTGGCGTTGGCGTGGATGTGCACCGTGCCGGCCCACAACTTCTGCGCGCCCACGCGTGCAAAGTTGATCGCCGCGGCGCGGTTCATGCCCGGCGTCTGGGCGGTGTTCGTATCGAGCTGATTGCCGGGCACGACACACACGCCGTCGTGCTTCCAGGGGGCGTGCTCTGCAGGGTCATGGCTCATCGCGGCTTCCTTCGTTGCAACGTGGTGTACATTAGCGCCCACAGTTATGCGCAAGACGTTTGTTAGTAGTGATCTCATGCCCTACCTGTTGCGGTCCTCGCAGCAGGCATCGTTAGAAATCCCCCTGATCGTTTCTTGAGTGTTGCTGCATGCGACCGCATGTGCGGCGCATCATTTGTTCGAAAAGATAGGATATACGTCCATGACGACCCAAACCGGTACCGTGAAGTGGTTCAACGAGAGCAAGGGCTTCGGCTTCATCGCTCAAGACGCGGGCGGCGCTGACCTGTTCGCCCACTTCCGTGACATCACTGGCACTGGCTTCAAGACCCTGACCGAAAACCAGCGCGTCGAATTTGAAGTCAAGCAAGGCCAGAAGGGCCTGCAGGCAGCCAACATCAAGGTGCTGTAAAGCCCCCGAGGCCTTTCCGGCCTCGACAAGAGCCGCGACCCAGGTCGCGGCTTTTTTTTGTCCGCCGCCGGCCTAAGATGCCGCATTCAAACACCGGAGACCGCCATGGCCGTGCCTGCCACATCAAGCTCGCTGAGCAACCGCCAGGTGCGCCTGGCCGCCCGCCCGTCGGGCCTGCCCACCCGCGCTGACTGGAACTTCACGTCCGAGCCGGTCGCCGAGCCCGAGGCCGGCGGCATCGTCGTCAAGACCTTGAGCCTGTCGCTCGACCCGGCCATGCGCGGCTGGATGAACGAAGGCAAGAGCTACATCGCGCCGGTCGAGATCGGCGCGGTGATGCGGGCCGGCGGCATCGGCACGGTGGTGGCGTCCAAGGCGGCGGGGTTTGCGGTCGGTGACCTGGTCAGCGCGAGCCTCGGCGTGCAGCAGTACTGCGCCATTCCGGCCGCCGAACTCAAGCGCAGCGGCGTGTTCAAAATCGACACACGGCTCGGCACGATCACGCAGTGGCTCAACGTGCTGGGCATGCCCGGCATGACCGGCTACTTCGGGCTGATGGACGTGGGCCAGCCCCAAGCCGGCGAGACGGTGGTCGTCTCCGGCGCGGCCGGCGCGGTGGGTCAGACGGTCGGCCAACTGGCCAAGATCAAGGGCTGCCGCGTGGTCGGCATTGCTGGTGGCGCGGCCAAGTGCGCGTGGGTCGTGAAGGAACTCGGTTTCGACGCCTGCGTCGACTACAAGGCCGGCAACGTGCGCGACGACCTGAAGGCCGCCTGCCCGAAGGGCGTGGACGTGTACTTCGACAACGTCGGCGGCGAGATCCTCGACATCGTGCTCGGCCGGCTGGCGCGCAAGGCGCGCATCGTCATCTGCGGCGCGATCAGCCAGTACAACAACACCACGCCGGTGCAGGGGCCGAAGAACTACCTGTCGCTGCTGGTCAACCGGGCGCGCATGGAAGGCATCGTGGTGTTCGACTACACCGAGCGCTTTCCTCAGGCGGTGGCCGAACTGGCCGGCTACCTGAAAGACGGCCGCATGAAGAGCAAGGAGGACGTGGTGGTCGGGCTCGATACCTTCCCCGAAACGCTGCTCAAGCTGTTCAACGGCGAGAACTTCGGCAAGCTGGTGCTGCAGGTCGCCGAGGCCTGAGCAGGAATCCAAGGGCCACGCGGCCCGACGGTTCGGGAAAAGCATCGCAAAGTCGGCCGCTCCCCGGCCGCTGGCGTTGTATGCCCCGAGGCTAGACTTTGGGCGACCTCCCTGGAGCGCAGGCTCACGCGCAGCCCGCCTCCTGCCCTGTTGCATGAGCCACCCTGCCGAATCCGCCCACGCCTCGCCTGCGCCCGCCGGCCTCGCACCGTCCTGGCTGCAGCTCAGCCACGACCTGGTGGTGCTGACCGGCAGCGATGGGTCGATCCGCTGGAGCAACGCCGCGTTTCACGCCGCCACCGGGCTGGGCCGCTCGCAGGCCGCCAGCCTGCAGGCCCTGTTGCCCGCCGAGCCGCTCGGCCGGGCCACCCGCGATGCAGTGGCCCGGGCCCTGGGCGGCGCCGACCTCAGCGACGAAGAACTCGAATGGCAGACGCTTGCGGGTGCGCCACTGTGGCTGCGGGCGCGCACTCAACTGACGCCGTCCGGCATCGCCTGGGTGCTGCAGGACATCACGCAGGCCGTGACCGCACGCCGAGAAGCAGAGCGCCAGGCCGTGGCCACCGAGCAGTTGAAACTGGCCACCGACCTGGCCGACATCGTGACCTTCCGGCACGACTTTGCGACCGGCCTGCTGCACTACAGCGACCGCGGCTTCGCGGTGCTGGACATGGCGCCGCGCCCGGAGGGCCTGCCCGCCGCCGAGGTGCGCGCGCTGATGCACCCGGACGACCTGCCAGCCGTGCTGGCCTCGGCCCAGGAAACCATGCGCACCGGCGGCCCGACCGACGTTGAAGCGCGCTACCGCCGCAGCGACGGTAGTTGGCGCTACATCATGACCCGGCGCGTGCTGCAACGCAGTGCGGCCGGCGAACCCATGGCCTTCCTGGGTGTGGCGCTGGACGTGAGCGCGCAGGTCGAACGCACGCGCCAGGCCGGTGAACTGGCGCGCCGCCTCAACGCGGCGGCCCGGGCGGCGCGCGTAGGCATCTGGACGACCTCGCCCACCAGCCCCGAGCCCGAGTGGAACGAGCAGATGTTCGAGCTGTTCGATGTCGACAAGGCGGGCCCGGCGCCGGGCTTGCGCCAATGGATCGAAGGCTGCGTGCACCCAGAAGACCGCGAGCGCGTGCTGCGCGAAGCCTCAGCCTACATGCGCCACGGTGATTCGGCGGTGGAGTTCGAGCTGAAGACCGTGCGGCGCGACGGCAGCAGCCGCTGGATCGTGCTGCGCGCCGACCTGGACCGCAGCAGCCCCGAGCGCCGCCTGCTCGGCGTGGCGTTGGACGTGACCGAACACCGCGAGGCGCTGGCCGCGCTGCGCAGCGCCGACCAGCGTGCCGCGCTGGCCGCGCGAAGTGCCGGCATCGGCACCTGGGAAGTGGATGTGCTGGGCGGCGCCGAACGCTGGGATGAGCAGATGTTCGCGCTGCGCGACCTGCCGGTGCGTGCCAAGGCGCCCAGCCGCGAGGAGCGCCTGGCGCTGCTGCATCCGGACGACGCGCCCCGGGTGCTCGATTCGCAGCGCACCGCGCTCGGCGCGGACGAATCGTCGCAGTACGAATTCCGCGTCCGGCTGCCCGACGGAAGCTGGCGCTGGCTGGCCTCGCGCTCGATCCCGGTGCGCGACGTGCAGGGTCGCGCCGTGCGCCGCGTCGGCGTGAACTGGGACGTGACCGAAAGCAAGAACGCCCAGGTGGCGCTGCAGGAAAAGGCCATCGCCGAGCGCGAAAGCCGCGCCAAGTCGCAGTTCCTGTCGCGCATGAGCCATGAGCTGCGCACGCCGCTGAACGCGGTGCTGGGCTTCACGCAACTGCTGCAGCGCGACCCCGGCGCCACGCTGGCCGACGCGCAGAAGCGCCAGCTCGGCCACATCCGCACGGCCGGCGAGCACCTGCTGTCGCTCATCAACGACGTGCTCGAACTCTCCAGCCTGGAGACCGGCAACCTCAAGCTCGAACCGCAGTTGGTCAACCTCGACGCGGTGGTGGCGCAGGCGCTGCCGCTGGTCGAGTCGCTGGCGGGGCAGAGCCAGGTCCGCCTGCGCGTGCTCGCGCACGAGCACGGCACTGATGACGGCGCCGACGTGTCGGCCTGGGTCGACCCCACGCGCATGCTGCAGGTGCTTCTGAACCTGCTCTCCAATGCCATCAAGTACAACCGCTCGCAGGGCGAAGTCACGGTCGAAACCCGCTCGCTGGCGAGCGGCGCGGCCCAATTACGCGTCACCGATACCGGGCGCGGCATGACGCCCGAGCAGATCTCGCACCTGTTCGAACCCTTCAACCGGCTCGGCCTCGAAGCCGAGGGCATCGAGGGCACGGGCATCGGCCTGGTGATCGTGAAGGCGCTGGTCGAAGGCATGGGCGGCCGCGTGAGCGTGACCAGCCACAGCGGCCGCGGTACACGCTTCGAGCTGGACTTTCCGCCCCCGCCGGCCGGCCCGACTACCCAGGCGGCCTTGCTCGACAGCCCGGCCGCGCGCGCCGCCCGGGACTCGGAAATGCCGCTGCGCCGCAGGTGCCAGCTGCTGTACATCGAAGACAACGCCGTCAACGTGCTGCTGGTGGAGGAACTGGTGCGCACCCTTCCCGGCATGGCGCTGGTGGCCGAAACCACCGGCCAGGCCGGCGTGCAGCGCGCCCGCAGCCTGCTGCCCGACCTGGTGCTGGTGGACATGCAGTTGCCCGACTTCGATGGTTTCGAGGTGCTCAAGCGCCTGCGCAGCCAGCCCCTGACTGCCGCCATTCCGTGCATCGCGCTGTCGGCCAATGCGATGCCCGACGACATTGCGCGCGCGCTCGGTGCCGGCTTCGAAGACTACTGGACCAAGCCGATCGTCTTCAAGGCCTTCATCGCGGCGCTGGAGCAGCGCTTTCCGCTGCAGCCGGCGCCTCGCCTCGGCTAGGGCGCGCCGTCACCGGGCCTCTTCAAGCAAGCCCTTTTTGCGCAGCATCGGCGCCACCGTCGGCGCGCGGCCGCGAAAAGCACGGTAGGCCTCGGACGGTTCGAGCGAGTTGCCGGACGAATAGATGAACGTCTTCAGGCGCTGCGCCACCGCCGGGTCGAACGGGCCGCCGGCTTCGGCAAAGGCGTCGAAGCCGTCGGCGTCGAGCACCTCGGCCCACAGGTAGACGTAATAGCCAGCCGCATACGACGAGCCGGAGAACAGGTGCTGGAAGTGCGTCAGCCGGTGGTTGATGCCGACCGCCGCAGGCAAGCCCAGGCGTTCGAGTTCGGCACGCTCGAAGGCCACCACGTCGAGTGTTTCGCCCGAGGTGCGCGCGTGCGCGGCCATGTCGACCAGCGCCGAGGCGGTGTAGCGCACCGTCTCGTAACCCTGGTTGAAGCGGCGCGCTTCGTGAAGGCGGGCCACCAGCGCGTCGGGGATCGGCTCATCCGTGGCGTGGTGGCGGGCGTGGCGCTTGAGCACCTCGGGCTCGCTGAGCCAGTGTTCGAACAATTGCGACGGCAGTTCGACGAAGTCGCGCAGCACGCTGGTGCCCGACAGGCGCTCGTAGGTCACGTTCGACAGCAGGCCGTGCAGCCCGTGGCCGAATTCGTGGAACAGGGTGCGCGCGTCGTCGAAGCTCAACAAGGTCGGCTCACCCGGCGCGCCCTTGGCGAAGTTGTTGTTGTTGACGATCACCGGCGTGGCGCCCGGCCCGTCCGGCCCACCCTCGCCACAGTTGCGCGACTGCAGCCGGTACGAACTCATCCAGGCCCCGCTGCGCTTGGTGGCGCGGGCAAAGTTGTCGTGCAAAAACACGCCGATCAGCGCGTCGGCGGCGCCACGCACTTCGTAGACCTTCACGTCGGGGTGGTAGACGCGGATTTGCGGCTGTTCCACAAAACGCACGCCGAACAGGCGCTGCGCGCAGTCGAACACCGCATTCACCATGCGCGGCAGCGGGAAGTAGGGCTTGATCTGCGCTTCGTCCAGCTCGTAGCGCACCTGGCGCACTTTCTCGGCGTAGTAGCGCCAGTCCCAGTCCTGCAGCGCCGCCGTCTCGCCGCGCGCCAACGCCACCGCCTGCAGCGCCACGCGCTCCTGTTCAACGCATCGCTTGGCCGGCCCCCACACCTGCTGCAGCAGCGCGCCCACGGCCGCCTGCGTGCCGGCCATCGTGTCGGTCAGTGCGTGGTCGGCATAACAACGGTGGCCGTGCAGCCGGGCCAGCTCGTGGCGCAGCGCCAGGATGTCGCTGGCCAAGCTGCGGTTGTCGTGTTCGCCGGCATGCGCGCCACGTTCGGTCCAGGCACGCCAGGCCTGCTCGCGCAGGTCGCGCCGGTCCGAGAAGGTGAGGAAGGGCACGATGTGCGAGCGCGACAGGGTGATGAGCCCCAGCCCCTCGATGCCGCGCTCGGCGGCCGCCTGCGCCGCCGCGGCGCGCACGAAGCCGGGCAGGCCGGCCAGGTCGCCCTCGGTGCGCAGCACCAGACCGAAGGCGTTTTCGTCGGCCAGCACGTTCTGCCCGAAACGCGTGCACAGCTCGGCCAGGCGCTCCATGATCTGCCCGCAGCGCTGCTGCTCGGCCGCCTGGAGCCTGGCGCCGGCGCGCACGAAGTCGGTGTGAAAGCGCTCCAGCACGCGGCGCTGTTCGGGCTGCAGCCCCAACTGATCGCGCCGTTCGTGCAGTGCAGCGATTCGCGCGAACAAGGCCGGGTGCGTGTGCACGGCGTTGTCGTGCGCGGCCAGGCGGGGTGCCATTTCACGCTCGGCCGCTTGCAGGGCGGGCGAGGTTTCGCTCGCCGTGAGGTTGTGGAACAGGCCGTCGATGCGCTGCAGCAATCGGCCGCAACGGTCCAGCGCGGCGATGGTGTTGTGAAAATCGGCGGGCTGCGGGTTGGCGCCGATTGCGTCGATCTCGGCCCGGTGCGCCTTCAGCGCCACGTCGAAAGCCGGCACGAAGTGTTCGGCCCGAACCTGCTCGAACGGCGGCAGGCCGTAAGGCGTGTCCCAGGGCTGAAGCAGCGGGTTGTGCGTGCCGGCGGTCATCGGGGCGTCGATCCTGTTGCGATTGCGGCTATTTGCCGTTGCCGGTATTTGCCACCGCCGCTATTTGCCACCGCGTATGGCGATCTCGTCCTTCTCGTCGAAGCGCCGGTTCTCGCAGCCTTTGGCAAAGGCCTCGCGTTCGCTCTTGAGCGCGTCGACCTTGGCGTTGAACGCCGGTGTGCCGGCGTTGTAGGCGTCGACCCGCTTGTCGAAGGCCAGGGCCTGTTCGTTGTAGGCGTTCACCGCGTCGGCGCTGGTGCGGTCGAGTGCGTCGAGCCGCTCCTTCAGCGCAGCGCCGAGGCGCGTGACCTCGGCCTTCTCCTGGTCCATCTGCGCCTGCAACTTGACGGTTTCGTCGGACTGCGCACGCACCCGTTCGTCGCGCGCCATGCAGTCACGCAACTCAGCACGCGTCAGCAGCGGGCCGCCGGCCTTGCTCTTGACACCGAAGCTGCGTTGCGCGGGCGGGTCGGCCGCCAGTGCGGGGGCGAGCAAGGCCGACGTGCAGAGCAGGGCGACCAGGGAAGGCAGGACGTTGGGCATGGCAAAGCGAAGAGAGTTGATCGAGCGCAAAAGATCCGGACAGACTCAGCTGGCGCGCATCATGCCACCGGCGTGCGCATGGTGACGAACTCCTCGGCCACGGTCGGGTGAATGCCCAGGGTGGCATCGAAAACCGCCTTGGTGGCGCTGGCTCGCATGGCGACCGCAAAACCCTGCACGATCTCGCCGGCATCGGCACCCACCATGTGCAGGCCGACCACGCGGTCGCTCGCTTCGGCCACCACCAGCTTCATCAAGGTGCGTTCGGTGCTGCCCGACAGGGTGTGGCGCAGCGCCCGGAACTCGCTGCGGTAGATGCGCACGGCGCCGAGCCGTTGGCGTGCCTGCGCTTCGGTCAGGCCGACGGTGCCGATGTTCGGGGTGGTGAACACCGCCGTCGGAATCAACTCGTAGTCCAGGCTGCGCTGGCCGTTGCCGAAAAGGTGGTCCATCAGCACCATCGCCTCGGCCAGTGCCACCGGCGTGAGCTGCACGCGCGCCGTCACGTCGCCGATGGCGTGGATGCCGGGCACGTTGCTCTGGTAGTGCTCGTCCACCACCACCGCGCCACTCAGGGCCAGCGTGACGCCCAGTTCGGCCAGGCCCAGGCCGGCGGTGTTGGGCGCCCGGCCGGTGGCATAGAGCACGCTGTCAGCGGTCAGCACGCTGCCGTCGCGCAAGGCCACGCGCAGGCCATCGGCCGTCTTCTCGATGCTGGCCACGTCGCTGCCGGTGCGCAGGTCCACGCCCTTCTTGCGCATCTCGTCGGCCACGAAATGGCGCACGTCGTCGTCGAAGCCGCGCAGCACCTGTTCGCCGCGGTACAACTGTGTCACCTGCGAGCCCAGGCCGCTGAAGATCGACGCGAACTCGCACGCGATGTAGCCGCCGCCGACCACCAGCAGGCGCTTGGGAAACTCCTTCAGGTCGAACACTTCATTCGACGTGATGGCATTTTCGCTGCCCGGCACCGCCGGCACCACCGGCCAGCCGCCGGTGGCCACCAGGATGTGCCTGGCGCGGTAGAGCTCGCCGTTGATTTCAACCGTGTCGGCCGCCTTCAGCGTGGCACTGCCGCGCAGCACGGTCACGCCGGCACCCGTCAGCAGGCCGCCATAGATGCCGTTCAGGCGTGTGATCTCGCGCGCACGGTTGGCCTTGAGCAAGGCCCAGTCGAGCGTGGGCGCGGCGGCCGACCAGCCGAACCCGCGCGCCTCTTCGAAGGCCTCGGCATAGTGCGCCGCAAAGCTGTACAGCTTCTTCGGAATGCAACCCACGTTGACGCAGGTGCCGCCCAATGCCGCCGGCTCGGCCACCGCCACGCGCACGCCGTACTGCGCCGCCGCCATGCGCGCGGCACGCACGCCGCCACTGCCGGCACCGATGACGAACAGGTCGAAGGCGGGATCGGGCATCGTCAGGCTCCTGAGGTTCGGGGTCGATCGCTCGGGGGGTTCACCCGGTTTACCCGGTTCACTTGGCGGGCTTCGCTTTCGCGGCGGCCTTCGGCGCCTTCTCGGCGTCCTTGTCGGCAGCCTTGTCAGCCTTGCCGGCGCCGCCTTCCAGGCCCTGTGTCACCAGCTCGGCGATCAGCGCGTTCAAGCCGCCCTCGTGCGCGGCGGCGCGTTCGCCCAACTGCTTCACCAGGTCCACCGGCAGCTTGCAGGCAAACGGCACCAGGCCCGCGGCGGTGTCGCGCGCGCGGCGTTCCTTCTTGTCCTGCGCAGCGGCGGCGCCCTGCGCAAAACGGTCTGGCGCCAGCGACGACTTCATCGTGCCGACGATCTTCATCGCCTTGTTCTTTTCGAGATCGGTCTTCTTCATGCTCATCGCGGGTACCTTCGATTGGAATTTCAGGAAAGCGTGGATTGTCGCGCGCCGTGGCACAGTGCCGCCAGCGGTGCGTCAATTTCCCGCCGACGCGCCGCCGGACCACAACCACCAGGACCACCCATGCCGCTCGTCGCCCCCCTGACCACCGACCACGACCCCGAGGTGGCGCAACTCGCGCTGTTCTTCAATCAGACGCTGGGCTTCCCGCCCAACAGCGTGCTGACGATGATGCGCCGCCCCGCGCTGGCGCGCGCCTTCACCGAACTGAACCGCGCCGTGATGGACAACCACGGCCGCGTCACCAGCGAACTCAAGCGCCTGATCGGCCACATCGCCAGCACCACCGCCGGCTGCCGCTACTGCGAAGCGCACACCATCCGCGCCGCGCAACGCTTCGGCGAGAAAGAAGGCGCCGACGCGCGCCGGCTGGACGAGGTGTGGGCCTACGCAAGCAGCCCGCTGTTCACCGCTGCGGAACGTGCCGCGCTCGACTTTGCTCGCGCAGCGGCGAGCGTGCCGAACGACGTGACGGCGGAGGTCGCGTCGGCGTTGCGGGCGTTTTGGGACGACGGCGAGATCGTCGAGATCACGGGGGTCGTTGCGTTGTTCGGGTTCTTGAATCGGTGGAATGATTCGATGGCGACGGAGTTGGAGGGTGCAGCGGTGGCGGATGGAGAGCGGTGGCTGGTCTGGCGGGGGTGGGGTGTGGGCAAGCATGTCGGGTGACTGGTCGCGGGTGACCGGTCCCTGGTGACTGGAGTCAGGTGACTGGCGCAGCCCTGCGCGAGCAAAGCCGCAGGCGGCAGGCGTGCTCCGCTTCGCTTCGGCGGTCGGCCGGGTACAGCCGACTGCCTTCCGGTGCTCAGTCTCGCGGCCCGTCGCCGAACTCGCTTCGCTTGCTTCGCGGCGCTACGCTCAAACAGGCGGCGACAAGTCAGTTGTTGATGCGCGCTGCGCGCGCGGGCCACGAGCCCTGTGCTCCTCAGCGCCGAAGAGGCGCTGCGCCCGCCCGCCGCCCGCGGCTTTGCTGGCAGCGTAGGGGTCGGGACGATGGGCTGGTGTGGAAATTTCAAGTCACGAAGGCCTCTGATCTAATCGCGCATTTCGAGAATCGCCCCCATGGCCCTCAAAGCCACCATCTTCAAAGCCAACTTGCAGATCGCCGACATGGACCGCAGTGTCTATGCGGACCACGCCGTCACGATCGCGCGGCATCCGTCGGAGACCGACGAACGCATGATGATGCGGCTGCTCGCGCTGGCGCTGCACGTGCCGGCCGATCCGAACCACGGCACGCTCGAATTCGCCAAGGGACTGTGGGACCCGGACGAACCGGACCTGTGGCACAAGGACCTGACGGGCCAGCTGATCCACTGGGTCGAGGTCGGCCAGCCCGATGACAAGCGGCTGATGAAGGCCAGCGGGCGCGCCGAGCGCGTGACCTTGCTCGTCTTCAGCCAGAGTGCGCTGATCTGGTGGAACGGCATCAAGACCAAGCTCACACGGGCGCGCAACCTGCAGGTGTGGCAGGTCGATTCCGACCAGAGCCAGGCGCTGGCGGCGCTGGCGCAGCGCACGATGCAGTTGCAGGTGACGGTGCAGGACGGTGCGGTGTGGGTCGGCGACGGCACGACAACGGTCGAGATCACGCCCACCCTGCTCGAACTGAACTGACGCTGCCGCCGCGATGACGCCGACCATCGAACACCTGCCGCACCAGGGGCGCTTCCAGACCGTCGTTGACGGCCACCTGGGCGTGTGCGACTACCGGCTCGACGGGTCGGTGATGCACATGACGCACACCGAAGTCGCGCCCGAACTCGAAGGCCGCGGCATCGCCGCCGCGCTGGTGCAGGCGGCGCTCAAGCATGCCAAGACGGCCGGGCTGAAGGTCAACCCGCTGTGCTGGTACGTGCGCGGCTACATGCAGCGGCACCCTGAAACCGCGGCCCTGCGGGTTTGAGCGTGGCGCGCACCATGCCCTCCCTTGCCCTTCATCTTCATCGCCTGCTGTGGCTCGAAGAGGTGCAGGGCGAACAAGCGCTGGCCTGGGTGCGCGAGCGCAATGCCGAGTCGCAGAAGGTCTTGCAGGCGCGGCCCGAATACGAGCCCACGCGCGCGCGGCTGCTCGAGATCCTGAACTCGAAAGAGCGCATCCCGATGGTCGCGCGGCGCGGCAACTGGCTCTACAACCTGTGGCAGGACGAGCGCAACCAGCGCGGCCTGTGGCGCCGCACCACCTTGGCCGAGTACCGCAAGCCGCAGCCTGCGTGGGAAACGGTGATCGACCTCGACGCGCTCGGAGCGGCCGAGAAAGAGAACTGGGTCTGGGGCGGCTCGACCTGCCTGGGGCCGAGCTACCGGCGCTGCCTCGTCTCGCTGTCGCGCGGCGGCGCCGATGCGAAAGTGGTGCGCGAGTTCGACACCGTGAGCAAGACCTTCGTGGCCGGCGGCTTCACGTTGCCCGAAGCCAAGTCCGACATCGCCTGGGCTGACGCGGACACGCTCTACGTCGGCACCGACTTCGGCCCGGGCTCGATGACCGACTCGGGCTACCCGCGCATCGTCAAGCGCTGGAAGCGCGGCACGCCGCTGTCGGCGGCGGTCACGGTGTTCGAGGGTGAGCCGAAAGACGTGTCGGCCGGCGTGACGGTGGACGACACGCCCGGTTTCGAACGCGTGGTGTTCAGCCGCTCGACCGACTTCTACAACGAGAAGCGCTTTCTGCTGAGCAAGGGGAAGCTCGTTGACTTCGACGTTCCCAGCGACGCACGCTGGTCGTTCTGGAACCACGCCGGCGGCAAGAGCGACACCTTGCTGCTGCAGTTGCGCAGTGACCTGACGGCGGGCGGCATCACCCACCCGCGCGGCTCGTTGCTGGCGACCGACGCTGCCGCCTATCTGAAGGGCGAACGCCGCTTCACACCGCTGTTCACGCCCACCGCCACGCGCTCGCTGGCCGGCTTTACCACCACCCGCAGCCATGTCATCGTCAGCGTGCTCGACAACGTTGCGAGCCGGCTCGAGGAGTGGCGCCGCACGCCGAAGGGTTTCACCCGGCGCGAGATCGCCGCCCCCTTCCCCGGCACCCTGGGCGTGCAGGGCCTGAGCGACCCGCTGCTGCGCAAGGACGCACTCGCCGAGCAGTACCTGCTGAGCTACACCGACTTCCTGACCCCCGATTCGCTGCAACTCGCGCAGAGCGGCAATGACGCGCGCGAGCTGCTCAAGGCCCGGCCGGCCTTCTTCGACGCGCAGGGCATGCGCGCCGAACAGTTCTTCGCCACCAGCGCCGACGGCACGCGCGTGCCCTACTTCGTTGTCTGGCCCAAAGACGCGCAGGCCGACGGCAGCAACCCGACTCTGCTGTACGGCTACGGCGGCTTCCAGGTCTCGCTGCAACCGTGGTATTCGGGTGCGTTCGGCACCGCCTGGTACCAGCGCGGCGGCGTGCTGGTGGTGGCCAACATCCGCGGCGGCGGCGAGTATGGGCCGGGCTGGCACCAAGCCGCCGTCAAGGCCAACAAGCAGCGCAGCTACGACGACTTCATCGCCGTGGCGCAAGACCTGGTGCAGCGCAACATCACGAGCCCGGCGCATCTGGGCATCGAAGGCGGCAGCAACGGCGGGCTGCTGGTGGGCGCAGTGGCAACGCAGCGGCCCGAGCTGTTCGGCGCGGTGGTGTGCCAGGTGCCGCTGCTCGACATGAAGCGCTACCACCTGCTGCTGGCCGGTGCGTCGTGGATGGCCGAGTACGGCAACCCGGACGACGCCGCCGAGTGGGAAGTCATTTCGAAGTACAGCCCTTACCAGAACGTGAAGCCGGGCGTGAAGTACCCGAAGATCCTGTTCACCACCTCCACGCGCGACGACCGCGTGCACCCCGGCCATGCGCGCAAGATGGCCGCGCGCATGCTGGCGCAGGGGCATGAGGTGATGTACTACGAAAACATCGAAGGTGGCCACGGCGGCGCGGCCGACAATGCGCAGCGGGCGCATTTGCAGGCACTGGAATTCAGCTACCTGTGGCAGCAGCTCGGCCGCCAGAAGCAGTGAACGAACCCCGCACGCCGACCACCGATCACCGCCCCATGAGTACACCGACCTCCCTCGACCCCGACGCCCAGGCCGTGCTCGATTTCTGGTTCGGCGCCGAGGGCTCGCCCCAGCACGGCCAGGTGCGCGCCGAGTGGTTCGGCAAAGACGCGGCGTTCGACGCGCAGATCGCGCAGCGTTTCGGCCCCCTTGTGGAGCAGGCGCTGGCGGGTGGCCTGGCGCACTGGGCGACGCAGCCGGCCGGTACGCTGGCGCGCATCGTGCTGCTCGACCAGTTCACCCGCAACATGTTCCGCGACACCGCGCGCGCTTTCGCCGGCGATGCGCTGGCCTTGGCCGCCGCGCGCGCACTGGTGGCCAATGGCAGCGATACCGCGCTGCGCCCTGAGCAGCGTGTGTTCGCCTACCTGCCGTTCGAGCACGACGATCGCTTGGGCGTGCAGGACGAGAGCGTGCGCCTGTTCAGCGCGCTGGCCGCTGAGGCGCCGGCCTTGCAGGGCATGCTGGACTACGCCCACAAGCACCGCGCCGTGATCGCCCGCTTCGGCCGCTTCGTGCACCGCAATCAGCTGCTCGGCCGCGTGTCGACGGAAGAGGAACTGGCGTTCCTGAAAGAACCCGGCTCGCGGTTCTGAGAGCTGTCTTCTGAAATCTGTCGCCCGCACCTGACAGCGCGGCAAACCCGCGTGCGGCACCACAAGCCGGCACCTTAAGATCATCGCGCAAGCCCGCCCGCCGCGGCTACAGCGGCCCCCCACCGATCCGTTCGATGCCATGGCCGACCCGTCCGCGCTGAACGCCACGATCGCTGCACTGAATGCGCAGCGCAGCGCGCTCGGCGACGCGGCGGTCGACGCAGCGATCGAGGCCCTGCGCCGCCATGCCCCCAGCGCCGAAGCGCCGCCGCCACCGCCACCTCCAGCACCCCCCGGCCAGCGCCTGCGCCAGGTCAGCGTGCTGTTCGTCGATGTGGCCAACTCCACGCAATTGCTGTCGCAGGTCGGCACCGAAGACGCCGACGAACTGCTCGGCCAGGCCCTGCAGCGTTTTGCCGCGATCGTGCAGCGCTGCGGCGGGCAGGTGCTGCGTTTCACCGGCGACGGCTTGAAGGCGGCGTTCGGCTCGCTGGGTCTGCGTGAAGACGAAGCCGCCCACGCCGTGCAGGCCGGGCTGGAGATCCTGCAGGCCGCCGCGGAGCACGCGCAACAGGTCACGCAGCAACTGCAGGTGACCGGCTTCGGCGTGCGCGTGGGCATCCACACCGGTTCCGTGCTGCTGGGTGGCGGCGCCGAAGCCGAGCACAGCGCGATGGGCCACGCGGTGCACCTGGCCGCACGCATGGAGCAAAGCGCGCCGGTCGGCCGGCTCCGCATCAGCCACGACACCTGGGCGCAGGTGCGCGGGCTGTTCCGTGTGCAGCCGCAACCGCCGTTGCAGGTGAAGGGGCACGACGAACCGCTGCTGACCTACCTGGTGCTCGGCGCCGAGGCCGGCCCCGAACGCGCGGTGCAGCGCGGCATCGACGGGCTGGCCACGCCGATGATCGGCCGCGACGCTGAGCTGCAGCGCCTGCTCGACGCCCACGCCGAGACCACAACGTTACGCTGCCTGCGCGCGCTGACCGTGCTGGCCGATGCCGGCGCCGGCAAGACGCGCCTGCGCCACGAGCTGCTGGCGCGGCTCGCGCCGGGTGCCAACGGCATCTCCAGCATCTCCAGCACCGCCAACACCGTCGCGCTGCAAGCCCGCGCCCACCCCGACAGCGGCCTGCAACCCTATGGCCTGCTGCGCCAGCTGGTGGCGCGCTGGCTTTCGATTGCCGACGATCTGGACGCACAAACAGCCCGCGTGAAGGTGATGAACGGCCTGGCGCCCTGGCTGGGCGAGCGCGGGCCCGAGCGCGCGGCGGTGATCGGCCAGTTGATCGGGCTCGACTTCGGCGCCAGCGCCGCGGTGCAGGCGCTCGGCCCGCGCGATTTGCGCGAGCGCGGCTTCGCAGCGCTCATCGACGCGCTGCACGCGCTGGCCCGGCAGGCGCCGTTGCTGGTGGTGCTGGACGACCTGCACTGGGCCGACGATGCCTCGCTCGACTTCGTGCAGCAGCTCGCCCACGCCGCGCCGGTGCCGCTGCTGCTGGTGATGCTGGCGCGCCCGGCGCTGCGCGAGCGTCGGCCGGCACCGCTGGCCGGCGACGACGTGGGACACGAGACCCTGCACCTGCAGCCGCTCGACGCCGAGCACGGCCCGGCGCTGGCCGCCGCGCTGCTGCAGCACCTGCCCGATCCGCCCGAGGCGCTGCGCCGCCTGCTGGTGCAGCGCGCCGAGGGCAACCCGTTCTACATGGAAGAGCTGGTGCGCATGCTGATCGACGACGGCGTGATCGACACCCGCCGCCGGCCCTGGGCCCTGCGCGCCGGCTGGCAAGACACCGCCCGCGTGCCGACCACGCTGGTCGGCGTGCTGCAGGCCAGGCTGCAGGCGCTGCCAGCCGACGAACTGGCGGCGCTGCAGCAGGCCAGCATCGTCGGCACCGTGTTCTGGGACGCCGCGCTCGCCGCCGTCGCCCCCGATGCGCCGGCCGCGCTTCCGGCGCTGCAGGCACGCGCGCTGGTGGTGGCCCGCGACGGCAGTGCGTTTGCCGACACGCCCGAGCAGGCTTTTCACCACCAGTTGCTGCACGACGTGACCTACGACACCGTGCTGAAGGCCGCGCGGCGCGAGGGCCATGCGCGTGCCGCGCGCTGGCTTGCCGGCCACGTGGCCGACCGCGCCGGCGAGTTCCTCGGCATCACCGCCGCGCACTTCGAGCGTGCCGGCGACAGCGCGCAGGCGCTCGACTACTACGACCGCGCGCGCGCCGACGCGCAACAGCGCTTCGCCCACAGCGCCGCGCTGTACTACGGCGAGTGCGCGCTGCGCCAGCCGGCGCTGGTGTCGCCGATGTGGCGCTACCAGTTGCTGATGGAGCGCCAGGTGTGCCTGGAAAACCTCGGCCGGCTGGACGAGGCCCGCGAGGCGCAGGCGACGATGAATGCGCATGCCGAGGCGACAGACAGCAACGCGATGCGCGCCGACGCCGCCTGCTCAGCCATGCTGGCCGCCGACCGCGAAGGCCACGCCACCGAAGCCGAGGCACTGGCACGCTCGGCACTGGCGCTGGCCGAACCGGCGCAGGCCTGCGGGCCAGCGGCACTGGCCCACGGCGAGCTGGCCTGGCTGGCGTTGATGCGCCAGCAGTTCGATACCGCCCTGCAGCACATTGCCGCCGGCCTGCCCTGGGCGCGCCAGGCCGCCGCGCTGCCCTGGCGCGAGGGCGGCTACGTGGGCTTCGAGCACCAGTTGCGCGTGATCGGCATCGAGGTGCTGCTGCAGCAGCAGCGCTGGTTCGATGCGCGCGCCGCGGTGGCCGAGGCGCTGGCCACGCTGCCGGCCACACGCCGCCGCGAGCGTCTGTACCTGCTGCTGCAACGTGTGAGCACCGAAACCCACCTCGGCGAACTCGATTCCGCACGCGCGACCTGCACTGAAGCGGCCGCCTTGGCCGCCGCGCTCGACATACAGCGCCTGCACGCCGACGCGGCCAACGCGCTGGCCGAGGTGACCCAGATGCAGGGCGACCTGGTGACGCAGATGCAGGCCGCCGTTGAAGCCGAAGGCATGGCGCGCAGCGGCGGGCATGCGGCGGCTCTGGCCGTTGCCATGAACCACCGCGGCGCGGTGGCCGCAGCGCGCGGCGAGACCGCGTCGGCCCGCGAACTGTGGACCAACGCACTGCAACAGTTCGACGAACAGGGTGTGCCGCCCAAGTCGCTTGCCGTGCGCGCTCAACTGGCAGAACTCGACGGCCGCGAGGGCCGCACCGACTATGCCGTGAGCGCAGCATTGGCGGTCCTTGCCGATGGCCGTGGGGACGCAACGAGCGAAAATGCAGACAGCGCCGACAACGCCGCCGACCCCTGGCCGCTCTTGATGCCCGAGACCCTGCTGCGCTGCCATGCCCTGCTGGCCGCTGCCGGGCATGCCCAGGCGGCCGCGCTGCAGGCCGAACTGGCGCGCCGCCTGCAGCAGCAACTGGCGCAACTGCCCGATGCGGCCGCGCGCCAGCGCCTGCTGCAAGGCGTGACGTACTGGCGCGAGACGGCAAACCGCTTCGGCCACATCGACGGGGTGACCGCGTGACGGCGCTGCCCGCCACCGCCACCCCACCCCCCTGGCGCGGCGAGATCGTCGCCGGGCTGAATGCGACCGCGGCGATGCTGCCCTTCGTGCTGACCTTCGGCTACATCGTCTTCGGTGCGGCCGGCGCGGCGGCGGCGCAGATTGGGCTGACGGCGTCGGTGGTCAGCGTGGTCGTGGGCGCACTGGTGATGGTGCTGGCCAGCCGCGCGCGCCTGCCCACCGCGGCGCCGAGCGCCAGCACGGCGCTGATCCTGGGCACGCTGGTGGTGGTGCTGCTGCAGGACCCGGCCTTGTCACCCACCACGCCCGCGGGTGGAGCGCGCCTGCTGGCCTGCACCGGCGCCACCGTGGTGCTGGCGGGCGTGCTGCTGGTGCTGCTGGGCCTGCTGCGCGTGGGGCGGCTCGCGCGCTTCGTGCCACAGCCAGTGCTGGCGGGCTTCATGAACGGCGTGGCGATCCTGATCGTGCTGTCGCAGGTGCCGGTGCTGCTGGGCATGCCGGCGCCTGCGTGGGCGCGCGATGGCTGGGCCGCGCTGGCCGCATGGCAGTGGCCGCCGCTGGCCGCAGCGCTGGTCACCGCGCTGCTGGTGGGTGTGCTGGGCTGGCGCTTTCCGCGCCTGCCGGCACCGCTGCTCGCGCTGGTGCTCGCTTCGGCCGCAGCGCTGGCGGCACAAGCGGTCTGGCCCGCGCTGGCGCTCGACGCCGTGGGCACGCTGCAAGCCGGCTGGCCGCGGCCCGATGCGCTCGCGCCGTGGTTCGAGCCGGGTGCTGCGGCGCTGCTCGAGCGCCACGCTGCGGCGATGGCCACCACCGCGCTGCTGCTGGCGCTGATCGGCGGGCTCGAGTCGGTGCTCAGCCTGGCCGCGGTCGACCAACTGCTCGACGCGCGCACCGACCCCGACCGCGAACTGCTCGCGCTGGGCGCCACCAACATCGCCACCGGGCTGTTCGGCGGCCTGTTCATGGTCTACCTGAGGCTGCGCGCGATCGCCACCCACCACGGCGGCGGGCGCAGTGGGCGCGCGGTGCTGGCGGGCTGCGCGATGCTGGCGCTCGTCTTCACCCTGGCGCTGCCGCTGGTGCAGCGCCTGCCCACCGCAGTGGTGGCCGGCATCGTGGTGATGCTTGCGTGGACGCTGGTGGACCGCTGGACGCGCCGCTTGCTGCGCCAGTGGTGGGGGGGCGATCGTTCGCTCGACCTGGTGCTGTCGCTGCTCGTCGTCGTGGTGGTGTGCGCCGTGACCTTGCGCTGGGGTTTCGTCGTCGGTGTGGGCGCGGGCGTGCTGGTGGCGATGCTGATCTTCATGCGCGCCATGAACCGTTCGTTGCTGCGGCTGCGCTACCGCGCCAGCGAGATCCCGAGCCGGCGCATCTACCCGCCGGGGCTGGAAGCGCCCTTGCGCGAACAGCGCGGCCGCATCGAAGTGCTGGAACTCGAAGGCGCGCTGTTCTTCGGCAACGCCGAACGGCTGGCCGACAAGCTAGAGCGCCTGTTGCCCACCCCCGCATTCGTCGTGCTCGACCTGCGCCGCGTGAGCACGATCGACGCCACCGGCGCAGTCGCGCTCGCGCAGATGGACGAGCGCCTGGCACGACGCGGCGCCACCTTGTGGCTGGCCGGCGTGACGCAGGACAACCGCCACGGCCGCGCATTGCGCGAACAGGGCGTGCAACCGGCGCCCGACCGTTGGTGGGGCCATGACGATGCCGACCGCGCGATCGAGGCGGCCGAGGTGCGGCTGCTTGCCTCGGCCGGGGTGAGCCTGCAGGGGCTGAGCCTGGCGCCCGAGCAGTGCACGTTGTTCCACGGCCTCGACCCGGCGCAGTGCGCGCGGCTGCGCGCTGCCCTGCAGCCGCGCCAGCTCGCCGCCGGCGAGCGGCTCTTCACGCAAGGCGACCCGGGTGACGCGCTCTACCTGCTGACCAGCGGCTCGGTCAGCGTGCTGGACCGCGCGCGTGCGCAGCGCTTTGTCAGCTTCTCACCCGGCATGTGCTTCGGCGAAACCGCGGTGCTCGACGGCGGCGGTCGCACCGCCGATGCGGTGGCCGACATCGACAGCACCGTGTATGCGCTGCCGGCCGTGGCACTGGGCGAACTGCAGACGCGTGACCCGGCGATTGCCGCGCAGGTCTACCGCAACCTCGCGCAGCACCTGTCCGAACGCCTGCGCGCCGCGGCTGCGGCCTGGCGCCGAGCGGCGGGTTGATCACCCCCGCAAGGCCGCTGACGGTTTACTTCAGCCCGGCGAGGCGCATCGGTGCCGGGGTGGCAGCCTTGGCGGCCTTGCTGGTCTTGCCGGTCTTCGGCTTGCCCATCGGGTTCTTGCCCGAGGGGTCGGTCCACAGCCGGTAGTGCGGCAGCTCGCCCAGGCCGCTGTCGACCTTCTGGCCGGCCACGGTCGAGGCAGCCGGCTTGACGCCCGCAGCCGAAGCGGTGGTGGCCTGCAGCGGCAACGCGGCGGCCAGCGCGACGATCAAGAGGAATTTCATGGTGTTCTCCCTGGAGCAATGAAGCGAAGAAGGTGTCCATGCCTTCACCGGGAAACCCGATCGGTTGGCAGGACACCTGTAACTTCGGCCGGCATGGCGTGGACTTGAATGCGCCGCGCTTGCGTAGACTCGTGCGCACTCTCACGGAAGGAAATACGACCATGAAGATCAAGGCGGTCACGCCGTTCATCCTGCACGTGCCAGTCACCGGCGCGCAGATCGCCGACAGCACGCACACCGTGTCGCACTGGGGTGTGGTCGGCGCGCAGATTGACACGGACGACGGCTTGAGCGGCTACGGCTTCACCGGCACGCACGCGTTTCTGCCGGGCGACCAGTTGATCACGCGTTGCATCGCCACCTGCCTTGCGCCGCTGCTCATTGGCGAAGACCCGCGAGACATCACGCGCCTGTGGACGAAGCTCGCGCGCCACCCGGCGCTGCAGTGGATCGGCCGCGCCGGCATCACGACCCTGGCGCATGCCGCGATCGACGTGGCGCTGTGGGACCTGAAGGCCAAGGCGGCGAACCAGCCCTTGTGGAAGCTGCTCGGTGGCCAGGCCCGCACGGCGGTGCGGGCCTACAACACCGACATCGGCTGGCTCAGCATCGGCGACGACGCGCTCGTGGCCGGCGCGTTGCGTGCGGTGGACGAAGGCTTCACCGGCATCAAGATCAAGGTCGGCTCCGGTGTCGAGCGCGACCTGCGGCGGCTGGCGGCGGTGCGCCGCGCGATCGGCACCGACATCACGCTGGCGATCGACGGCAACGGCAAGTGGGACCTGCCGACCTGCCTGCGCTTTTGCCACGCGGCGCAAGACCAGGACGTGTTCTGGTTCGAAGAGCCGCTCTGGTACGACGACGTGAAGGGCCACGCGCAACTGGCGCGCGCCTCGACCATTCCGGTCGCGCTCGGCGAGCAGCTCTACAGCACCGATGCGTTCGCCGAATTCTTTGCGCAGCAGGCGATCCACTGGGTCCAGCCCGACGTGACGCGCATGGCCGGCATCACCGAGGTGCTGCGCGTGTGCGACACCGCACTGGCCATGCGACTGCCGGTGGCGCCGCACGCGGGCGACATGAGCCAGGTGCACGTGCACCTCGCGCACGCGCACCCCGCGGTGGCGGTGCTCGAATACATCCCGTGGATCAAGGCCTTCTTCACCGACCCGGCCGAGGTGGTGGACGGGCACTTCCGCCTGCCGCAGGAGCCGGGGGCGGGCACGACGCCGACGGCCGACGCCTGGCAGCGTTATCGACAGCCGACAGAGTGAGCCGCGCCGGTCAGATCTGCTTGTAGAACAGCGTGGTCGCGCACAGGCCGCCGTGCGGCAGCAGCGCAAAGTCGGGGATGGTGCCGCAGCGCTGCCAGCCGTGGCGTGTGTAGAGCCGCTCGGCGTCGGCGCTCGCCGTGTCCAGCACCAGCAGCGACTTGCCGCAGTCGCGCCCGAGTTGTTCGGCGGCAATCATCAGCGCGTCGCCCACACCGCGGCGGCGCGCGCGGCGGTGCACCAGCATCTTCGACAGGTCGGCGCGGTGCGGCTGGTTCTCGGGTTGGTCGAGCACGAGTTGCACGGTGCCGACGATGCCGGTCTCGTCTTCGGCCACCAGCAGGCCACGCTGGCCACGCGCCGCGCCCTCGGCCACGCCTTGCCAGAACGCCAGCGCCTTCGCAGGCGCGAGCGGATGCATGAAACTCACCGACGCGCCGCCAGCGACGCAGTCGATCAGCACGTCGGCGAGTGCTTTCAGTTCGGCCTCGCTCACTGCCGTCAGGCGGCGGATGCGATGGGGGGCGATCGTCGTGGGCATGTGATGAGCTCCGCTGCCTACTTGCGCACTACCGCCGTGCCCGGCGCAAAGTCGGCCGCCTTCAGCGGGTTGCGCGCCCACAGGAAGTTGCGCAGCATGTCGGCATCGACATAGCCGGTGTCAACGTAGCCAGGGCGGTCCTTCAGGCGCGGGTACCCGTCGCCGCCGGCCGCCATGAAGCTGTTGATGGCCATGCGGTAGGTAGCCGCGGGGTCGATCGGCTTGCCCTTGAGAAGCGCCTGCGTGACCACGCCGCTCTCGATCACCAGTTGCACACCGGCGAACTGCGCGAAGGCGCCAGCGCCGGGGGTCATCTTCGCGGCGGCGTTCAGGTAGGCGAGTGCGTCGGCACCGCTGAAGTCGATGAAGCCCAGCGTGCTGCCAAAGGGCAGGACCTTCAGCACGTCCTTGTAGCTGATCTCGCCGGCCGGCAGCGAGTCGCGGATGCCGCCCGAATTGAGCACCGCGAAGTCTGCCTTGGCGCGCTCCATCATTGCGCGGCCGATCAGCACGCCCAGGTCGGTGGGCCGGCCGCGCACCGCCGTGCGGTCGCCGTTCAGGCTCGCGTCGCTGCGCCCGACCACCACCGACAGCGCCTGCTGGCCGGCGTTCTGGAACGGCTGCAGGAAGGCCAGCATCCCGGCGTCCTCGGCGATCTCGGGTGTGTAGGTCTGCTTCTGCGGCTTGCCGTCGGCACCGGTGACGACTCGCTTCAGGTTGACCGGCAGCAACTGGTACTTCACCAGCTTGAGTTCGCCGTTGCGGAACTCGAAGTCAGCCCGGCCGACGTACTTGCCCCACTCGTGCGCCTGCACGATCCACGCGCCGTTCTGGCGGTCGGGCCGGCAGGCGGTGCCAGGCACGTAGGCGGCGTCGGCCACGTTCTCGGCCTTCATGCACACGGGGTTCTGGCTGTGGCCGCCGACGATCAGGTCGAAGCCCTTCACGGCGCGCGCCATTTCCACGTCACCCGGCGCGTTCACGCCGTGTGCACCGTCGGCAAAGTGGCCCATGTGGGTGGCGGCGATGACGATCTGCGCCTGCGCCTTCAGCTCGGGCATCAGCGCGCGCGCTTCATCGGCGGGCTTGCGGAACTCCACGCCTTTGATGCCGTCGGGGTTCACGAGCTTCCAGGTGTCGTCGGTGGTCAGGCCCAGCACCGCCACCTTCAGGCCGCCCAGGTCGAACACGGTGTAGGGCTTGAAGAGGCGCTGGCCGCCCTGGTAGATGTTGGCCGACAGCATCGGAAAGTTGAGCCAGCCGCGCTGCTTGTCGAGCACCGCGAGCGGTTTGTCGAACTCGTGGTTGCCGACCGCCATCGCGTCGTAACCCAACTTGTTCATGCCCTTGAAGTCGGGCTCGGCGTCTTGAGGTCCGACTCGGGCACGCCGGTGTTCACGTCGCCGCCATCGAGCAGCAGGCTGTGGCCGCCGCGCGCGGCGACCTCGGCGCGGATGCCGTCGATCAGCGTCTTGCGCGCCGCCAGGCCGTACTCGCCGTCGGCGTTCTTCCAGAAGCGGCCGTGGTGGTCGTTGGTGTGCAGGATGGTGAGGGCGTAGGTCTTGTCGGCTTGGTAGCCGGCGGGGCCGGCGCAGGCGGCCAGCAGCAAAGCGGCCAAGAACGTGGCCAGCACGGCGGCCGCGCGGTGCGGCGTGAAGCGCGGAAAGGTCAGGAACATGGGCGACTCCGAAAGCTGCGGCGGCAGTCTACTTCCACGTCTGGCGCCGGCCGCTACAGTTCACAGCCTCACTGCCGGCCACCCTCATGCTGCTGTTGCTTCAAGCCCTGCGCCGATCGATCATGCCAGCGCTGCTGTGCGCTGCGGCGCTGCTCGGCGCCGCGGCGAATGCCCAACCTGCCCTGCTGCTGGCCAACGTCTACGCCGGCCACATTGACCCGACGCAGTACCTCGTGAGCGAAAAGTACGACGGCGTGCGCGCCGTGTGGGACGGCACGAGCTTGCGCTTTCGCAGCGGCCGCACGGTGCCGGCGCCGGCCTGGTTCACCGCCAGGCTGCCGGCGCAGCCGCTCGACGGTGAGCTGTGGCTCGCGCGCGGGCAATTCGACGCGCTCTCGGCCATCGTGCGCAAGGACGTTCCGGTGGACGACGAGTGGAAGCGCGTGAACTACATGGTGTTCGAGCTGCCCGACGCGCCGGGCACTTTTGCCGAACGCGCGCAGGCGATGCGCGCGCTGGCCGCGCGGCTGGCGTGGCCGCAACTCCAGGCGGTGGAACAAAGCCCGGTGACCGACCGCCAGGCCTTGAAGCGCCGGCTCGACGCCACCGTGGCCAAAGGCGGCGAAGGCCTGATGCTGCACCTGGCGTCGGCGCCCTACAGCACCGGCCGCAGCGACGTGCTGCTCAAGCTCAAGCCCTACCTCGACACCGAAGCCACTGTTGTAGGCCAGCGCCCCGGCAAGGGCAGGCACGCCGGCCGCATGGGCGCGCTGCAGGTGCAGACGCCGGAGGGCCGGCGCTTCTACATCGGCACCGGCTTCAGCGACGAACAACGCAGCAACCCGCCGCCGCTGGGCAGCACGGTGAGCTACCGCTACCGCGACCTCACGAGCACCGGGCTGCCGCGCTTCGCGAGCTATCTGCGCGTGTACTCACCCCCCTGAGCGCCACCCCTGAGTTCGCCGCTCACGCAGACAACTCCTGCTGAGTCAGGTACAGCCGCAGGTCGAATTCGAGCTGGTGGTAGTCGGGCTCCATGTGCTCGCAGAGTTGGTAGAAGGCCTTGTCGTGCTGCGGCTCCTTCAGGTGCGCCAGTTCGTGCACGACGATCATCTTCAGGAACTCGGGCGGCGTGTCCTTGAACAGGCTGGCAACGCGGATTTCGCGCTTGGCCTTGAGCCGCCCGCCCTGCACCCGCGCCACCGTGGTGTGGGTGCCCAGCGCGTGCTGCAGCAACTGCAGCTGCTTGTCGAACACCACCTTGCTCAGCGGCGGCGCGCTGCGCATGCAGCGGATCTTCAGCGCCACGGTGTAGTCGTACAGCGCACGATCGGTGCGCACGTCGTGCGTGCCGCCATAGCGCTGGCGCAGGCGGTCGCCCAGGCGGCCCTGGTCGATCAGCTCGCGCACCTGGGCCTGCACGTCGGCGGGGTAACCGGCCAGGTACTTCAGTTTCGGCGGCGGCATGGCGGGTGAACCGGGGTGATCGGCGAGAGGTGATCGGCGGGGGCGGGCGGTGCCCGATACTCGACTTTAGCCACATGGACATCCGAACCGACAACGTGATCCGCGAAACCCGCGCCTGGGTGGACCGGGCCGTCATCGGCCTGAACCTGTGCCCGTTCGCAAAAGCGCCCCAGGTGAAGGGCACGGTGCGCTACGTGGTGCATGAAACGAGCGACCCCGCAGTGCTGTTGGCCATGCTGCGCGACGAGCTCCAGCACCTGGTCAGCGCCGACCCGGCAGCGCTGGAGACCACCCTGCTGATCCACCCGCAGGTGCTGACAGACTTCGCCGACTTCAATGACTTTCTCGACGTAGCCGAGGCCGCAGTGCACGAACTGGGCCTCGAAGGCGTGCTGCAGCTCGCCAGCTTCCACCCGCAGTACCAGTTTGCCGGCAGCGCGCCCGGCGACCTGGCCAACGCCACCAACCGTTCGCCCTACCCTTGCCTGCACCTGCTGCGCGAAGACAGCATCACGCGCGCGGTGGAGGCGTTCCCCGAGCCGGAAGCAATCTTCGAGGCCAACATCCGCACGCTCGAAGCGCTGGGCTCCGACGGCTGGGCCGAATTGCAGGCGGCCTGCCGGCGCGACGCCGAGGCGGCACCCGACTGAATCATCACAAGTGACAGTTTCCGGGCCGACCGCTGCACCCCAACCGGTCGTATCGGCGCAAAACGACGGGGAATGACGCGGGACGACGCACGACGATGCCCAAGCGCGGCGCCCCGATCGCCAGCGGCCCGATACGCCAACCCGGCAGCGCGATCGTGTTCGTGAACAGCATCACCGGCCCGCCCCAGGCTTGCCCACGCTGTCACGAAAAGTGACACCGGTGTGTCACTGATAAGTACTAACCCCTAATTCGGGCACGCAAGTTGCTGCAACTCACCCAGGTGCCGGACCCATGTTGGTTCCGAACCCCAGGGGAGGTGTGCCATGCGATCGTTGCTTTGGGTCCTTCTGACGCTGGCCGCCGCGCCGGCCTGGTGCGAGGACATCGTCGATGTGCTCGAACGCTCGCACCGCACGCGCCTGGAGGCGTTTACCTTGGCCGACGCACAAAGCGAGCGCGCCCAAAGGGTGCGCACCAGTTTCGAGCGGCTCGTGCGCGCCTCGAGCCTGCGCGAACCCGTGGAATTGCGGGTGATCCGCGGCGAGACGGTCGCCGAGGCCTTGCTCGGCCGGGTGGTGGTTGCCAACGAATCGCTCGCCGACCTGACCGAAGGCGAGCGAGTGTTCATTCTGGCGCACGAGCTGGGCCACGTGGCGCTGGGCCACTGGTCGCAGCTCGGCGAGGTCTACAAGCGCCACATTCCCGGCGCGGTAACACCCGCCACCACCGACCCGGTGGCGGGCGCCTTGGGGCGTGATGCGTCGGGCCTGTCGCACCGGCACGAACTGGACGCCGATGCGTTTTCGGTGCACACCCTGCGCGCGATGGGCCATTCCGACGACGACGCCTTCTCGGCCTTCAAGCGCATGGGCCTGACGCGCGACACCCCCACCCACCCGGGCACGCGCAAGCGCATGGCGTCGCTGCGCGACTTGCAGAACACGCCGGTCAACACGGCGGAGCTGGTGCCCGGCGCCAAGTAGGCCGCTCCAGGCCACCCTCCCCACCCGCAGGCACCCGCAGCACCCGGTCTCCGAGGGCCGCGCGAGCGGCGCCCGGCCCTGGCAACAACGTGGCAACACCCGGTTTGCCCTCTCGGCCCCTGAAGCGGTATCGTGCCGGCACATGCCTTGCCGGCGTGCTTCACCATGGGGACGCCATGAATCAGAAATCGCTCTTGTGGGTGGCCGCGCTGCTGGCCCTGGTGGCCGCGGCCGCAGGCGGCGTGTACTGGTGGCAGCAGCAAACGCCTGCGCCGGCACCTGCCGCGCCGCCGCCGGTCGCAGCCGCACCGGCGCCCGCTCCGGCGCCGCCGCCGGCACCGGTGGAGCCGGCGATCCGCCACCCGATCGAAGCCGGGGCGGCGGCGTCGGCCAGCGCCGCCGCGCCGCGCCCCTTGCCACCGCCCGACCAGGCCGACGCCTACGTCGCCGACGCACTGACGGAGTTGCTGGGCCGCAAGCCGGTGCTGAGCTTCCTGAGCACCGATGGCTTTGCGGCCAGGCTGGTGGCCACGGTGGACAACCTGGATCGACCGTTCGCTGCCGCCCGCCTGTGGCCGGTGAACCCGTCGCCAGCCCGCTTCCAGACCACGCCGGCAGCCGACACCACGCTGATCGGCGCCGACAACGCCAAGCGCTACGCGCCCTTCGTGCAGTTCGTCGCTGCCGTCAACAGCGCCCAGGCGGTGGCGCTGTACCGGCGCCTGTACCCGCTGTTCCAGCACGCCTATGAACAACTCGGCTACCCCGGCAAGTACTTCAACGACCGGCTGGTGCAGGTGATCGATCACTTGCTCGCCACGCCCGAGCCCCCGGGCCCGCTGCAGGTGCGGCTGACCGACGTGAAGGGGCCGATTCCGTCGACCACGCCTTGGCTGCGCTACGAGTTCGTCGACCCGGCGCTCGAAGCGCGCTCGGCCGGGCAGAAGATCCTGCTGCGCATGGGGCCGGCCCACACGCGCCAGCTCAAGGCCAAACTGGCCGAAGTGCGCGCGCTGATCGTGCGACGCTGAGGCCCGCACCCTCTGCTCGCAAGACTCCACCGATGCGAGCGCTCGCCTCGTTGCTGCTGCTTCCGTTGTTTCCTTCATTGGCCATGGCACTCGACATCAACGCACTTTGGGACTACGGCAAACCCGAGCTGAGCGAGCAGCGTTTCATCGCCGCGCTGGTTGGCGCGAGCGAAGACGAGAAGCTCATTCTTCAAACCCAGATCGCCCGAAGCCACGGCCTGCGGCGCAACTTCGCCAAGGCCCGAGAGCTTCTGTCGTCCGTCGAGCCCAGTCTGAAAAGCGCTTCTGCGGAGGTGCAGGTCCGGTACTTTCTCGAACTCGGCAGGACGTTTGCGTCCACCGCCCATCCCAAGGAAAGCCAGACACCCCAGAACCTCGTTGCGGCGAGGGACCACTTCCTCAAGGCGCATGAGATCGCTTCCCGTGCCCGGCTCGACTTTCTGGCCATCGATGCGCTGCACATGATGCCGGTCGTTGACACGGAGCCCGATCGCCAACTGGAGTGGAACGAGAAAGCCGTGGCCGCCCTGGAACGGTCGGACCAGGCTGACGCAAAAGCATGGGAGGGCTCGCTGCGCAACAACATCGGCTACGCCAGGCACCTCAAGGGCGAGTACGAGGCCGCACTCGTGCAGTTCGGATTGTCGCGCGCGGCGTACGACAGAGCGGGCCGGGCCCGCAACGTGAGGATCGCCGACTGGATGATCGCCTGGACTTACCGGGCCCAGAAGCGGTATGCCCAGGCGCTCGCCATTCAGCTCGAACTGGAGCGCGCAGGGGACGCCGCGGGCGAGCCTGACCCGTATGTGTTCGAGGAACTGGAACACCTCTACCGCGCACTCGGTGACGAGCCGCGTGCCCTGCACTACCGCAGCAAGTTCGATGCAGCCACGAAGTGACGCCCGACCGCCTAACCTGAAAAACCCGAACCCCGAGACCCCCGATGCTCACGTTTTCCGACATTGCCGCCGCCGCCACCCGCCTGAAGGGCGTGGCCCACCGCACCCCGGTGCTGACCAGCAAGACGCTCGACGCCCTGCTCGGCATGCAGGTGTTCATGAAGGCCGAGAACCTGCAGCGCATGGGCGCGTTCAAGTTCCGCGGCGGCTACAACGCGGTGAACGTGCTGAGCGACGCCGAACGCGCGCGCGGCGTGGTGGCGTTTTCGTCCGGCAACCACGCGCAGGCGGTGGCGCTGGCGGCGCAACTGCACGGCTGCCAGGCCACCATCGTGATGCCTGAAGACGCCCCCGCGCTGAAGCTCGCAGCCACGCGCGGGTATGGCGCCGAGGTGATCCTGTACGACCGCTACCGGCAAGACCGGGCCCAGATCGCCGCCGCGCTCGTGAAGGAGCGCCAGTGTTCGCTGATCCCGCCCTTCGACCACCTGCCGGTGATGGCCGGCCAGGGCACCACGGCGCTGGAGCTGATCGAGGACACCGGCCCGCTGGATTCGCTGATCGTCTGCGCCGGTGGCGGTGGCCTGCTGTCAGGCTGCACGGTCGCTGCCAAGCACCTGGTGCCCGGCATTCGGATGTTCGGCGCCGAACCCGAGCGCGGCGACGACATGCAGCGCTCGCTGCGCGGCGGGCAGATCGTCAGCATCGACGTGCCGCGCACCATTTGCGACGGCCAGCAGACGCAGGCGGTCGGCAAACATCCGTTCGAAGTGATCCAGGCGCTGGTCACCGATGTGCTGACCGTGCCCGACCCGGTGGTGGTGCAGGCGATGCGCTTTGCCTTCGAGCGCATGAAGGTGGTGCTCGAACCGTCGGGCGCCAACGCGCTGGCGGCGCTGATGCAGCACCGCGATCAGTTCAAGGGCCAGCGCGTAGGCGTTACCTTGTCGGGCGGCAACATCGGCATCGAGCGCTTCGTCGCCCTGATGACCGGGGCGGAACGGGTGGACTGAAAGCGCAGGCGCGCCCCGGCCCGTTTGCGCATCGTCAGGCGAAGGTGTTCAGGTGGTTGCCCAGGTGCGGCGGGTTGGCCGGCATCTGCGGCAGCGCCTGGATCAATTGCGCGGCGCCCTGCGCCTGCAGGTCGATCGCCTTCTTCAACACGGCGATGCCCACGGCTTGATTTCCGGCGGCAGAGCTGCCGAGTGCGGCATTCGCGCCGCTGACGAGGTTGACGGCCATGGTTAGTCCTTTCGTGTGGCTTGGCCCTCATATCGGCCATGGGCCATCGGACTGAAGGGCCGATCTTTGCGCCTGCTGCAGCGGATCGGTGATGATGTCGCCCTTCCTGATTTGCCTGGAGATCTGCCTTGAGAACCTTCGTTGTATCCACCCTGCTGAGCTTCGCTTCCCTGTCTGCCTGCTGGGCCCAAGCCGACGTGGCGGCCGCCGCCGCCAAGGAGCCGGGCGCCACCGTAACGGCCAGCGGCCTGGTCTACCGCTCGCTGAAAGACGGCGCCGGCCCGAACCCGGCCGCGACCGAGACGGTGAAGGTCCACTACCGCGGCACCTTCCCCGACGGCAAGGAGTTCGACAGCTCCTATGCACGCGGCACGCCGGCCGAGTTCCCGCTCAACCACGTGATCAAGTGCTGGACCGAAGGGGTGCAGCTGATGAAAGTCGGCGGCAAGTCGAAGCTGACCTGCCCGGCCGCGATTGCCTATGGCGAAAAGGGAGCGGGCGGCGCGATCCCGCCGAATGCGACGCTGCAGTTCGAGGTGGAGTTGCTGGGCATTTCTGGGAAGTAGGCAGCCAGAAGTTGGCGGCATAAGTAGGCGGCAGAAGTAGAGCGCCGAGAACTTGGCCCCGCTCACTGTCGCGCGCCAGCACACACGTGTAACGCGTCGAAACGGTCGGGTCGAAATGAACAATCGGCCCCGCCTTGACGCCCGAAGCGCTTGACCCGGGCGGACCTGCGGCCCTAGTCTTGTTGGCATGTTCTCGCTCGAACCCACCGCCATCGCCGCTCTGCTGATTTCGGCTTTGCTGACCTTGCTGCTGGTGGCACGGCGCCGACGAGGCACACAAGACGCCGGCCGCGCGCCCGACAGCGAAGTGCTCGACACGGTGCAGGCCTGGCCGCCGCAAGCGGTGCGTGTGATGACCCTGCCCGAGCGCCTGGCCTTCGGTACCCTGCGCCGCGCACTGCCGCGCCACCTGGTGCTGGCGCAGGTGCCGCTGTCGCGCTTCATCAGCGTGCCGTCGAGCAATTCGTATTCGCAGTGGCTGAACCGCGCGGGGCGCCTGAACGTGGACCTGCTGGTGTGCGATTCGAGCTCGAAGGTCATCGCCGCCATCGAAGTGCGCTCGGCCGACCAGACCCAGCGCAGCATGGCCCGGCACAACCGGCTGGCCCAGGTGCTGCAGGCGGCCGGCGTGAGGGTCCATGTCTGGCATGACAACGACTTGCCGAGCATCGCCGCAGTGCGCGAACTGTTCAAGAACAGCAAGGGCGACGCTGCCGCCAGCGACGAGGTCGACGTCGACGGGCGCCAGCTGATCCCGGTGCCCGAGATCCAGGAATTGCTGATGGACGGCGACCAGCTCGCCTACAACCAGGCGAACGAACCCGTCGCATCGGGCTTCTTCGACGACCTGGACGCCGCGGCCAACACGCGTCGCCGCTGACGCTTATGTTCACCGCGCCGCCGCTGAACCCCGGGTTCAGCGCAGCGCAGTCGCTTCAGTCCACCGCCAAGCAGTAGAACAGGCCACCGCCTCCGGTGGCCTTCAGCGCGTCGGCGCTGCAACCGCGTGTCGGGTGCGACGAGTTCCACGACTTGGCCGGCGGCTCCTCGGTGAGCCCCATCCGGTCGTGGTGGCCGACGATGGCCGAACCCTCGGCACTGAGCGTCCAGTTGCCGCAGCTCGTGTCCTTGTCGCTCACCATCGCCCGGCCTTCAGGTGTGGAGCCGGTGAGGATGTCGTGCACGTTCGGCGTGTCACCACGGCCGTTGACCGGCTCGCCTTTTTCGGTCAGCGCGGTCTGTTTGTTCAGGTTGTTGCTGGCGCCATGTAGTTGTTCCACATCGGTGGCCACGACCACGCCCTTGGCGTTGAGCCAGGGGCCGCGGCCGATTCGGTCACGCGCGTTCACCGCCGGGGCGCCCGCCGCCGGCGTGGTGCTGAGGTAGGCGCGCCAGCTATGGTCGCCGGCCTTCACGGCGCTGGCCAGGGTTTGGCAGTGCCGGTCGGCGCCCGCCAGGCCGCCGAGGTTGGCGCCCTGGCCCGGACCCGTGCTGGTGACGAAGAACCCCAGCTTGCTCTTGCCGTCGTTCTTCAGCACGGCACAGCCGGACAGTACGGCCAGTACGGCCAGGGCCGCCAGGGCCGCCAGCGACACGCCCACCTTCACAGGCTGCACCCTCATTTCGCGACGACCTCGATCGTGCCCTTCATGCCCGGGTGCAGGCCGCAGATGTAGGCGATGTTGCCGGCTTCGTCGAACTGCAGCGTGGCGCTCTGGCCCTTGAGCATCAAGTCGCTGCGTTGCTCCTTGCCGGTGACAGCGATCTGGTGCGGCGTGTCGTCAGCGTTGGTCCAGGTGATCTTCTGGCCGGCCGTGACCTTGATCGTGCCGGGCCCGAACATGAAGCCGGTGATCGCCACGTCGGTCGGGCCGCTCCTGGCCGCCACGGCCGTGGTCGCGCCCGGGAACTTGCCGGCCAGCTTGGCCAGGTTGGTCAGGTACTGGTCTTTCGCGAACGGCAGGTGGCACGCGAAGCAGGCGGTCAGGTTTGCCTTGTCGTTGACCTGGCCGTCGGGCGTGAACGACTGGTAGATCCAGTCGCCGTTGCGCACCGCGGCCGGGATGTCAGCGCCCCAGCCGGCTTCCTTCTGCATCGAGTTCACCGCCACCAGCTTGTCCTTGACGAAGCGGCCGTTTGCGTCTTTCACCGGCTTGCCTTCGGCATCGAGCTTGGCCGCGTAGGCCGCCAAGGTGATGACGGTGCCGTTCGGAATCTCCTTGCCGTCTTTCGCCGCCTGCACCGCTTCGGCGCTGGTGTAGAACTCGCGGTACTGCTTGGTGTCGTGGCGATCGACGGTGGCGTACATCACGCCCTTGTCCCAGTTCTGCGGGAACTTCAGCTTGTTCGGGCCGGGCGGCACGAGCGCCTGCTGCGCGAACGAGACGGCCGCCACGCCTGCGGCAAGCGCCGCAGCAGTGAGGGTCAAAAAACGGTTTGCCTTGTATTTCATCGGGTTGCTCCTGGGCTGGATCGAGTCTGGCACCTGAGCGTATACGCAGCCCGGCGCTCTTTCCAACTTCGGGTATGCCCGCAGGGAACACGCGGCGTCGGCGCGCCGCACTCGCTGCCGCGCTCACTTGTTCTTGTTGTACACGTCCACGCACACCGCCGCCAAAAGCACCAGTCCCTTGATGACCTGCTGGTAGTCGATGCCGATGCCCATGATGGACATGCCGTTGTTCATCACGCCCATGATGAACGCGCCGATCACCGCGCCCATCACCTTGCCCACGCCGCCCGAGGCCGACGCGCCGCCGATGAAGCACGCGGCGATCACGTCGAGCTCGAAGCCCAGCCCGGCCTTCGGCGTGGCAGTGTTCAGGCGCGCCGCGAAGATCAGCCCCGCCAGCCCCGACAGCACGCCCATGTTGATGAAGGTGTAGAACGTGACGCGTTCGGTCTTGATGCCCGACAGGCGCGCCGCCTTCTCGTTGCCGCCCAGCGCATACACGCGCCGGCCGATGGTCGTGCGGGTGGTGATGAAGTCGTACACCAGCATCAGCAGCAGCATCACGATCAGCACATTGGGCAGGCCCTTGTACGACGCGAGCAGGTAGGCAAACGCCGCGATCATCAGTGCGAACACCAGGTTCTTCAGCATGAACACGGCCGCCGGCTCGTTGTCCATGCCATGCTTCAGGCGGTTGGCGCGGCCACGCACCTTGACCACCAGCAGCACGCAGGCCATGGCCAGCCCGGCAATCAGCGACGTGATGCGCAGGCTTTCGCCCGAGAACAGGTCGGGGATGAAGCCGGTGCTGAGCAACTGGAACTCGGGCGGGAACGGCCCGACCGACTGCCCCTGCAGCACCGCCAGCGCCAGCCCCTTGAACACCAGCATGCCGGCCAGCGTGACGATGAACGACGGGATCTTGTAGAACGCCACCCAGTAACCCTGCGCTGCGCCGATGACCCCGCCCAGCACCAGGCACAGGAAACCGGCGAGCAGGTAGTGCATGTTGTATTCGACCATCAGCACCGCCGCGACCGCGCCGACAAAGCCGCACACCGAGCCCACCGACAGGTCGATGTGCCCGGCCACGATCACCAGCAGCATGCCCAGCGCCATGATCACGATGTAGCTGTTCTGCAGGATCAGGTTGGTCAGGTTCAGCGGCTGGAACAGGGTGCCGTTGGTCATGACCTGGAAGAACACCATGATCGCGACGAGCGAGATCAGCATGCCGTATTCGCGCAGGTTGTTCTTCAGCACGCCGGAAGAGGCTTCCGGTTCGACCTTTTTGGCCGGGGCAGCAGATGTGGATGCGGGGATGGCCATGTCAATGGTTTCCTGAGGTCACGATAGCTTTCATGATTTTCTCCTGCGACGCTTCGGCGACCGGAAATTCGGCCACGAACGCGCCTTCGTGCAACACGCAGATGCGGTCGCACATGCCCAGCAGCTCGGGCATCTCCGACGAGATCATCAGCACGCACTTTCCTTCGGCGGCGAGCTTGGCGATGATGGTGTAGATCTCGTACTTGGCGCCCACGTCGATGCCGCGCGTCGGCTCGTCCAGGATCAGCACCTCGGGGTCGGAGAACAGCCACTTGCTCAGCACCACCTTCTGCTGGTTGCCGCCCGAGAGGTTGACGACGCGCTGGAACACGTCGGAGCAGCGGATGTTCAACTTCTTGCGGTATTCCTCGGCGACCTGGTATTCGCGCCCGGCGTCGATCACGCTGTTGTTCGACACCGCGCCCAAGTTGGCCAGGGTCGTGTTCCAGTTGATCGTCTCTTCCAGCACCAGGCCGTAACCCTTGCGGTCTTCGGTCACGTAGGCCAGGCCGTGCCCGATCGCCTTCTCGATCGTGCTCACGTCGATCTCGCGGCCCTTCATGAACACCTGGCCGCTGATGCCCTGGCCGTACGAGCGGCCGAAGATGCTCATCGCCAGTTCGGTGCGTCCTGCCCCCATCAACCCGGCGATGCCGACGATCTCGCCGCGCTTGACATGCAGGTTCACGCCCTTGATGGCCAGCCGGTCGGCGTGCATCGCGTGGTGCACCTTCCAGTTCTTCACCTCGAACACCGTCTCGCCGATGTTCGGCGTGCGCTTGGGGTAACGGTCAGCCATTTCGCGGCCGACCATGCTCTTGATGATGCGGTCTTCGCCGATCGCCTCGGCGCGGCAGTCCACGCTCTCGACCGTCGCACCGTCGCGCAAGATGGTGATCGCGTCGGCCACCTTCGAAATTTCGTTCAGCTTGTGCGAGATCAGGATGCAGGCGATGCCCTGGCGCTTCAGCTCGAGCAGCAATTCCAGCAGCGCGTCGCTGTCGGTTTCGTTCAGGCTCGCGGTCGGCTCGTCCAGGATCAGCAGCTTCACTTCCTTGGACAGCGCCTTGGCAATCTCGATGAGTTGCTGCTTGCCCACGCCCAGGTCGGTGATCAGCGTGTCGGGCGATTCGTTCAGCCCCACCTTCTTCAGCAGCGCCTGCGTGCGCGTGTACGACAGCGCCCAGTCGATGATGCCGCCACGCGCCTGCTCGTTGCCGAGAAAGATGTTCTCGGTGATCGACAGCAAGGGAACCAGCGCCAACTCCTGGTGGATGATGATGATGCCCATCTTCTCGCTGTCGTGAATGCCCTTGAAGCGGCACTCGCGGCCCATGAAACTGATCTGGCCTTCGTAGTCGCCGAACGGGTACACGCCGCTCAGCACCTTCATCAAGGTCGACTTGCCGGCGCCGTTTTCGCCCACGATGGCGTGGATCTGGCCGGCCTGCACCGTCAGGTTCACGTCGCTCAAGGCCTTGACGCCGTGGAATGATTTCTTCATTCCACGCATTTCGAGAATCGGGCTACTCATGTCGCCTCTCGCATTGGGATGGCCTTCAAAAGAAAACAGGCCCAGTACCGCGGGGCACTGAGCCTGTTGCCGCTGCCACGAACGCAGCGCCAGATTACTTGATCTGCGCTTCGGTGTAGTAGCCGCTGTCGATCAGCACCTGCTTGTAGTTGCTCAGGTCCACGCTGACCGGCTTGAGCAGGTACGACGGAACGATCTTGACCTTGTTGTTGTAGGTCTTGGTGTCGTTCACTTCCACCGTCTTGCCGCTCAGCATCGCGTCCACCATGCCGGCTGTGACCTTGGCCAGTTCACGCGTGTCCTTGAAGATCGTCGAAGCCTGCTCCTTGCGGATCATCGACTTGACGGTGGGCACCTCGGCATCCTGCCCGGTCACGACCGGGAACGGCTGCTTCGGCGTGCCGTAGCCCACGCCCTTGAGCGACGACAGGATGCCGATCGACAGGCCGTCATACGGCGACAGCACCGCGTCGACCCTGGCCTTGCCGTAGTAGGCGCTGAGCAGGTTGTCCATGCGGGCCTGCGCCACCGCGCCGTCCCAGCGCAGGGTCGAGACCTTGTTCATGCCGGTCTGCTTGCTCTGCACCACCAGCTTGCCCTTGTCGATGTACGGTTGCAGCACCGACATGGCACCGTCGTAGAAGAAGAAGGCGTTGTTGTCGTCGGCCGAGCCGCCGAACAGCTCGATGTTGAACGGGCCCTTGCCGCCCTTCAGATCGAGCGCCTTTTCGATGTACTGCGCCTGCAGCACGCCGACCTGGAAGTTGTCGAACGTGGCGTAGTAATCGACGTTCTTGCTGCCGACGATCAGCCGGTCGTAGGCGATGACCTTGACGCCCTTGTCGGCCGCCTTCTGCAGCGCATTCGACAGCGTGGTGCCATCGATCGCGGCAATGACCAGAACCTTCACACCCTTGGTGATCATGTTCTCGACCTGCGCGAGCTGGTTCGGAATGTCGTCGTCGGCGTATTGCAGATCGGCCTTGTAGCCCTTGTCGGCCAGGCTCTTGACCATGCTGTTGCCGTCGGCGATCCAGCGCGCCGAAGTCTTGGTGGGCATCGACACGCCGACCAGGCCCTTGTCTTGCGCCACGGCAAAGCCGCTTGCAGCCAGGCCCAGCGCTGCACCCACGATCAATGTTTTAACCAGTTTCACTGTGTGTCTCCTCAGACAGTATTTGCGTATTGCCGATCTTGACCCCAAGGGGCCAAAGGCCGCTGATGATAGCGACCGGAAGGCATGATTCAATGCCAATCAAGCGGGCTCGGGATACCCGGATCAGGATCGGTGAAAGCCCGATCAACGGTTCGCATCAAGCCGCGTTCCCAGCCACGTTCCCGGTCAAGTTCCTCAGACGATCTTTCGTTGCAGGCGGATTTCTTCGACCTTCACGCCGCCCATCTCGACCGTCTTGGCGCTGGTCAGCTCGCGCTTGAAGCCGGCCAGATCAAAGAAGCGCAGCGCGCGCTCGATGCGCAGCGGCAGCCACACCGTGACCTTGGTGCAGCCCTCTTCGGTCAGCGCGTCGCGCGCGCCGTCCCACAGCGCCAGCCCGGCGCCGCTGGACCACAGCGAGGGCGCTGCGCCGATGGCCCAGATCTCGCCGGTGGTGGGCGGCGTGCCCTTGTCGCGCGAGCGGTCGAAGGCGACGAAGCCGAGCACCTTCTCGGCCTCGGTGGCCACCAGCACCTGCGGTTCGCCCATGTCGATGGCGTCGCGCCAGAAGGCCTGGCGCTTGTCTGCCGACATGGCGGCCAGTTGTTCGTCTGGCAGCACGCCCTTGAACGCACTTTGCCAGGCGGCGACGTGAACTTCGGCGACGGCCTTGGCGTCCTTGAGGGTGGCGTGGCGGACCTGGTAGCGGGACATGGGAAAGCTCTTGGAAGTTGATTTCGGCGGAGCGAGATTGTGGCCGGTCTCAGCCCGGCCTCAGGCATCGGGCCTGCACTACCCCGCCCGCGCCGCCTCTTCGTCCTGCAGCAGCCGCCACATCACCTTGCCCGAGCCTGACTTGGGCAAGGTGTCGACGAACTCCACCAGCTTGGGCGCCTTGTAGGCCGCCATCTGCTCGCGCGCCCAGGCGATGATGTCTTCGGCGCTGGTCTTGCCGCGTGCTTCGGCGCGCAACACGATGACCGCTTTCACGGTCTCGCCGCGGTAGGCGTCGCGCGCGGCGATGATGCAGGCCTCTTGCACCGCCGGGTGCTTGAACAGCATCGCCTCCACCTCGGCCGGCCAGACCTTGTAGCCGCTCGCGTTGATCATTCGCTTGAGCCGGTCGGTCAGGAAGAAGTAGCCCTCGTCGTCCATGCGGCCCAGGTCGCCGGTGCGGAAGAACAGCTTGTCCACCGGCTCGCCCGGCAGGGCGACGAACGCGGCCTTCGTGGCCTCGGGGTGGCGCCAGTAACCCTTGAAGACCATCGGCCCGTGGGTCACGATCTCGCCGACCTCGCCGACCGGCATCTCCTGCAAGGTGGTCGGGTCCACCACGCGCGAGTCGACGCCGAAGATCGGCATTCCCAGGCATTGCAGCTTGGCGCGTTCGGGCGGGTTGGCGTGGCTCGGCGCGGCGGTTTCGGTCAGGCCATAACCCTCGGCGAAGGTGATGCCGAATTCGTCGATCACGCGCTGCGCCACCGCCTGCGGCATGGCCGCGCCGCCGCCGCTCAGGTAGCGCAGGCTCGACAGGTCGAAGCGCTTGTAGTTCGGGCTCGCGAACAGGTCGATGATCATGGTCGGGATGCAGGTCCAGTGAGACACCTGCCAGCGCGCAATCATTCGCCCGGCCAGTTCACGGTCCCAGCGCGGCAGCAGGATCGACGTGCTGCCCGCGTAAATGCAACCGAGCACGCTGTACATCATGCCGGTGGCATGGAACATCGGCACCACCGCCAGGCTCACCACCTCGGGCCCGGCATGCCCCCACTGGCCGCCGACGGCGTTGTGCATCAGCGTGCGGTGCGTGTGGATGCAGCCCTTGGGCAGGCCGGTGGTGCCCGAGGTGTAGGGCAGCATCGCCATGTCGTCGGCCTGCGCGGTGTGCGGGCCAGGTGTGAGCGCGAGGGCGAGTACGTCGGCCAGGCGCAGGAAGGCCGTGCCTGCCTTGTCCGACAGCGACTCGGCCGACAGCGACACCGGCAGCGGCGGGTCGGCACGCAGCCAGGCGTCGGTGGCGGCGTTGGGGGCATCTTCGGGGGCTATCGGGCCGTCTGGCAACGCGTCGGCGTAGCGCGTGACCGCCACGTGCGTCACGCGCTCGTCGGCCGGCATCGCCTCGTTCGCCGTCGCGACGATGCCGGCCAGGTCGGCGCTGCAGATCACCACGCGCGCTTGCGGGTCGCCGATGTAGTGCTTGAACTCGTCGGCCCGGTTCATCGGGTTGACCGGCACCACCACCGCGTTGGCGCGGAAGATCGCGTAACACGCCACCGCGTACTGCGGGCAGTTCTGCATGAACACACAAACCCGGTCACCGGCCTTCACGCCCACGCTCTGCAGCCAGCCGGCCAGTTGCTCGGCCTGCTGGTGCAGTTGCGCGTAGGTCAGCGCGCGGCCGAAGAAGCGGTAAGCCGCCTTGTGCGGGAAGCGCCGCGCCGACACGTCGAGGTTGAACCACAACGAGGTCTCTGGCGCGATGACGGCGCGCGGCAACCGCTTGGGCCAGACTTTGTGGTGCGGGCGCGCGGGGCTGAGTTCGGGCACAGGATCTCCTTGGGGCTGTCGCCGGGGTGACGGCGGTTTCACTGCGGTGCTCGCAGAGGTATAGCCCAAAGCCGGCGCCCGGATCGCCATCGAAGGCCGCCGCTCACTTCGGACAAACCCTAAACCGCCAGCAGCGTCGGCATGCGCCGGGCGACGGACTGCACATTTCGACTGCCGGCTGGCACGGAAGCCGCTTAGCATCTGCCATGAGTTGGGCACCCACCGCCGTGGAAACATGCGATGCCGCGCACGACGTCCCGACCATTCTCGACATGGAAGCGTCCGGCCTCGGCAAGGCCAGCTACCCGATCGAGGTCGGTTATGCGCTGCCCGACGGCCAGACCTACTGCACCTTGATCCGCCCCACGCCAGAGTGGACCCATTGGGACGCCAGCGCCGAAGCGCTGCACCACATTTCACGCTCTGCCGTGCTGCAGCATGGCCGCGACGTGAAAGACGTGGCCCAACACCTCAACGACCACCTCGGCGGCCGCACCGTCTACTGCGACGGCTGGGCCAACGACTACAGCTGGCTCGCCGCGCTGTTCGACGCGGCCGACAAGAGCCCCGCCTTCAAGCTCGACCACCTGCGCGCGCTGCTGAACGAGCGCGAAGCGGCTGCCTGGCACGGCGTGAAAGAACAGGTCGCACGCGAACTGCGCCTGCAGCGCCACCGCGCCAGCTCCGACGCGCGCGTGTTGCAACTTACCTTGCAGCGCGTGCGCGTTGCATCATCCCTTTGAACCACAACGAGAAAGCTCACCGCCCATGTCCACCGAGAAATTCGACAACGTCAGCGTCGCCACCAAGGCGAACGTCTACTTCGACGGCAAGTGCGTCTCCCACGGCATCACGTTCGCCGACGGCACGAAGAAGAGCGTCGGCGTGATCCTGCCTGCGACCTTGACCTTCAACACTGGGGCACCCGAAGTGATGGAGGGCGTGGCGGGGGCGTGCGAGGTGCTGCTGCCGGGCAGTTCGGAATGGCAACGGTTCGGGGCGGGTGAGTCGTTCAAGGTGCCGGGGAATGCGAGCTTCCAGATTCGGGTTCTTGGCGAGGCGTATCACTACGTCTGTCACTTCGGCTGAGTTGCTGCAAAGCCCGTGCGGCGGAGGTCTGCGCGGGCCAAGGCCATCGGGCGACCGGCTCCGCGAATGTCCCCCGGGACCGGAAGAGACTCGGCCCCTCCTCCTTTACTTCACTCCGCCGGTCACCCGACGCCCTTGGCTTGCCAGCGTTTGGCTTGAGGCTACGGCTCGATCACTTCAGTGGACGCTTTCGCGCTCGCGACGCAGGCACCCACGGCAGGCGCTAGCTAGGGCCATGCCTTGTAAATGCCCTGCATACTCGCCAGGAGCCCGAGAACACCCAGAGCGATGCCCCAAACGGCCAGTCTCTTCTGTCGCATCAACTCGCGCTGATTCTTCGAATAGAGATCACTAAGTGAAGCCGCAAGTTGCGGGATGGCTTCTGGCTGTGCGGGAACGGCAAGCCTAAGCGCCGCGAGCTGGAGACTGATGTTCTCAGGCAATTCGGCATAGGGCTCCCGAGACTGGTGCTCCAGGAGAAGTTGACGAATGAATTCCGTCTTTCCTGAACGGGAGTCATTTTCACCCGCAACCGAATCAGACAGAAGAACTCGAAGTGATTGAAGAACAGCCTTCCGATCTTGGTTCCAGCGCTCTGCGACGTGTTGGAGGTCAGCGTAGGTGAGTGCGTCTCGAGTCACTGCCGCCTTTACTTGCTCACGAAACCGCTTTCTCCACGTCTCCTTGGCCCAATCGATGAATATTAGTAACGCGGAACCGATCACGGCAACGATGGCAACCGTTACTGGTAGCAGAGTTTCGATCATGGCTAGTGTGATTCTTTAGTTTCGGGAGCAACGCGTGCATGGCACCATGCTTCTGACCAAAAACGAGGCCCACGTCTCGTCTTTTGAACTCGGCATCTCGACGGGCCGCCCGATCAGGCCGGCGCGGCGCTTTGCGCAGCGGGGTAAAGGAGGAGAGACGGTACTCCGGTTCGGGGGACACCCGCGGAGCAGAGTGCCGCGTCGGCCTGATCTCGCACCACCGCCACAGCGCTTCGGCGTCAGCCCGTTGCCTTGGACACAAGCGGGAACGCCGATGGATCGCGAATGGATTCGACTGAAAGGTCGGCGTCGAGTTGCGGCCAATAAAGGTGATTCGGTGTTGCCCACTTCACGTCCGACAGTTGCTCGATCGTTGCCTTCTTGAACCACGGGAAGTGCTCGAAGGGCACCAGCAGCTCCTCCGCGTCGAGGAGCAGCCAGAAGCCATGCCTAGAAACGTGGGTGACTTCAGCCACCGAAGTGACGGTACCAGTCATCTTGACTCTCCTTGAGGTGGACCTCTACGCCGCCACCAGATCAGGCCGGCGCGGCGCTCTGATCAGCGGGGTAAAGGGGGAGAGACGGTACTCCGGCTCGGGGGACACCCGCGGAGCAGAGTGCCGCGTCGGCCTGATCCCGCGCCACCAACGAAACTCAGTCGCGGGCATCGAGCCCGCTCCTTCGCCGATCCCGACGCTGGTCGATCCCCGTAAACGGGGCCCCTCGCCCTTCGCTTTGGGCTCTATTCGTACTTGATGTACTTGAACCGCGGATCATCCGGCGTCCCCTCCAGATCAGACCCTTCCTCCTTCCCCGGCTGCCACATCACCACGTCTTCGATCTTGCGGGCCAGCGCAAAGTCCTTGTCGGTGATGCCCTTGGCTTCGTGGTTGTTGAGCTTCACGGTGACGAACGCGTAGCTGACCGTCAAGTCCGGGTGGTGCCACGCCGCTTCGGCGAGGTGGCCGACGGTGTTGACGACCATCAGGGTGCTCTTCCAGCCAGTGGTCTTGTACTTGCGGCGGATCCAGCCGTCTTCGTAGTACCAGTGCGGCAACTCGGCCTTCAGCCGGGCTTCGATCTCTTCGAGCGTGTAGACCTCGTTGGAGGATGATTTCTTGCGCCACTGTGCCATCTCGATCTCCTTGCACTGACCTTCACACCACCACCGGTTCGGGCTCCAGGCGGATGCCGAACCGGCCGTAAACACTTTCCTGGATCGCGCGCGCCAAGGTCATCACCTCGGAGCCGATGGCGCCGCCGCGGTTCACCAGCACGAGCGCCTGCTTTTCGTAGACGCCGGCCTGGCCGACGCTTTTGCCCTTCCAGCCGCAGGCGTCGATCATCCAGCCGGCCGCGAGTTTGATGCTGCCGTCGGGCAGCGGGTAGTGCACGACCGTCGGGTCGCGGCCGATGATGTCGCGGCATTGTTCGGGCGTGACCAGCGGGTTCTTGAAGAAGCTGCCGGCATTGCCGATCAGCGCCGGGTCGGGCAGCTTGGCGCGGCGGATGGCGCAGACCCAGTCGAACAGTTGCTGCGCGCTGGGGGCCGTGATGCCGGTCTCATGCATCTTGCGTTCGATGTCGAGGTAACCCAGCACCGGCTTCCACGGCCGCGGCAGGCGAAAGCGCACGCGCGTGATCACGCTGCGGCCGGCGAGCGAATGCTTGAACACGCTGTCGCGGTAGCCGAAGGCGCAGATCTGCGGCCACAGGGTGACGCTGCGGCCGGTCACCAGATCGACCGCGTCGAGACTCTCGAAACGGTCCTGCAGCTCCAGGCCATACGCGCCGATGTTCTGCACCGGCGCGGCGCCCACGGTGCCGGGGATCAGCGCCAGGTTCTCGAGCCCGGGGTAGCCCTGCGCCAGGGTCCAGGCGACGAGCGCGTGCCAGTCTTCGCCGGCGCCGGCCTCGACGATCCAGGCGTCGGCGCGCTCTTCGACCAGCCGCATGCCGCGCACCTCGACCTTCAACACCACCTGCGGCATGTCGCGCGTGAGGATGATGTTGCTGCCGCCGCCGAGCACGAACTTGGGCGCGCGGCCCATCACCGGGTCGTCGACCACCCGGCGCACGTCGGCGTCACCGGTGATGCGCACGAGCGTGCCCGCCACCGCCGGCAGGCCGAAGGTGTTGTAGGGTTTGAGGCTGACGCCCGACTCGATCTGCATGGCAGAATTTTGATCGAAACGCTGCCCCTTGAGGCGACAATCCGCACATGCCCAGCTTTGACACCGTGCTCGACCCCAACCTCGTCGAGGTGAAAAACGCCGTTGACCAGACGGCCAAGGAGATCGGCACGCGCTTCGACTTCAAGGGTTCTTCCGCCAAGGTCGAGCTGAAGGAGAAGGAGCTCACGGTGTGGGCCGACAGCGACTTCCAGATCGGCCAGGTGATGGACATCCTGATCGCCAAACTCACCAAGCGCAGTGTCGATGCACGCTTCATCGACCGCAGCGCCAAGATCGAGAAGATCGGCGGCGACAAGGTGAAGCAGGTGTTGATCGTGAAGAGCGGCATCGACAGCGACACCGCCAAGAAGATCCAGACGGTCATCAAGCAGAGCAAGCTGAAGGTGCAGGCCTCGATCCAGGGCGACACGGTGCGCGTGACCGGCGCCAAGCGAGACGAGTTGCAGGCCGCGATGGCGCTGATCCGCAAGGACATCGCCGACGCGCCGCT
>JANMYQ010000281.1:0-1793 GCA_031382215.1 Methylibium sp.
GCAATTGCCACCCACCAAGCCCGACGCTCTGAGCGTTCGAGCATCACCGCGCGATCAATCTCCCACGCGCGATTGGCGCCGACGGTGGCGGATTCAGTCGCATCGCCACCTTCGTGGTGTGTGCGGCTGCGATCAGGCAATGCAGCGGCTCTGCCCGGGTTGAGCACGGCGGTCATGAGGGGTCCAATCAGGGAAGGTAGTCCGCGATCCTGCCGGTGCGACCGAGCATCTGGTACTGGCGCTCTCGCTCGCGCGAACGGGCGATGCGCTCCTCGCTGTCAGCCATGCCTTGCAGCATCTGCACCTGCGACACCTCGTGTGCGAGCAGCGCGTTCTCGGCGCCGATGCGGGCCTGGACTTCCTGGATGGCCTTCTGGTCGCTGGTCCCGTTAATCTGGTCCATCAGCGAGTTGATCTGCGACAGACGCCCCGAAGCGGACTTCATGGCGTCCTGCAACAGGCCTTTCTGCTGATAGGGCTGAGCGAGGGCCGCCTGGCAGTCCGTGCGGGCGGCGCCAGCGAGGTCCATGCAGTTGTAGACCATGCCGGTGTCACGCAGCGCCTTGGCCGTGCCGTTCAGCCCAGAATAGCCCGAGGTGTTTACCGCGTTGAGGTAGGTGTAGGCCTCGGCCGTCACGTAGTTCTTGAGCATCGGGTTGTTGAACACCTGGCCCAGGTTGCGGAGGCCGTTGATGCTGTTGACCTGGCTCTGCAACTGCTGGATCTGCTGTACCTGATTGCTGATCTCCGTGACGTCGTTGAGGACCTGCAGAAGGGTCTGGACGAGGTTCGCAATGTCGATGACGGGGATACCCTGGGCGCGGGCGTTGCTACCGCCGAAGGCAATGAGTACGGCGGCAGCGATCTTGAGACGGGTGTGCATGTCGAATCTCCTTGGTTGGCAGGCTTGTTGAAAGAGGTGAACTACGCCCGCGCACGCATGGCAGCGAGCTTGTAAGCGGCGGCTCGGGCGACCCCGTAGCCTTGTCGGGCCATCGCGCCTGCGCCGGTGGCCATGGTTCCTGCGAAGCGGGCACCGGCCGCGGCCATCGCGCCGGTGGCGCGGCCGGCGGCGTGAGGCACACCGGCCCCGGCGCGGATGACACCGCCCGCTGCGGCGGGGCCCGCGCCTCTTGCGGCCGATGCAGAGCGCAGGCCGGCGACCATCATCGCGTTCTGCACCATCTGGATGCCCTGCTGTATCGCGGCACCGCCGGTAAGAGCTGATGCGAGGCTCGGCGCCTGGAAGCAGATGATGGCCATCAGGATCATGACGACGCAGTACCGAAGGCTCTCGCCGACCACGTTGAACGTTGGTCCCTGAAAGCCGCCCTGTGACTGAACCACTTGCACCATGGCTTGGCCCATGTAGATGCTCAGCCCAAGTGCAAAGAACGCGAACCACGTCAGAACGACTGAGTTCAAAACCATCGAGAGCCAGCTGTCGAAGAACCGAGCCGTCGGGCGCCACGCCAAGCAAAGGATGAAGATGGGCCCGATGGCAATGACGAACGTGAGGAAGAGCTTGGCCAGCGTTACGACGAAGAGAGCGATGCACAGAAACACGACGTTGCCGATAGAGCACACGACTGCGGCCAGCAGAAGATCGAGGCGTGTGATGCCAGCGTCCTTCAATAGGTCAATCACCAGCAAGCTCGCCTGGTCGTTGAACGCGTCCAGCATGGCGTAGGGCGAAGACACCGTCATCGGGTTCGCCGCCGCGGGCAAGAAGGTCGCCGCAACACCCCTCGCGAGCGCATCCGCTGTATCCGAGACATTCGAAATGTAGAAGC
>JANMYQ010000288.1:0-28129 GCA_031382215.1 Methylibium sp.
TGTCATCGGCATCGAAGACGGCTGGACCCAGAAGGTGGTCGACGGCATCAAGAGCACCGGCAAGCCGGTGGTCGGCTTCGGCATCGAAGGCCATGGCGCCCACGACACCATCCTGCGCGCCAGCAAGGCCGCGCGCGAGTACGTGCAATGGGCCAGCGAGAAGCAGCGCGAGGCCTGCCCGATCCACGAACTGTGGGTCTCCACCAAGTGCGGCGAGAGCGACACCACCAGCGGCTGCGGCGCCAACCCGACAGTGGGCAACGCCTTCGACAAGCTGCACCCGCTGGGCAACTACCTGTGCTTCGGCGAGACGTCCGAGATCACCGGCGGCGAAAAGATCGTCGCCGAACGTTGCGCCACGCCGCAGGTGCGCGACCGCTTCATGTTCATGTTCAATCGTTACCAGGACATGATCAATCGCCACAAGACGAGCGACCTGTCCGACAGCCAGCCGACCAAGGGCAACATCGCCGGTGGCCTCACGACCATTGAAGAAAAGGCGCTTGGCAACATCCAGAAGATCGGCAAGAAGTGCACCGTCGACGGTGTGATCGACAAGGCCGAAATTCCCACCCACCCCGGCCTGTGGTTCATGGACTCGAGCAGCGCCGCGGCCGAGATGGTCACGTTGTGCGCGGCTTCGGGTTATGCGCTGCACTTCTTCCCCACCGGCCAGGGCAACGTGATCGGCAACGCAATCGTGCCGGTCATCAAGATCTGCGCCAACCCGCGCACCGTGCGGCTGATGAGCGAGCACGTGGACGTGGACACCTCGGGCCTGCTGCAGCGCGAGATCACGCTCGACCAGGCCGGCGACCAATTGTTGGAGTGCATGCTGCGCACGGCCAACGGCCGCTTCACCGCCGCCGAGGCGCTGGGGCACCGGGAATTCGTGCTGACGCGGCTGTTCGAGAGCGCCTGATCACAGCCTGGAGCAACGCTTGAAGATCGTCATCACCGAGTTCATGGACGAGCGCGCGGTCGCACAGCTCGCCGCCAAGCATGACGTGCTTTACGACGCCACGCTGGTGGACGACCCGGTGCGGCTGAAGCAAGAGGCTGCCGGCGCCGATGTGCTGATCGTCCGCAACCGCACCCAGGTTCGGGGCGACTTGCTGGGCGCGCTCACGCACTGCCGCATCGTCGGCCGGCTGGGGGTGGGGCTGGACAACATCGACGTGCCGGGCTGCGAGGCCAAGGGCATGCGTGTGATCCCGGCCACCGGCGCGAACGCCCTGAGCGTGGCCGAGTACGTGATTGCCACCGCCATGTTGCTGCTGCGCGGCGCCTACCTGTCCACCGAGGCGGTGGCTGCGGGTAGCTGGCCGCGCAACGCTTTAAGCAACGGCCGCGAGATCGGCGGCAAGACCTTGGGCCTGATCGGCTTCGGCTTCATCGGGCAGCTCACCGCCGGGCTTGCGCGCGGCGTGGGCATGAACGTGCTGGCCTTCGACGCCATGATGGACCGTGACCACCGCGCCTTTTTGCGCGGCGTGGCGCGGCCCGCGGGGCTGGCCGAACTGGTGGCCGCGTCGGACGTGATCAGCCTGCACGTGCCGCTGGTCGACTCGACCCGCGGCTTGTTCAACGCCGAGCGCATCGGTGCCATGAAGAAAGGTGCGGTGCTCGTCAACACCTCGCGCGGTGGCATCGTCGACGAGCCGGCGCTGGCCGCGGCGCTGCGCAGCGGCCACCTGGGGGGTGCGGCGCTCGACGTGTTCGAGACCGAGCCGCTGCCAGCCGGCACGGTGTTTGCCGGCTGCCCGAACCTGGTGCTCACGCCGCACATCGCCGGCGTGTCGGCCGAGTCGAACGAGCGGGTCTCGTTCATGATTGCCGAGAAGGTGCTGGAAGGGTTGGCCTGATGGCGCAGATCAGTCTGGCCGAGGCCCGCACCCTGGTGGCCGCCGCACTGCGTGCGGCCGGCGCGAATTCCGACATGGCCGAGGCCACGGCCCGCGCGCTGGTGTTGGCCGAAGCGCAAGGCCTGGCCTCGCACGGCCTCAGCCGGGTGGGGCAATACGCTGTGCATCTGCGCAACGGGCGGGTCAACGCTGCGGCGGTGCCGGTGGTGCTGGCCGGGCGCGGCGGCGCGGCGCGTGTCGATGCCCAAGAAGGGCTCGCCTTCGCGGCCTGCGAACTGGCGGTGGCCGAGGCGGTCCGGCGTGCCGCCGAATTCGGCATCAGCGTGGTCGGTGTCACCAACAGCCACCACGCGGGCGTGATCGTCGATCACCTGCGTGCGGCCGCCGAGGCGGGCATGGTGGGGCTGGGTTTTGCCAACTCGCCCGCGGCGATGCCGGCGGCCGGTGGCAAGCACCCGATCTTCGGCACCAACCCGGTGGCGGCCGTGTTTCCGCGCCGGCAGGGGGGCCTCGCGGGCGCGCGCGATCCGCTGCTGATCGACCTGAGCCTGAGCGAGGTCGCACGCGGCAAGCTGATGGTGGCGGCCAAGAACGGCCAGCCCATTCCGCTGGGCTGGGCACTCGATGCCGACGGCCAGCCGACCACCGACCCGAAGTTGGGCATGGAGGGCTCGATGCTTCCGTTCGGCTCCGGGGCAGCCGGTGGCGCGGGAGCGGTCAGCAGCCCCAAGGGCGCGATGCTGGCGCTGATGGTGGAGCTGCTCGTCACCGCACTCATCGGCGCCCACTACGGCTTCGAAGCGTCGAGCTTCTTCGTGGACGAAGGCAACCGGCCTCGCATCGGCCAGCTCTTCATCGTGATCGACCCTGGTGCGCTGGCAGGCCGCGAGGCGTTTCTCGACCGCATCGAGGTGCTGGTGCTGGAGATGCAGAAGGACGAAGGCGTGCGCCTGCCCGGCGCGCGGCGTGAACAATTGCGCCGTGCGGCCGAGCGTGACGGCATTGCGGTGGCCGATGCCACACTGGCCACCTGGCGCGCACTGGTCTGAACGAGGATCTTTTGAACGATCATCCTGAGACCACTATTCATCAGCCCTGAGCCCTGCCCAGAATCGAAAGCCGACGATGCAAAGACGTGAACTGTTGACCAGCGCTGCGGCGCTGTGGCCCTTGCTGGTGGCGCTGCCCGGCCACGCTCAGGCGCCCGATTACCCGAAGCCGGGCGCGACGATCCGTTATGTGGTGCCGTTCCCGCCCGGGGGCTTGACCGACGTGATGGCGCGCCTGGTCGGCCAGCAGCTCGGCGAGCGCTGGAAACTCAATGTCGTGATCGACAACAAGCCCGGCAGCGGCGGCATCATCGGCGCCGACGCGGTGGCCAAGGCCGCACCCGACGGCTACACGCTGCTGGCCATCACGATGACCCATGCGGTCAACGCGACGCTCGCCAAAGGCAAGGCGCCCTACGACTTCCAGAAAGACCTGAAGCCCGTGGCTTTGCTGGCAGGCAGCCCGATGCTGGTGGTGGTGCCGGCGGCCAGCCCGATCAAGGACTTCAAGGACCTGATGGCGGCGGCCAAGGCCCGGCCGCTCAACGCCGGCTCCAGCGGCAACGGCACGCCGCCGCACCTGACCTTGGCGCTGTTCAACGAACTGACCAAGGCCGAGGTGCAGCACGTGCCCTACAAGGGCGGCGCGCCGGCCGTTACCGACCTGATCGGTGGGCAGCTCGACGTGATCTTCTCCAACTTTCCCGAGTCGATCGCGCATGTCAAGTCGGGCAAGCTGCGTGCGCTGGCGATTGCCAGCGGCTCGCGTCACCCGCTGGTGCCCGAGGTGCCCACCACCGCCGAGGCCGGCCTGGCGGCGCTGCAGGTCGATAACTGGACAGCCATCATGGCGCCCGGCAACACGCCCGATGCGATCGTGCAGAAACTCGCCGCCGAGGTGCTGCAGATCGTGGCCAGCGCCGACGTGGAAGAGAAGGCGCGCACGCAGGGCTTTCGGGTCGATGCGCGCGGGCCCGACAAGTTCGGCCCGTTCGTGCGCGACGAGGTCGAGCGCTGGGCCAAGGTGATCGCCGCGGCCCGGATCACGGCCGATTGATCAGCGTCGATTGATCACGGACGACTGATCACAGCGACTGATCACAGCGACTGTTCACACCCGACTGATCACACCTGACTGAGGCCCGGCCGGCCCGCCACGGGCCCGGTCGATTCGCGCACCACCAGCGAGACCTCGATCTCGGTCGAACGCGGCACCGGCTCGCCGCGCAGCGCGGCGATCAGGCGGTCGGCGGCGGCGCGCCACATGGTCTGCGCGGGCACCAGCATGGTGGTCAGCGCGGGCTGCAGTTGGCCCGCCAGTTCCAGGTCGTCGAAGCCGACGATGGACAGCGCCCCCGGCACGTCCACCCCCAGGCGCCGCGCCTCCAGCAGCGCGCCGAAGGCCAGCACGTCGTTGCCGCACACGATGGCCGTGGGCGCGGGGCGCGCCGCCATCAACTCGCGCAGGCCCTCGCGCGCGGCGGCGATGCCGTACTTGCGCTCCACCAGGTGCTGCGGCGCCAGCGCCAGCCCGGCCTCGTGCAGTGCCAGGCGCACCCCCTGCACGCGCGCGGCGGCGCGGTCGTTGTCGTGCGTCATGCCGGCCAGCATTGCAATCTGGCGGTGCCCCAGGTCGAGCAGATAGCGCACCGCCCGCGCCATGGCGGCGGCGTTGTCGAAACCCACGCAGGTCATGGACGGGTCGGCGGGCAGGGTCATGACATGCACGCAGGGCAGGCCGCGCTGGCGCAGGAAGGCCAGCAGTTCGGGGCGCTGCCCGGCGCCGCACAGCGCCAGGCCGTCGGCACCGCGCGCGACCAGGTTGACGGCCTGGCGCATCTCGGCATCGGGGTCGTAGTCGCTGGTGGCGATCAACAGCTGCGCGCCGGCCTCCGACAAGCGGCGCTGCAGCGCGTCGATGGCCTTGGCGAAGATCGCGTTGTCCACCGTCGGAAAAATGGCGCCGATGGTGCCGGTGCGGCCCAGCATCATCGCGCGCGCGCCGGCATGGGGCACATAACCCAGTTGCATCACCGCGGCTTCGACGCGCCGACGCAGCACCTCACGCACCGCCTGCGGCCGGTTCAACACCCGCGAGACGGTGGCGGTGGAAACGCCCGCCGCGGCGGCCACCGCTTCGATCGTCGGAAGAGGGAACGTCGCCATGCGTTGAATGTACGCGCTTGCAGAGGCTGGAGCAGGTGTCGATGCGGGTGCAGATGCGGGTGCCGGCCCACAGGTTCCAAGGGAAAGTACGGGGCGCTGCGGCCCCCGCGCGGCCTTGACCCGGTGCTTGACGGACACGATACTGAAAGCGCTTACAAACGATCCGTTGCACACGCGGCGCTCCTGGCGCGGCACCTCCACTTCATCATCAATGAGTACGCCAGCGGCCGTGCCGCGCCCCCTGCTGACCTTTGGCTACGCTCTTGCTGCGTTGGCCGGGGTGCTGCTGGTGTGGCATGGGCTTACGGCCGGAACGGGCTTCATCGCGCCCACCACCTTCCCGACGCCGCTCGAGGTCGGCGGCGCGCTGCAGCAGATCGGGGTCGAGGGCTACAGCAACGGCCGCTGGCACGAACACGTTCTGCGCAGCGTGCTGCTGGTGACGATGGGTTTTGCGGTGGCCTCCAGCATCGGCGTGGTGCTCGGTCTGGCCATGGGCGCCAGCCGCACGGTCGAGGCCATCGCCAACCCGGTGTTCCTGCTGTTGCGGCCGATCCCGCCGCTGGCGTGGATCCCGCTGGCCATCGTGTGGCTCGGGCTGGGTGATGCGGCCAAGATCATGGTGATCTTCTTCGCCGCGTTCGTGCCCTCGGTGATCAACAGCTTTACCGGGGTGCGCCAGATCGACAAGCCCATCTTCGAGGCCAGCGCCATGCTCGGCGTCAAGGGCTGGCGTTACTGGCGCGAGGTGCTGATCCCCGGGGCGCTGCCGAGCATCTTCACCGGCCTGCGGCTGTCGCTGCAGGCTTCGTGGACCACGCTGGTGGCCGCAGAGCTGGTGGGTGCGGTGGCCGGGTTGGGGCAAATCCTCAACCAGGCGGCACAAGACATCTACCCCGCGATGATCGTCGTTGGCATGGCCAGCGTGGCGCTGTGTGGCTGGCTGATGACCCAGGGGCTGGGCTGGCTCGAAAAGCGCGTCATGCCCTGGAAGGCCCTGTGATGCTGCAGCCCAGGCTGGCCGCCGGCCGCTACTGGGTGCTCTCCGCCGTGGGCGCGTTCGGCTTTCTGGCGCTGTGGACGGTGGCGGCGTTGTCGGGCATCACCTCGCGCGAGTTCCTGCCCACGCCGTGGGACGTGGTCGCCCGTTTTGCCCAGCTCGTTGTCGAGCCATTTGCCGGCTTCACCCTGTTCGAGCACCTGCTGTCGAGCTTCAAGCGATTCGGCATGGGCTTTGTGCTGGCGGTGGGGGTGGGCATTCCCCTCGGGCTGCTGATGGCGTGGTTTCCGTGGGTCGACCGCATCGTCGCGCCCTGCTTCGAGGCGGTGCGCTTCATTGCGCCGATCGCCTGGGTGCCGTTTGCCGCGCTGTGGTTCGGCACCGGCATCGGCGGGCCAGTGTTGATCATCTTCATGGGCGCGTTCCCGCCGGTGCTGATCAACACCTACCGCGGCGCCAGGCAGGTGGACCGCAAGTACATCGAGGCCTCGCAGATGCTGGGCGCCAGCAGCCTGCGCTCGATGACGCAGGTGCTGCTGCCGGCGGCGGTGCCGTCGATCGTGGCGGGCCTGCGCATCTCGGCCGGGCTGGGCTGGCAGTCGCTGGTGGGGGCGGAGCTGATCGTGGCTTCCAGCGGTGTCGGCTACCTCATGGCCAAGGGCCAGGCGGCGGTGTCCACCGCCACGGTGATGAGCGGGATGCTGGCCATCGGCGTGGTCGGCATCTTGATCGACGTGGCGCTGCGCCGCGTGCAGCAGGTGATTGAAACGCGCCGCGGCGTGTGAAGCGGGACACACAGGCGGGACACACAGGCGGAACACAGGGGAGAGCGGATTGGCCATCATCAACTTCAACGACGTGCAGCGCGTGTTCCTCCAGAACGGCAAGGCATTCGTCGCGCTGAAAGACGTGAACCTGGAAGTGCAGGATCGCGAGTTCGTCGCCATCGTCGGCCCGTCGGGCTGCGGCAAGACCACCTGCATGCGCATGGCGGCAGGCCTGGAGCACCCCACCGGCGGCAGTGTCAGCGTCGACCGCGAGGTGGTGCGCCACCCCGGCCCCGACCGCGCCGTGGTGTTCCAGGCCTTCGCGCTGTTCCCGTGGAAGACGGTGTGGGACAACGTCGAGTTCGGGCTCATTTCGCTCGGCATCGACCCGGCCGAGCGCAAGCGCCGCATCGAGCACTACATCGGCCTGATGGGCCTGGGCGGCTACGAGCAGGCCTACCCGCACCAACTCTCCGGCGGCATGCAGCAGCGTGTGGCGATTGCGCGCGCCTATGTGCTCGACCCCAAGGTGCTGCTGATGGACGAACCCTTCGGCGCGCTCGACGCCCAGACGCGCGTGGTCATGCAAGAGGAACTGGTGCGGCTGGCGCGCCAGCACCCACGCACCGTGCTGTTCATCACCCACGCCGTGGAAGAGGCGGTCTACCTGGCCGACCGCATCGTCGTCATGTCGCGCCGGCCCGGCACCATCCGCCAGATCATCGACGTGAAGCCGATCCGCGAAGCCGAGAACTGGGACCGCCACCCGCGCATCGAGGACGTGATGGACCTGCCGTCCTTCGTGCAGCTGCGCACCCAGGTGTGGAAGCTGCTGCGCGACCAGCAGACCGGCGAGCTGCATTGAACCGCGCACTGGCCACGCCGCGCATCTTTCCCATCCCCCCTGAATCACATTACTCACATCACCCCCGTCACCCCAAGGAGACAGCCCATGAAGATCACATTCCGCCGCCACGCTTTTGCAGCCGCTTTCGTCACGGCGATGCTCGCCACGGGTGGCGCGCAGGCGCAGCCGGCGCTCAGCGAGATCAAGGTCAGCTACCAGCCCGCGCTGTACTGGGCGCTGCCGTTCTTTGTCGCGACCGAAAAGAACTGGTGGGCCGAAGTCGGCCTGAAGCCGGTCTTCAGCACCTTCCCCGCGGGCGTGCCGCAGATCGCGGCGGTGGCCTCGAAGTCGTGGGACGTGGGCGGCACCGGCTCGGTCCCGGCGGTGCTGGGCCATGTGCGCTTCGGCATCAAGACCATCGGCATCACCAACGACGAATCGGCTGGCAATGCGCTGCTGGTGCGCAAGGACCTGGCCGACAAGATCACCAAGGACCCGAAGTCGATGAAGGGGCAGACCATTCTGCTCACCGCCAATTCGACCGGCGACTACGCGGTGCAGTCGTGCCTGAAGAAGTACGGCCTGTCCAAGGCCGACGTGACCATCAAGAACATGGGGCAGGCCGAAATCATCTCGGCCGTGTCGTCGAACAACGCCGACCTGGCCGGCCTGTGGGCGCCCAACATCTACACGCTCGAAGAAAAGGCCGGCGCCAAGGTGCTGTGCTCGGGCAAGGAGGGCGGTGTGGTGGTGCCCGGCGCGTTGATCGCGCGCGGCGAGTACGCCGAGCAGAACCCCGAGAACGTGGCCAAGTTCCTGGCCGTGTACCTGCGCGCCTGGAAGTGGATGGGCGCGAACAAGGCCGAGTCCATCGCGATGATGAAAAAGTTCTACGAGCAGGGCGGCGTGTCCATCAGCGATGCGTCGATGAAGAAAGAGTTCGACACCCGGCCGACCTTCGACCTGGCCCAGCAACTGGCGCGCCTGGATCGCTCGCGCGGCAACTCCGACGCCGACGCCTGGTTCAGCCAGATCGCGATCTTCATGCGTGGCACCGGCGCCATCCAGACCGTGCCGCAACCGACCGAATTCATCACCGACAGCTTCATGAAGCGCGTGCAGGCCGATGCCAAGCTGCGTGACTTTGCCAGCCGCGCGAACTGACGCAAGCACTGACGCAAGCACTGACGGAAGCACCGACAGAAGCACTCACGAGATCACCCCGGGGAAGCCCATGGCCACCACCTACCTGAAGCGGGCGAACAAGACGCCCGAGACCGAAACCGCCACCGCCCAGAAGGTGGTGACCGACATGCTGGCCGAGATCGAGGCCCGGCGCGAGGCGGCCGTGCTGGCCTACGCCAAGACGCTCGACCAGTGGGAAGGTGAGCCGGTGCTGACCCGTGCCGAGATTCACCGGCGCGCCGCCGACGTGCCCGCCGATGTGCGCCGCGACATCGACTTCGCCATCGCGCAGGTCAGCGCCTTTGCGCATGCGCAGCGCGAGTCGATGCACGAGTTCTCGGTCGAACTGCACCCGGGGGTCACGGCCGGCCAGCGGGTGCTGCCGGTCAACGTGGCGGGTTGTTATGCGCCGGCCGGGCGCTATGCCCACATCGCTTCGGCCTACATGGGCGTGGCCACGGCCAAGGCGGCCGGCGTGAAGACCATCGTGGCCTGTTCCGGGCCGTTCCGCGGCGGCCCCATGCACCCGTACCTGTTGTACGCGTTCGATAAGGCCGGCGCCGATGTGATCATGACCCTGGGCGGCGTGCAGGCGATCGCGACGATGGCGTATGGCCTGTTCATCGGGCAGCCGGCCGACGTGATCGTCGGCCCGGGCAACAAGTTCGTCGCCGAGGCCAAGCGCGCCTTGTTCGGCAAGGTCGGCATCGATGTGTTCGCGGGCCCGTCCGAAGTGGCGGTGATTGCCGACGACAGCGCCGACCCGGCCATCGTCGCGAGCGACCTCGTCGGCCAGGCCGAGCACGGGCACGAGTCCCCTGCGTGGCTGTTCACCACATCGACCGCGCTTGCCGAGCAGGTGATGCAACGCGTGCCGCAACTCATAGCGCAGTTGCCGCCGACCGCTCGCGACGCCGCCGCCAGCGCCTGGCGCGACTACGGCGAGGTGCTGGTGTGCGACAGCCGCGAGGAGCTCGCGCAGGTCTCCGACCGCTACGCCTCGGAGCACCTGGAGGTGCACACGCGCGACCTCGACTGGTGGCTTGCCAACCTGACCTGCTACGGCTCGCTGTTCGTGGGTGAAGAAACCACCGTGGCCTTCGGCGACAAGGCCAGCGGCCCCAACCACGTGCTGCCCACGCGGGGCGCGGCGCGTTACTCGGGCGGCTTGTCGGTGCACAAGTTCATGAAGACGCTGACTTGGCAGCGCATGACGCGTGCCGCAGCGCGCGACATCGGCGAGGTGACGGCCCGCATCTCGCGCCTGGAGGGCATGGAGGCGCATGCGCGCACCGCCGACGACCGGCTGGCCAAGTACTTTCCGGGCACGCGCTTCGATTTGGGCGAGCCGGTGAAGGTATGAGCGCCGCTCGGCCGCCCGAAGGGGCTCATTCCCGCTTGGCGGGACCGGCCGCAGGCCGCAGGGTGCACCAGTGAACCGGCTGGCGGCGCTGTTCGACCTGACGGGCCGGCGCGCGCTGGTCACCGGCGGCAACTCCGGCATCGGCGAGGCCATGGCGCACGCGCTGGGGGCCGCCGGCGCGCAAGTGCTGTTGGTGGCGCGCCGCGCTGCCGAACTGGAGGCGGCGGCAACGCGCTTGCGGAGCGACAGCATTGATGCGAGCTGGCTCGCGGCCGACCTGATGCAAATCGAATCGATTCGCGAGCTTGCACGTGCCGCCGAGGCGCGCCTGGGCGGCGTGGACATCCTGGTCCATGCGGCCGGCGTCAACCTGCGCCAGCCGTTTGCCGAGGTCACGCCCGAGGCCTGGGCCACGCAATTGGCACTGCATCTGACGGCGCCGTTCTTCCTGACCCAGGCGCTGGCGCCGGGCATGAAGCAACGACGCTGGGGCCGCATCATCACCATCGCGTCGCTGCAAAGCCAGCGTGCCTTTGCCAACAGCGCGCCGTACGGTGCCGGCAAGGGCGGGGTGGTGCAACTGACGCGCGCGATCGCGCAGGAGTGGTCGCCGCACGGCATCACCTGCAACGCGATCGGGCCGGGCTTCTTTCCGACCGCGCTCACCGCTGCGGTGTTCGACGACCCTGCGCTGGCACAGCGGCACGCCGCGCAGACCTGCATCGGGCGCAACGGCGCGCTCGACGACTTGTTTGGCGCCACGGTCTTCCTGGCCAGCGACGCCAGCGCCTACATCACCGGCCAGACCTTGATGGTCGACGGCGGTTACACCGCGAAGTGAGAATCGAATGAGCAGCGCCGGCCTCGATGCGTTCTGGATGCCGTTCACGCCGAACCGCCAGTTCAAGGCGACACCGCGGCTGGTGGCCAGCGCACAAGGCATTGCCTACCGCACGAGCGACGGCCGTGAGGTGCTCGATGGCACGTCGGGGCTGTGGTGCGTGGGGGCGGGCCACCGCCACCCGCGCATCGCCGAGGCGATGAAGCGCCAGATCGACACGCTCGATTTCGCGTCCAGTTTTCAGGTCGGGCATCCGGGCGCGTTCGAGCTTGCCGACCGGCTGGCCGCGGTGGCGCCGGTGGGGCTGGACCGGGTGTTTCTGGTCAACAGCGGTTCGGAGGCGTGCGACACGGCGCTCAAGATCGCGCTGGCCTATTGGCGCGCCTGCGGCGAGGGCCAGCGCGCGCTGTTCGTCGGTCGCGAGCGGGCCTTTCACGGCGTCGGTTTCGGCGGCATCTCGGTCGGTGGCATGACGAACAATCGGCGCGCCTTCGGCAACGCCTTGCTGCGTGTGGACCACCTGCGCTCGACCTGGGACCCCGCGACCCAGGCCTTCGTGAGGGGCCAACCCACGGTGGGTGCCGAGATGGCCGACGAGCTGGAGACCCGCATCGCGGCGCTGCACGACGCATCGAACATCGCCGCCGTGATGGTCGAGCCGGTGGCGGGTTCTACCGGCGTGCTGGTGCCGCCCGTGGGCTACCTGCAGCGCCTGCGATCGATCTGCGACCGGCTCGGCCTGCTGCTGATCTTCGACGAAGTCATCACCGGCTTCGGGCGGCTGGGTGACATGTTCGCAGCGCAGGCGCTGGGTGTGGTGCCGGACATGATCGTCTTCGCCAAGACCATCACCAACGGCGCCGCGCCGCTGGGCGGCGTGCTGGTGCGGCGCGACATCCACGACACCCTGATGCAGGGGCCGGCGCACACCGCCGAACTGATGCACGGCTACACCTGTTCCGGCCACCCGCTGGCCTGCGCCGCAGCGCTGGCCATGCTGGACGTGCTGCGCGACGAAGACCTGCCCGCCCGCGTGCGCGCATTGGCGCTTCACTTCGAGCGCGCCGTGCACTCACTGGCCAGCGCGCCCGGCGTGATCAGCGTGCGCAACATCGGCCTGGCCGCCGGCATCGAACTGGCGCCGTACCCCGGCGCGCCGGGCCAGCGCGGCCACGCCGCACAAGGCGCTGCGTTCGATCGTGGTCTGCTGACCCGGGCTCCGGGCGACACCCTGATCCTCGCGCCGCCGTTCGTGTGCGCGCCGACCGACATCGACGCCATGGTCGAACGCATGCGCGACGCGATCACTGCAACGCACCATGGAGACGCACGATGAAGGCGCTTGTCTACACGCAACCCGGCGAAATGCAATTGCTCGAGAGGCCGATGCCCGAAGCGGCGGATGGCGAAGTGGTGCTGAAGATCGAGGCGGTCGGCATTTGCGGGTCGGACATGCACGCCTGGCACGGGCACGACCCGCGCCGCCAACCCGGGCTGGTGCTGGGCCACGAATTTGTGGGCAGCATCGTGGCGAGCCAGGCGCCCGCCTTTGACCTGGGCACGCGCTGGACCGGCAACCCGCTGATCGTCTGCGGGCGCTGCGAGTACTGCGTGCAGGGCCGCAACAACCTGTGCGCCAATCGAACCATGGTGGGCATGACGCGACCCGGCGCGTACGCCGAGTACATGAGCATTCCGGCTGCGTCGCTGATTGCGATGCCGCAAGACATGCCGGCGCTCGTCGCCGCGCTGACCGAGCCGGCAGCGACCGCCTGGCATGCCATCAACCTGTCGATGCGTGCGCTTGCGCGGCCCTTGCACGAATGCCGAGTGCTGGTGATCGGTGGGGGTGCCATCGGCATGCTCGCAGGCCTGCTGCTGCAGCGGCTCGGGGTGGTGCAACTGGTGATGACCGAGCTGAACGAGCTTCGCCGCGCCGCGATCGCGCGGCATGTGCGCTGCGAGGCCATCGACCCGCGCCACAGCCCGATCGCCGACGCCGCGTTCGACTACGTGATTGACGCGGTGGGCGCCAAGGCCACGCGCCAGCAGGCGTTCGCCGCCGTCAAACCGGGCGGCGCGATCATGCACATCGGGCTGCAGGACTGGGCCAGCGAGATCGACATGCGCAAGCTCACGCTGGCCGAGATCACCCTGCAGGGCACCTATACGTACACCACCGCCGACCTGATCGCCACCGTCTGCGCGCTGCACCGCGGCAGTTTCGGCGACCTGGCGTGGGTTGAAGCCCGGCGGCTGACCGACGGCGCGCAGGCTTTCTGCGACCTCGACCAGGGACGCAGCGCGGCGGCGAAGATCGTGCTGCAGCCTTGACGGCGGTTGACGGCAGAGGTGCTGTGCGGGTGCAGGTGCAGGTGCGTGTCAAAGTGCCGGTGACCGACCGCCGCACACGGTGCAGCCGGCCTGGCGCGGGAGCCTGATTTCAGTCCACTCCATCGCGCGCGCGTCGAGCATCTGCAGTCGGCCCGCCAGCGACGAGCCCACGCCGGCCAGCAGCTTCAGCGCTTCGGCCGCCTGCACCGTGCCGATGATGCCCACCAGCGGCGCGAACACGCCCATCGTGGCGCAGCGCACCTCTTCGAACGCGGCTTCGGGCGGGAAGATGCAGGCGTAACACGGGTTGGCGTCGGCGCGGGTGTCGTAAACCGAAACCTGCCCGTCGAAGCCGATTGCGGCGCCCGACACCAGCGGCTTGCGGTGCTTCACGCACGCGGCGTTGACGGCGTGGCGGGTGGCGAAGTTGTCGCTGCAGTCGAGCACCAGGTCGGCTGCGACGACCAGAGCGTCCAGGCGCGCCGCGTCGGCGCGTTCCTGCAGCGCGATCACTTCGATCTCGGGGTTGATGGCGGCGATCGTCTGTGCTGCCGACGTGACCTTGGGCGTGCCCACGCGCGCGGTGGTGTGTGCGATCTGGCGCTGCAGGTTGGTCAGGTCCACCGTGTCGTGGTCGACCACGGTGATGCGGCCCACGCCGGCCGTGCCCAGGTACATCAGCACCGGCGAGCCCAGCCCGCCGGCGCCGATCACCAGCACGTGCGCCGCGAGCAGGCGCTGCTGACCTTCGATGCCGAGTTCGTCGAGCAGGATGTGGCGCGAGTAGCGCAGCAGTTGGTTGTCGTTCATGCCCGCAGCATACAAAAGGACAAGAGAGGAAGGCGCGAAAGAGGCGGCGAGGGATGGAAACGACAACGCCCGCGCAAGGCGGGCGTTGCTGAAAAGCGCCGCAACGATCAGTTCGTGGTGGCCTCGGCCTTGCGTTCCACCGCGGTCTTGCTGACGAGCACCGGCTTGCCCTTCAGGCGGTTCAGCGCCTGGGCGAGCTGGAAGTCTTCGGCGCTGCCGAACTCGGGCAGCGGCTTGGGCGCCGCGGTAGCCTTCTTCGCAGAGGTCTCGTCTTCGAGCTTCTTGCGCGCTTCTTCGCGGGCCTTCTCGCGCGCCTCGTCTTTCTGCTCTGCCCCCTGGCCGCTCTGCAGGTGCTTTTCGAGGTCGGCCTCGCGCACGCGCAGGGCGGCAAACAGGTTGCCTTCGGCGGTTTCGTCGAGCATCACGTCGGGCACGATGCCTTTGGCCTGGATCGACGCGCCGCTAGGCGTGTAGTAGCGCGCAGTGGTGATCTTCAGCGCCGTTTCGGGCGACAACTGGCGCACCGTCTGCACCGAGCCCTTGCCAAAGGTCTGCGCGCCCATGATGGTGGCGCGCTTGTGGTCTTGCAGTGCACCGGCGACGATCTCGCTGGCCGAGGCCGAGCCTTCGTTCACCAGCACGATCAGCGGCACCTTCTTGATCGCTTCGGGCAGCTTGCGCAGCGGGTCGCTGCCGCCGCGGCGCAGGTAGTACTCGGGGGCGGCCTTGAAGACCGACTTCGAGTCAGCGATCTGGCCGTTGGTGGACACCACCGTCACGTCGCTCGGCAGGAAAGCCGCCGAGATCGCGACCGAGGCTTCGAGCAAACCGCCCGGGTCGTTGCGCAGGTCCAGCACCAGGCCCTTGAGGTTGGGTTCCTGTTTGTAGATTTCTTCGAGCTTGCGCGCGAAGTCATCGACCGTGCGGTCCTGGAACTGGCTCACGCGCAGCCAGGCGTAACCCGGCTCGACCACCTTGGAGCGCACGCTTTGCTGGCGGATCTCTTCACGCACGATCGTGACCGGGAAGCTGCGCGTCTCGGCCTTGCGGAAGATGGTGAGCACGACCTTGGTATTGGGCTCGCCACGCATGCGCTTGACGGCCTGGTCCATCGTCAGGCCCTTGACGATGGTGTCATCGATCTTGGTGATCAGGTCGCCGCTCTTGATGCCGGCGCGGAAGGCGGGCGAGCCTTCGATCGGCGAGACGACCTTGACGAGGCCGTCTTCCATGCCGATCTCGATGCCCACGCCGACGAACTTGCCGGTCGTGCCTTCACGGAATTCCTTGAAGGTCTTCTTGTCGAAATACTGCGAGTGCGGGTCGAGCCCGGAGACCATACCGCTGATGGCGTCGGTGATCAGCTTTTTCTCGTCGACGGGCTCGACGTAGTCGGACTTGACCATGCCGAAGACGGCCGCGAGTTGCTGGAGTTCTTCGAGCGGGAGCTGCGATACCGAACTGCGGGCGATGGCCTGCAATTGCATGGTGGCCAGCGCGCCTGCGACGGCACCCACCGCCAGCCAACCTGCCACCTTGAGTTTGCTACCCATCAACAACCCCTTGCGCTGCTTGCCGTTAACTGGCTGAAATTGAAACAAATCGACTCCTCAGTATATTCCTGCGACCTCGTTTGGAGCCGCGCCGGTGCTGAGAAGTTGCACGCCGTTGCAAGCTTCTCGCCGGTCTGGGGGGCTATGTCACGGTTGGGGCGTTCGGGCGAAAGTCACCACGTGATCCACCTCGGCGCGGATACCGATCCATTCGCCGATCTGGTGGTCGTGGTGTGACGGCACATGGGCCATCACCTGTTCGCCGCTGGCCAGCCGCAGTGTGTAAAGAAACTCGGAGCCGCGGAAGGCCTTACGTTCGATGCGTGCTTTCACCGGCGCAGCGTCGTCGTGCACGATGTCGTCGGCGCGCAGCAGCACGTCGCAGCGGCCGTCCGGGTAGGCGTCGGGCAGCACGCAGGTGTCGGTGCCGGCCAGGTCGCCCAGCGGCGTGCGCAGCAAGCGCGTTGCGGGTTTTCCGAGTTCGCCCGGCGCGGGCGCCGCCACGATCTGCGCCGGGGTGAACACGCCGTGGCCGATGAAGTCGGCCACGAAACGTGTGGCCGGGCGGTGGTACAGCGAGTAGGCGTCGTCCCATTGCTCCAGGGCGCCCTGGTTCATCACGCCGATCACGTCACCCACGGCAAACGCCTCGAGCTGGTCGTGGGTCACGAACAGCGCAGTGGTCCGGCTGGTCTTCAGGATTGCGCGCACTTCGTGGGCCAGGCGCTCGCGCAGGTCGACGTCCAGGCTAGAAAACGGCTCGTCCAGCAGCAGCAGGCGCGGCTTGGGCGCCAGCGCCCGCGCCAGCGCGATGCGTTGCTGCTGCCCGCCCGACAGCTGGTGCGGCGCACGCTGCGCGGCGTGCCCGAGGCCCACCAGCTCGAGCACCTCTTCGGTGCGGGCGCGCCGCTCGGCCCGGGGCAGGTGGTGGATGCCGAAGGCCACGTTCCGCGCCACGCTCAGGTGCGGGAACAGCGCGTAGTCCTGAAACACCATGCCGATGCGGCGCGCCTCGGGCGGCAGGTGCACGCCCGCCGCAGCGTCGCTCAACAACTCGGTCCCGGTCCCGTCCTTGATCGCGATGCGTCCGGCGCTGGGGCGCTCCAACCCCGCAATCGCGCGCAGCAACGAGGTCTTGCCGCAGCCCGATGGGCCGATCAGCACACCGATCTGGCCGGTCAGCAGCGTCAGCGACACCGCCTCGACGGCAGCGCGAGCGCCGGAGCTGCCGGGGTAGCGCACCGAGACGTGATCAATCTCCAGAAACATGCACCTATGATATCGACGGCAGTCACAAACAAAAATCGTTCGCATTCATAGCCTTGACAGTCCCTTGCCCTGGATTTCACGGGGGCTTCTCCCTTCGTCGGCCTCTCCCTTCGTCGTCGCCATGCTCCGTGTTCTGACTTTTGCGTGCCTGTTGCTGGCCGTGCCCGTGATCGGCGTGCTGGGCTCGTGGCTGGCACTCGACGCGGGGGCTTTGGCGGTGCTGCGCCACCAGGCCCAGACCGTCCTGCCCGACTACGCCGCCAACTCGCTCTGGCTGGTGCTGTTCGTGGGCGTGGGCGTGGCGACCGTGGGGGGCGCGACGGCCGTGCTCGTCACGCTGTTCGACTTTGCCGGCCGGCGCTTCTTGGAATGGGCGCTGCTGCTGCCGCTGGCCATGCCGGCTTACGTGCTGGCCTATGCCGCCACCGACTTCCTGCAGTACAGCGGCCCGCTGCAAACTGCACTCCGCGCCGCCACCGGCGCGCAAGGCGCACTCTGGCCAGACGTGCGCAGCCTGGGCGGTGCGGCCGTGCTGTTCGTGCTGTGCCTGTACCCGTACGTGTACGTGCTGACCCGCACGGCCCTGAGCGAACGCGGCGTGCAATTGATGGAGGCGGCGCGGCTGCTTGGCGCCGGCACCGGCCGGCGGGTGCGTGAAGTGGCGCTGCCGCTGGCCCGGCCCGCCGTGGCGGCCGGCGTGGCGCTGGCTCTGATGGAGACCTTGGCCGACTACGGCGTCACCTCCTACTTCGGCCTGCAGACCTTCACCACCGGCATCTACAAGGCCTGGCTGGTGATGAACGACGCCACCGCCGCGGCCCAGTTGGCGTCAATTCTGCTGCTGGTGGTGGCCGTGCTGCTGTGGCTGGAGCGGCGAGCCCAGGGCCGCATGCGTTTTGCCGGCGGCCGCGGCGCGCCGATGAATGGCAACGAAGCGCGCCCGCTGAAGCTCACTGGAGCCCCGGCCCTGTTCGCGCTGCTGGCCTGCGCGCTGCCGGTGCTGCTGGGCTTCGTGCTGCCGGTGGCCGTGCTGCTGCGCTTGCTGTGGCAAGAGGGGCAGGCGGGCCCGGGCGGCCTGCCGTACGCCACGGATGCCACCTATGCCACGCTGGCCCGTTTCAGCCAATGGGCCTGGACCAGCTTCCGGCTCGCCAGCATGGCCGCCGTGCTGGCGGTGCTGGTCGCCCTCGGCCTGGGCCTGGGCTTACGCACGCAGGGCGGTCGTGCGCTGCGCTGGGCCACCCGCGTGGTGTCGCTGGGTTATGCGGTGCCGGGCGCCGTGATCGTGGTGGGCATCCTGCTGCCGGTGGGCTGGCTGCAGGCGCGCTTTCCAAACGCCGGCGCCAGCGCCTTGATGACCGGCACGGTGCTCGGGCTGATGTACGCCTACCTGGTGCGGTTTTCGTCGGTGGCGTTGCAGTCGGTCGAGGCCGGCTACACCCGCGTGCCCGCCAGCATCGACGAGACCGCGCGCATGCTCGGCGCTTCTCGCGGCCGCCTGTTCTTTCACTTGCACGCACCGCTGCTCCAGCGCGCCTCACTGGCGGCGCTGTTGCTGGTGTTCGTCGACGTGATGAAGGAGCTGCCCGCCACCCTGGTGCTGCGGCCCTTCAACAGCGACACCTTGGCGGTGGTGGCCTATCAGCTGGCGCGCGACGAGCGCCTGGGCGAGGCCGCGTTGCCGTCGCTGGCGATCGTGCTGGTGGGGCTGCTGCCGGTGCTGCTGCTGTCGCGCGCCATGCGGCCTGGCGTCACGGCCGGCCCGGCCGTCACGGCCGACACCGCCGTCACGGCTGGCGCGGCGGGTCCGTCTTGAAGTATTGGTCGAACAGGTCGTCGGGCAGGGTGTCGATCGATTCTTCGCTCATGTCCAGGCCTTGCACCAACTCGTGAGTCGAGTGGTGCCACCCGCGCTCGGGCAATTCTTTGGGTTCGGCGTCCGCCGAGGCCGCAATGAGTTTGGCTTTGGCCGCGGCAGCCGCCGCCGCATCGGCCGGAGCATCCGGTTGCGAATGCACGTATTCACCCAGCGGGGCGGCCGCAGAGATGCGCCAGACGACTTTGGGCGCCTTGTTCTTGTCTTTGTCTTTGTTTTTGCGTTGCCGCGTGACCATGCCGTTTCCACCTGCCTACGATTGAACGCGCCGACAGAATCTTAGGTCTGCCTCAGGCCGCGGAATATGACATCGACCCCCTGGACTGTCGAATGTCAATATTCACCTTCACGCTGACGCGTGTGTATCAATTCAGGTTGGTGTTGCAGGCATTGAACATCCCCTTTCGACGCGTCGGATGCGTGCACCACGCGCGTGCGAGATTCCCCAATCCGGGGAGCGCAGGTGCATCCGGCGCTTGGGGCAGAATCACCCTTCCGGCCCCGTGGTTCAATGGATAGAACAGCCCCCTCCTAAGGGGCAGATACAGGTTCGATTCCTGTCGGGGCCACCAGGCGGTTGGCAACCGGGCAGGCAAGCGGGGAGACAGCGGGATGGGTCGGGTCGGGTGGTCGGCGGTCGTGCTGGCGGCGCTGTTCGGCTGCGGCTGGGCTGTGGCCCAGCCCGCGGCGGAAAACCGGCTCGCACTCGTCATCGGCAACAGCAGCTACAAACACGCGCCGCTTCCGAACGCGGTGCCCGATGCACGGCTGATGGAGGTCGTTCTGAAGGAGTCGGGCTTCGAGGTCATCAAGGCCGAGAACGCCAGCCTGCGGGAAATGCGGCGCCTGGTGCGCGACTTCGGCGACCGGCTCAACCGTTCCGGCGGAACCGGGCTGTTCTATTACGCCGGGCACGGCGTGCAGGTGAACGGCGAAAACTTCCTGGTGTCGGTGGACTCCGACATCCGCCGCGAAGACGAAGTCGCCGACGACTCGATCAGCGCCCAGCTCGTGCTGTCGAAGATGGACACCGCACGCAACCGCGTCAACATCATCATCCTCGACGCGTGCCGCAACAACCCGTTCGCGGCGCGAACCCGGTCTGTCTCGAACGGGCTGGCGATCATGACCGCGCCGTCGGGCTCGCTGGTGGCGTACTCGACCGCCCCCGGCGCCGTCGCCGAAGACGGCACCGGTGCCAACAGCCTGTACACCAAGCACCTCGCGCGGGTCATGCGCGTGGCGGGGTTGCCGGTGGAAGAAGTGTTCAAGCGCGTCCGAGCCGCAGTGCGCACCGAAAGCAAGAACCGCCAGACGCCGTGGGAGAACACGGCGCTCGAAGGGCAGTTCTTCTTCAGGGACGCGCCGAACGTCGCACCATCGGCCAACGCCGCTCCGGCGGCGCCACCTGCGGAACGCCCGGCGGCCGACCCACAAGCCGCGGAGCTGGCGTTCTGGGACGCCATCAAGGCCAGTTCGCAGCGCGCCGACCTAGAGGAATTCCTGAAGCAGTTCCCGCAGGGTCGGTTTGCCGGGCTGGTGAAGAACCGGCTGGCGGCGATCGACATGCGGGGTGAGCCGGCGCCAGCAGGGGCGGCGCCGCCCGCCATCTCTGCCGAAGCCGAGGCCTGGGACTTTGCCGCCCGGGCCGATGAACTTGGGGCGTATCAGCGCTACCTCGACAACCACCCGCGGGGCGCGCATGCGGTCGACGCGCTGGGTCGGCTCGACCAGCTACAGGCGGCTGTCCTGGCCAGCGCGGGCGTGCTCCGGCCCGGCGACCGCCTGGCGTATAGGGACTTCGATGCGATCTCCGGCGCGCCGTCCGGAACCTTCTCGCGAACCGTCACGAGGCTGACTGCCGACGCACTGGAATTCGATCGCGGCGCCTTGCTGCTTTCCAGGTTCGGTCCGGGGTCGGTCGAGAGCTCGTCGGTCGCGGAGATTCTGGGCGCGGCGCCCAAGCAACTGGGCGGCTTCAGCACGTGGACGGGTGAATTCCGGACCGCGCAGAACGCCGGCCCGGCGGTGCCGCTGGAGTTCAAGTTCGAGCGGCGGGAATCGAGAAACATCGGCGGCAAGGAGTGGTCTCTGGTGCGCGCTGGCGTCAAAGGGTTTGCGCCGAACATGGTCATGTCGGGCAACACAGCCAGCGCCAACGCGATGATCAGCGGCCACGCACTGGTCGAGGAAGAATCTGGCGTCGTTGTCGAGTTGCAGCTGCGCAGCTCGCACCCCCACTACGCACTGCGCCGCGAGTTGATATCGGTGGTTCGCGCCAACCCGTGAACGGACCCGGCCTATTGCCACCGCCAGGTCCAGATCACATCTAGCGAGTTGTCCAACCCCGACTGCGCGCGCAAGGTAAAGCGCTGGGCGATGCGGTAGATCAGTTGCCAGGTGCCGGCGGTGGCGTTCAGGCCGCGCTCGTAGCCCACGTACCAGCGCCGCGACAGGTTCTTGCCGAGCGACACCACGGTCTCGCGCACTTCGCCATCGCTCTGTTTGAGCGACACCTGGTCGAGGCCGATCGCCTTGATGACCTGGTCGGTCACGCCCGGGCCCTCGCCCGACAACAATGCCACCGCGGCGCGCTGCAGCAGCGCGGTATCGGCGCGGCCCAGGCCGTCGCTGGCGCGGCCCATCACCAGCCACGAGAGCTTGTCGATTTCGGACAGTTCGGGCACCGAGAACAGCCGGATGCGCGGGTTGACCGCCGTGCCGGTCACGGCCACGCCGACGCGCACGTCGCTGTCCGGCCGCACCGCCTCGATGTCCAGGCGCGGGTTGTCCAGCGGGCCGTTGAAGGTGATGCTGCCGCGGTCGATTGCGAGCTTCTGGCCATAGGCCTCGTAGGTGCCGTCAGCCGCGTTCACGCTGCCGTTGACGGCGAGGCGACCACTTGGTGATGTGAGGTGCAGGTCGCCCTTGAGCAAGGTGTCCAGGCCGCGGCCGCGCAGGCGCAGTTTTTCGCCCAGTGCCACTCTCAGGTCCAGCGCCACCTTGCGCGTCGGCGCCGGCGCGGCCGGGCCTTTGGCGATGGCGGCAGCGGCCACCTTGGGGTCGTCGGAAGGTTTGGCGCGCCTGACCCGCACGTCGTCGCCCAGGCTCGGCGCGTCGCTGCGGCTGAAGTCGATCAGCGCTTCGTCGATGCCGAACTTGCCGTCCAGCGCCAGGTTCTCGCGGTCGAGCAGCAACTGCGCCTGGCCGCTGGTGACCACGCGCCGGTCAACCCGGCCGAGCAACTGGAACTGCTCGGCCACCAACTTCAGTTGCGCCTTCGGTGCGGCGCCCAGGCTGGCCGTTCCTTCGACCTGCAGGCTGCCGGCGCCGCCGCGCAGCTTGAAACGCTCGATGCGTGCGCTGGTGGCTTGCAGGCCGATCAGCACGTCGCCGTCGCTCACGTTCACGCCTTCGAGGAAGTTGCGCACGCTCAGGTCTTTGGCGCGGATTTCGCCGGTGTACTCGGGCGCGCCGAAGCGCCCGCCGATGGTCGCGCTGGTGCGCAGTTCGCCGCCCAGTCGCCAGCCGGCGGGCACCCACGGGCCCCAGGTGCCCAGGTTGGCCACCTGCAGTTCCAGCACACCCTGGATCGGCGTGTCGGCGGCCGGCCACAGCGCTTGCGGCGTGGTTCGCGCCACCACGGCGCCGGCGCCCACCCCGAGCGTCTTGCCGGCCAGGCCCTGGGTGAAGCTCCACACGCCGTCCTTCGCGTCCAGCGCCACGCGCAGGTCGCTCAGCCCGAGCGCCTGGGTGCCGACCTCGTCGGTCACCGTCAGGTCGCCGCTCTGGCGCTCGATCACCACGTCGGCCGTGAAGCTGGGCGCGCTGCGCAGGTTGATGCGCCCGGCCAGTTGCAGGTCGCCGCCCCAGCCGAAGTTGGGTTGTGCGCGCGCCAGCAGCGGCGCCACGCGCAGCGGCTCGACGTCGGCCTGCACGTCGATCTGCCCGGCCGCATTGCCCTCGGCTGCCTGCCAGTTGAGCCGGCTCCAGCGCAGCGCGCCGCCCAGCAGCTCGACCCGGCCAGGCTGCGCGCTCACGCGCGTCGGGCCGCCGGCCCATTGCAGGTCGAGCTTGATGTCGCGCGCGCGCAGCCACGGCGCGGCGTTGGCGGCACTGTCCAGCCATTCGAGCCGGTTCAGGCTGCCGCGCCAGCCGCTCGCGGTGTCGCCTTGCGCCGCCTGCAGGCCGCCCTGGGCCTGCAGCAGCGCGACGCTGCGGCTGGCGTTGGGCGGTGCGGCGCCGGGCGCAGCGCTTGACGGCGTGGTCGGCGTGGTCGGTGCGGGCGATGCGGGCGGCGCGGTCGGTGCAGGCGTCGAGGGCATCGACGCCGCCGAGGCCGCGGCGGCGGGCCCGGCCGGTGCGTTCAGCGCCTGCGCCGTCTGCAGCGCCTGGGTCCACTGCGGCGGCAGCGCGCGCGACTCGGCGCGCAGGTCCAGGCTGTGCGCGCGGCCGGTGCCCTTGAGCTGCAACTGCACCGACTCGATCGACGGTTCGCCCCAGGAGAGTTTGCTCAGGCTCGCTTGCGCTTCGACTGCCGCATCGAGCGAGCTGCCGAGTTGCCAGCGCGCTTGTGCGGTCTGCAGGCTCAGCACGCCCGCGCGCAGCGTGGTGGCGTCGAGCTCGCCCCGCGTGGCCATGTCGGGCCAGCGGCCGGTCACTCGCGCGCTGGCACTCAAGCTGCCGAACAGGCGACCGTCGGCGCCGGCCGGCTGCAGCAGTTGCCACAGCGGTGCCAGCCGGGCCAACGCCGGTGCGGCCAGGGTCAGGTCCCAACGGTCACCGGCGGCGCCGCCGGGGGTGGTCACCCAACGGCCGTCGGCACTCAGGCGGTTGCCGGCGACGTCGAGCTTGAGCACCGGCACGGTGAGCGCGCCGTCGGTGGCGTTGAGTTTTACTTCGCCGCTCAAGGGCACACCGGAGAGCACGCTGTCGGCCAGGTTCAGGCCGGCCTGGCCGCGCAGCGCCGCGAGCTGCTCGCTTGCCGTGCGCGCGCCGGCTGCTTGCGGCACGGTCAGGTCGACGTCGACCTTGGCGTTCAGGCGGTGCGGGCCCTTGCGCCAGGGCGAGTCTTCGCGCCCCGGCCACCACGGCGACGGGTCGAAGTCGACCAGCGACGCTTTGGCGACGGCATGCCACGGGGCCTCGCGCCTGTCCCGCGTGAGCTTGCCCGCCAGCACGGCGCGCGCGCCGCCGGTCTGCGCCTGCAGGTTGCGCAGCTCGATCTGGAGCGGATTGAGCAGCGCATCCACCTTGAGCTGCACGCTGCGCACCTGCTCGCGCTTGAGCTGCGTGCCGAGCACGGCACCACTCAGCTGGCCGGCCAGGTCGGCCTTCAGGTTCACGGTCGCGGCATCGGCGCCGGCCGCTGCAAAACCGCTGCCGGTGGCGCTGACCGGGCCGCTGAACTGCATGGCCGAGGCGCGCGCGTCCAGCAGCGAGGGTTGCACTGACTTGAGCGCGGCATCGACGTTCCAGCGCTCGGGTGTCCAGCGGCCCTGGCCCTGCACGTTGCCGGCCGCCTGCTGCAGCGTGCCGAGTTCGGCGTCGAGGCGGCGCAGGTCCAGCGTGCTCGGGTCGTCGGCGCGGCCCTGCAATTCGACGGTCACGCTGCGAACCGGCAGCTTGCCCTCGTTCCAGCGCCCGGCCTTCTCGTTGTTCAGATTGAGATTGACGGTGATCGGCTGGTCGAGCGCCCGGCTCACCACCACCGCCTCGCCGCTCAGTGCGGTGGCCGGCGCCGCAGCGTGAAAGGCCGACAGATCCAGCGCTTCGGTGCGCGCCAGCAGGTCGCCCAGCGGCCAGCTTTCGAAGGGCTTCAACGTGGCGCGCAGGGCCAGCGATTGCGGACGTGGCGTTTCAGGCGCCGATGCTTTGGCGTTCGCGGCGCTTGCTGCTGCTCCCTGCGCGATGGCCGGCGCGGCCGGCAGCGTGCGCAGCGTGGCCTGCAGCAGCGGCGCCTGCAGCGGGCCGGCCAGCCGGATCTGGCTGCTCCACATGGCGAGCGTGTCGCCGGCCTCGTGGGCCAAGCCGAGGCTGGCGTCCACCGGCATCGCGGCATCGGCGCCGATGCGCGCCGAACCGGCCAGGTGCAGGCGACTCCACGCCAGGCTCAGCGCGTCCACGCGGTGCAGCGCGCCGCCCTCGGCGCCCAGGTGCATGGCAGCGCGCAGTTCGCGCATGGGCTGCGCGCCGAGCGCGCCGGCATGCAGCTCGCCGACCTTGAGCGACTTGACTTCCAGCTCGAACGGCAGCCGCAGCGACGCGGGCGGCTGCAGCGGCTCCGTTTTTGCCTTGGGCACCGACACGAGATCGACGCGCTGCGCATACAACTCATCGATCACGATCCGCAGCCAAGGGCTGGCGTTGCCGAACCGGCTCACGTTCAGGCCGCGCCAGCCCACCGCGCTCAGCACCAGCTTGTCGCCGCCGGGCAAGGCCAACTCAAGGCGTTCGGCTTCGAAGTCGCGGCCCAAGGCACCCTTGGGCTGGACGATCACCAGCCCCGGCACCTTGGACAGCAGCCAGGCACTGCCGGGCTCGCTGAACGCCGCCCACCAGAGCGAGTACAGACCCGCACCCACCAGCGCCACCAGCACCCCCAGGCCGACGAGCGCCGCGAGCCAGCCGCGCCGTCGCCGTCGCCCTGATTGCTGTTGTGCAGCGGGTGGCGGTGGCGCCAATGGCGGCTCCGGGGCCGCCGCAGGGGTGGAGTCGGGCGTGACCATGGCGTCGTCAGAACGCGATGCCCACGCTCAGGTGAGCCCGGAACTTGCGCACTTCCTGCCCATAGGCCAGGTCCAGCCGCAAGGGCCCGACCGGGCTGCGCCAGCGCAAACCGACGCCATAACCGAACGCCGGGCTCAGGTCTTTCCACTCGAATGCGGCATTGCCGGCGTCGACGAACACCGCCCACCAGAACGCCGGCCGGCGCGCCGAGATCGGCCGCGCGATTTCGGCGCTGCCGGTGAACAGCACGCGCCCGCTGGTGATGGCGCCGTTCACAGTGGGGCCGAGCGTGCGGTAGGCGTAACCGCGCACCGATTCGTCGCCGCCGGCGCGGAACAGCAGCGGGTCGGGCACGCCGATGTTGTCGGCCACGAACACCTGGCCGGCTTCGGCACGCACCGTGGCGTACCACGACGCACCCAGCGGCTGGTACCAGGTGGCGCGGCCGTAGGCGCGCGTGAAGGGGCCGTTCTCTTGGGTGTTGCTGCGCGCGTAACCGACCGCGCCCTGGGCCGAATAGGTGGCGCCCTGGGTGGGCAGCAGCACGCTGTCCACATCTCGGTAGACCCAGTGGTAGTTGTACGACAGCGCTTCGTTGTTGCTGTCGCCCGCCGCCGTGTCGAGCCGCGTGTGCACGTACTCCAGGTAGTAGAGCCGCTCGATGCGCGTTGTGTCTTGCGTGCGCCCGATGCGCGCGCTCCACGAGGTGCGGCGTTCGTCGGCCGCTTCCAGCCGCTCCAGCGTGCCGCCCAGCAGGTTGCGGTACAGGCCGTCGAGCGGGTGCGATATCAGGTCGCCCTGCCACAACTGCAGCTCCGGGCCGAGTTCGAACTTGTTCTTCGCGATCCACGGCAGGTCGAACACGCGGCGCGCCGTGTGCTCCAGGGTCAGGCGCGGCCCTGTGTTGGCGCTGTAACCCACGCCGATGGTGGCCTGCTGCAGCGGCAACTCCTTCACGCGCACGCGCACCTCGGCGGTGTCGGCCTTGGCGGGGTCGGGGTCGATCTCGACGCTGGCGCCTTCGAACAGGCCGAGCTTCTGGAGCCGTTCCTGGTAGTCGAGCAGCAGCCTCTCGCTGTGCGGCGCGCCCGGGTTGAAGGTGGCGAGCCGGCGCACGATGGCCTCTTCGTGGCGCTCCAGGCCTTCGATCTTCAGCGCGCCCATGCGGAACAGCGGCCCGCTGTCGACCACCAGGTTCAACTGCGCGGTGTGGGCCGGTGCATCGACCTGCGCGTCGGTGTTTTTCCAGTCGGCGGCCGGGTAACCCTCGGCGCGCAGGTTGGCGATGGTCGTGTTTTTCGCGTTGCTCCAGGCCGCTTGGCGAAACGGCTGGCCGGGCTGCAGCGGCCACTGGCGTCGCAGCGCGGCAAGCTGCTCTATCGCTTGCGGCGTGCCGGCTGCGGCGGCACTTTGCAGCGCGCCATCGGCCTGCAGCGTCAGCTCATTCACCAGGGTGCGCGGGCCGACGTCGACCTGCACGTGCAACAGCGGCAGGCCCTTGGCGCCGACGCTGCGCGTGACCACGACCTTGGCGTCGAAGTAGCCTTCGGTTTCGAGCAAGGTGCGCGCCTGCGTCGGCGCGGCGGCCACCAGCCGGTCGAGTTCGGCAGTGTTGATGCCCTCGGTGGCCGGTGCGTTCTGGAAGCGCGACAGGTCGAGGTAGTTCTTCAGCAGCGGCTGCACGTCTTCCGGCGCCGCGATGTCGATCTCGTAGACCGCACGGTCGGGGTTGGTTGCTGCCTCGGCACCAGAAGCGCCGGCAGCCGGCGCGGTGACAGGTTTCGGCGCGAGGAAAACCAGGTTCGCACACCCCGCCAGACCGAGTGCCACCACCAGCACGAGTGGCGTCGTGGCTCTGCAAAGCGTCATTTGCCGAGCAGCCGCATGGCTCCTTCCAGCCCCTGAAGCGTGAGTGGGAACATGCGCTGGTTCATCAGCTGCTGGACCACCGCAATGCTCTGCCGATAGCCCCACACGCCCTGCGGCTCGGGGTTGATCCAGGCGAACTTGGGGAACGCGTTGGTCAGGCGCTGCAGCCATTCGGCGCCCGCCTCTTCGTTGTTGTATTCGACGCTGCCGCCGGGCTGCAGGATCTCGTACGGGCTCATCGTCGCATCGCCGACGAAGATCAGTTTGTAGTCCTTGTTGTACTTGCGGATGATGTCCCAGGTCGGGAACTTCTCGCTGTAGCGGCGCCGGTTGTTCTTCCACATGAAGTCGTACACGCAGTTGTGGAAGTAATAGAACTCCAGGTGCTTGAACTCCGACTTCGCCGCACTGAAGATCTCTTCGACCCGGTGGATGTGCTCGTCCATCGTGCCGCCCACGTCCATCAGCAGCAGCACCTTCACCTTGTTGTGGCGCTCGGGCACCATCTTGATGTCGAGCCAGCCGGCGTTCGCGGCGGTACTGCGGATCGTGTCGTCGAGGTCGAGTTCCTCTTCCGAGCCTTCACGTGCGAAACGGCGCAAGCGG
>JANMYQ010000394.1:0-22618 GCA_031382215.1 Methylibium sp.
ATCTTCTTGCCCTTGAGCTTGTCCATCCCGCCTTCTTTCTTGGCGATGTGCTGGACCAGAACGTCGGCGGCGTCCCAGTAGGTGCCGGTGAGCGGGAAGTTCCACTTGAACACCATGCCGTCGGTGCTTTCGCTGCGCCCGTAGCCGGCGGTGATGAGCGGGATCTTGTCGCCCGGCGCCTTCTCGGTCAGCGCGAAGGTGATGCCGGTGGACAGCGGCTGGAACACCGTGGCGCCGCCGTTCTTGCCCTTCAGGCGCTCGTAGCACTCCACGCCCTTGTCGGTGGCGTAGCCGGTCTCGCACTCTTCGAAGCTGACCTTCACGCCGTTGATGCCGCCCTTGGCATTGACGTACTTCAGGTAGTCGACATAGCCGTTGGCGAACGGCACGCCATTGGGCGCGTAAGCGCCGGTGCGGTACACGAGCGCGGGGAAGAACTGCTCCTTGGCCTGCGCGAACGCGGCCGGAGCGGTCAGCAGGCTGCTCATGCCGGTGGCCACGAAAGCGGTGGCCAGCGCAAGGGACTTCAGTTTCATGGGTGCCTCCAAAGGTGAAAGATGCACTCGACAGTGCGTGGTGAACGACGTGTGAAAGACGTGATGTAGAGAACGTTCCGGCTCGGCAAAGTTTCGTAGTGGTTTACGCCAGCGGGCAGATCCAGGGCCACCCGCGGGCTGCTCAAGAGTCGCCTGCGGGCTGTCAAGAGTCGCCTGCGGCTCAGTGCGGGAACGGCCACAGGCGCAGCTTTTCTTTGGCGATGGACCACAGCCGAGCCAGCCCGTGCGGCTCGACGATCAGGAAAAACACGATCAGCACGCCGAACACCATGAAGGTCAGGTGCGCGGCCAGTGCGGTGTCGAAGCCCAGCGCCACGGTCAGGTTGTCCAGCACGATCGGCAGCACCACGATGAAGGCCGCGCCAAAGAAGCTGCCCATGATCGAACCGAGCCCGCCGATGATGACCATGAACAGCAACTGGAACGACCGGTCGATGTTGAACGCCGCCGGCTCCCATGAGCCCAGGTGCACGAAGCCCCACAGCGCGCCGGCCACGCCGACGAAGAACGAACTGACGGCAAACGCGGTGAGCTTGGCGTAGACCGGCCGGATGCCGATGACGGCGGCAGCCACGTCCATGTCGCGCATCGCCATCCACTCGCGGCCGATGTGGCCGCGCACCAGGTTCTTGGCCACCAGCGCGAACAGCACCAGGAAGCCGAGGCAGAACAGGTATTTGTCTGCGGGTGAGTCGACCGTCCAGCCGAACACGTTCAGGCCCGACACGTTGACCGAGCCCGACGACGAGTTGTTGGTGAACCACTTGATGCGCAGGAAGGCCCAGTCGGTGAAGAACTGCGCCGCCAGCGTGGCCACCGCCAGGTACAGGCCCTTGATGCGAAGCGACGGAATGCCGAACAGCACGCCCACCACCGTGGCGCACACGCCGCCGAGCAGGATCGCCGCGACCGCCGGCATGCCGTCGATGCGCACGAAGAAGTTGTACGCCGCGTACGCACCCACCGCCATGAAGCCGCCGGTGCCGAGCGAGATCTGGCCGCAGTAACCGACCAGGATGTTCAGGCCCAGCGCGGCCAGTGACAGGATCAGGAACGGGATCAGGATCGCGCGGAACAGGTACTCGGGCGCCAGGAAGGGCACGGCCACGAAAGCGAAGGCGATGAACGCCAGGATCACCACCCGGTCCTGCGCGATCGGGAAGATCTGCTGGTCGGCCGGGTAGCTGGTCTTGAACTGGCCGTTTTCGCGGTAGAGCATGGGAAGGTGTCCTTTGAATGCTCAAACGCGGTCGATGATCTTCTCGCCGAACAGCCCTTGTGGCCGAACCAGCAGAACGAACAACACCAGCACGTAGCCGAACCAGATCTCGATGCCGCCGCCCACCATCGGGCCGATGAACACCTCGGAAAGCTTTTCGCCCACGCCCAGCAGCAGCCCGCCGATGATCGCGCCGGGCACCGACGTGAGCCCGCCGAGAATGACCACCGGCAACGCCTTCAGCGCCAGCGTCGAGAGCGAAAACTGCACCCCCAGCTTGCTGCCCCAGATGATGCCGGCCACCAGCGCCACGAAGCCGGCCACGCTCCAGACGATGACCCACACGCGCGACAGCGGGATGCCGATCGACTGCGCGGCCTGGTGGTCATCGGCCACCGCGCGCAGCGCGCGGCCGGTGCTGGTGTACTGGAAGAACAGCGACAGCACGACCACCAGCGCCGCGGCGATGACGGCCGCGTACAGGTCTTCCTTGTTGACCAGCACGCCGCCTGGGAAGGTGCTTTCCATCAGGAACATCGGGTCCTTGGGCAGGCCGATGTCGATCTTGTAGATGTCGCTACCGAAGATCGTCTGGCCGAAACCGTCGAGGAAGTAGGTGATGCCCAAGGTGGCCATCAGCAAGGTGATGCCTTCCTGGTTCACGAGCTTGCCCAGCACGAGCTTTTCGATCAGCCAGGCTGCCAGGACCATCACCGCCATCGCCGCCACGAAGGCCAGCAGGTTGCCGAGCAGTTTGCTGTCGATGCCGGCCAGCTTGGGGATCCACTCCGAGAAGCGCGCCATCGCCAGCGCCGCGAACAACACCATCGCGCCCTGCGCGAAGTTGAACACGCCGCTGGCCTTGAAGATCAGCACGAAGCCGAGCGCCACCAGGCCGTAGAGCATGCCCGACATCAGGCCGCCGATCAGTGCTTCTAGGAAGTAGCCCATGTGCTGACTCAGTGACTGCGGTTCAGTGAACGGTATTCAATGCGACGTGCCGAGGTAGGCGCTGATCACGTCCGGATTGGCGCGCACCTCGGCGGGCGTGCCGTCGCCGATCTTCTTGCCGTAGTCGAGCACCACCACGCGGTCGCTGATGTCCATCACCACGCTCATGTCGTGCTCGATCAGCACGATGGTGGTGCCGAACTCGTCGTTCACATCGAGGATGAAGCGGCTCATGTCCTGCTTCTCTTCCACGTTCATGCCGGCCATCGGCTCGTCCAGCAGCAGCACCTGCGGGTCCATCGCCAGGGCGCGGCCCAGGTCCACGCGCTTTTGCAGGCCATACGGCATCTTGCCCACCGGCGTCTTGCGGTAGGGCTGGATCTCGAGGAAGTCGATGATCTTCTCCACATAGCGGCGCTGCTCCACCTCTTCGCGCGCCGCCGCGCCGAAGTGGATGGCCTGTTGGAAGAGGTTGGTCTTCATCTTCAGGTTGCGCCCGGTCATGATGTTGTCGAGCACGCTCATGCCCTTGAACAGCGCCAGGTTCTGGAAGGTGCGCGCCACGCCCATCTCGGCCACCTGGCGCGAGTTCATGTGCTTGAAGGTCTGGCCGCGGAACATGATCGAGCCCTGCTGCGGCTGGTACACACCGTTGATGCAGTTCAACATCGAACTCTTGCCCGCGCCGTTCGGCCCGATGATGGCGCGCACCTCGTGCTCTCGCACGTTGAAGCTGATGTCGCTGAGCGCCTTCACGCCGCCGAAAGCGAGGCTGATGTTCTGCACGTCGAGGATGACGTCGCCGATTTGTCGCGAGGCCATCAGTGATTCTTCTTCGTGTCGGTTGCAATGCCGCTCTTGCGAAGCGTTTGCTCGGCGCGGCAGGCGGTATTTGGCAGGGGCTCATGCTGGGTCGGTCGGCGGGTACACCGACTGCGCTGCGGTGCTCGGCATGAGGTCGGCGCCGCCGAACTCGCTTCATTCGCTTTGCTCATTCCGCTCAAACAGCCGCGGCGAGTCAGTTCTTGAAGCGCGCAAGCGCGCCCGACCTCAGGGCTGCGCGGATCAAAGCCCCAGAAATCGCCCCTGCCAACAAATACCGCCTGCCGCGCTGCCACCGTTGGGAAGACGCCGCGAAAAGCAAGAGCGCGCTCGCGCACCGCTACCGCATTGGCTGTTCCTCCGAGCACCACAAACGTTGCCGCAAAGGCGCGCGCGGGCAGGTGGCAGCGCGCCTCTTCGGCGGCGAGGAGCGCAGGGCATGCGGCCCCGCGCGCAGCGCGCTCGTGGACTGACTTGTCGCCGCCTGTCTGAACGTAGCGCGGCGAAGCAAGCGGAGTGAGTTCGGCGACGGGCCGCATGACCGAGCACCGCAGCGCAGTCGGTGGTACCCCGCCGACCGCCGAAGCGAAGCGCTGACGCCTGCCCGCGTGCGCCTTTGCCGCCCGACCGTCGCCTCCCTGAGAGCGCTTGAGGAACTTGAGATGAGCAGGGTGGCTCATGAACTTAAGCTGCCTTCTTCATCGAAGGAAAAGTCTTCGCATCCATGATCTTCAGGTCGGCCGATACCACGCCGCTGCGCCCGTCCTCGAACTTCACCGCGGTCTCGATGAACTGGTTCGCCTTGCCGCCGTAGAGCGCGTCCACCAGCACCTGGTAGCGCTCGCCGATGGTGCCGCGCTTGACCTTGCGGGTGCGCGTGAGTTCGCCGTCGTCGGCGTCGAGCTCCTTGTGCAACACCAGGAAGCGGCTGATCTGGCTACCGGCCAGCATCTGGTCTTGCGCCAGGTCGGCGTTGACCTTCTCGACGCAATCGCGCAGCAGTTCGTAGACCTCGGCCTTCTGTGCCAGGTCGGCGTAACCGCCGTAGGGCAGGTTGCGCTTTTCGGCCCAGTTGCCCACCGCTTCCATGTCGATGTTGATGAAGGCGCAGACCTTCTCGCGCTTGTCGCCGAAGGCCACCGCCTCCTTGATGTACGGGAAGAACTTGAGCTTGTTCTCGACGTACTTGGGCGCGAACATCGCACCGTCGAACGCGCCCCCCTGCATCCGCCCCACGTCTTGGGCGCGGTCGATGATCTTCCGGTGCCCGCCGGCGTCGAGGAAGCCGGCGTCGCCGGTGTGGTACCAGCCGTCGGCCGTCAGCACCTCGGCGGTGGCTGCGGGGTTCTTGTAGTACTCCTTCAGCAGGCCGGGCGACTTGACGAGGATCTCGCCGCTGTCGGTCAGCTTGATCTGCACGCCGGCAATCGGCACGCCCACGGTGTCGGCGCGCGCTTCATGGTCGGGCTGCAGGCACACGAACACAGCGGTCTCGGTCGAGCCGTAGAGCTGCTTCAGGTTGATGCCGATCGAGCGGTAGAAGGTGAACAGGTCGGGGCCGATGGCCTCGCCCGCGGTGTACGCCACGCGCACCCGCGAGAAGCCCAGCGTGTTGCGCAGCGGGCCGTAGATGCACAGGTTGCCGAGCGCATAGTGCAGCCTGTCGAAGGCCGACACCGGATTGCCGACCTTCCCTTTGCCGTCCATCAGCGCCGGCCCGACGCGCCGCGCCAGCGCCATGAAGTGGTGGAATAGCCCCTTCTTGAGCGCGCCGGCGTCTTCCATGCGGATCATCACGCTCGTCAGCAGCGCCTCGAACACGCGCGGCGGCGCGAAGTAGTAGGTCGGCCCGATCTCCTTCAGGTCGATCATCACGGTGCTGCCCGACTCGGGGCAGTTCACCACGTAGCCGCACACCAGCCACTGAGCGTAGGAAAAGATGTTCTGGCCGACCCAGGCCGGTGGCATGTAGGCCAGCACTTCGTCGCTGGGCAGCAGCTTGTCGAAGTCGGCACCGGCCCGGGCGCGGTCAATCAGGGAATTGTGGGTGTGCACCACGCCCTTGGGGTTGCCGGTGGTGCCAGAGGTGAAGAACATCGACGACACGTCGTCGGGCCGGCCTTTGTCCACTTCGGCCTGGAAGAACGCCGGCTGGCGCGCGTGTTCGGCGCGGCCCGCTTCGATCAGCGCATCGAGCGAAGCCAGGCCCGGTTCGTCGTAGTGGCGCAGGCCGCGCGGGTCGTCGTACCAGATGTGCGCCAGTTGCGGGCAAGGCGTGCGCAGCTCCAGCACCTTGTCGACCTGCTCCTGATCTTCGACCACCGCAAACGCGACGCCGGCGTTGTTGATCGGGAAAACGAATTCGGCGCCGGCCGCGTCCTGGTACAGCGGCACCGGAATGGCGCCCAGGCTTTGCGCTGCCAGCATCGTGGCGTACAGGCGCGGCCGGTTGTCGCCGACCACGACGATGTGGTCGCCGCGCTTCAAGCCCGCCTGCGCCAGCCCGCAGGCCAGCTCGGTCACCATTTGAGCCAGCGCCGACCAGCTCAGGCTCTGCCAAATGCCGTATTCCTTCTCGCGCAAGGCCGCAGCCTGCGGGCGCTGCGCAGCATGCTCGAGCATCAGGCGGGGGAAGGTGGTCTGCAAGGCGGCTCCATGACTGAACGGCTCGGTTCAGCGGATGAACTGTAAGGACAGGTTTGACGCTGGGTTGTCGTTATGACGACAATCCTCGGGTCTCCTCTCCCAGCGTTTTCCCTGAGCGCACCGCCATGCCACCGCCCAGTGCCCCTGCTGCCGCGCCTCTGCTCGAACGGGCGCGTGCGCTCGACGCCGCCGAGCTGGCCGACATCCCCTGGCTCATCGCGCTGCAGCACGACGAGCGCGAGCGCGCCGTGGCCGACCTGAAGGCCGTGCAGGTCGAGCCCGGAGAACTGCTGTGCCGCGTGGGCCGGCCGGCGACCTATTGGTTCGGCGTGATCGACGGGCTGCTGAAGATGAGCAATGACACCGCGATGGGTATCCCGATCACCTTCACCGGCGTGCCGCCCGGCGGCTGGTTCGGCGAAGGCACCTGCATCAAGCGCGAGGCGTACCGCTACAACATCCAGGCGCTGCGCAAGAGCCGCGTGGCGGGCCTGAGCCTGGCCACCTTCCACTGGCTGCTGGACCGCAGCATCCCGTTCAACCGCTTCGTGATGCGGCAGCTCAACGAGCGGCTCGGCCAGTTCATCGGCGCGCGCGAGATCGACCGCATGAACGACCCCGACGCGCGGGTCGCGCGCAGCCTGGCAGCGCTGTTCCACCCGCTGCTGTACCCGGGTGTGGGCAGCCTGCTGCGCATCACGCAGCAGGAGCTGGGTTACCTGGTGGGCTTATCGCGCCAGCGTGTCAACGAGGCGCTGCACGCGTTGCAGGAATTGGGGTTGATCCGCATCGAGTACGGCGGCTTGCGGGTGCTCGACCTGGAGGCGTTGCGGCAGCACGTGCACCGCGGGTGAATTGAGTCGATTGGCTTGTCGCGACCGGGCGAGGGCGTCTTGCTCTCGAGCGCGATCCGTCCCGGCCAGGGTGCCCCGGGAAATCGGCATGCGCCTTCCAAAGGCAAGGATTTAAAGTTCCCGCATGCGGACTCAGAGCTTGCAGGGAAGTGATTCCACGTCTGGCCGCTCCACCCCCACACGAGGCCCAAACGCCATGTTCTCCAACCGCGTCACCCCCGCGCGATCGCTTGCTGTCTCCACCCTGGTTGGCTTGCTGCTTGGTGCTTGCACCACCGCAGCTCCACCCCTGAGTGCGTCTTCGACTGCAACCGTGCCCGTGGCCGCAACGGCACCGGCGCCCGCTCCGATGGCAGCCCCAGCCTCGCGCGCAGCTGACGAGGCCCTGCGCGCTCGCGTCGAGGCAGAGTTGCCTGCGTACCTGGAGACCCTGAAGGCTTTGGTCGGCATGGAGTCGGGCAGCCGCGACCTCGAAGGCCTGGGCAAGCTCGCGGACCATCTGGCAAACCGCCTGCGCAGCGCTGGCATGCAGGTGCAGCTGAGGGAGTCCAAGGCGCCAGACTTCCATCCGTTGCTCAAGGGAGCGTTGCTCGGGCCCACGGTCTACGCCACGCGCAGCGGCCGCGGGAGCAAGAAGGTCTTGCTCATCGCCCACATGGATACTGTTTACGCCAAGGGCATGGCCGCAAAGCAGCCGTTCCGCATCGATGGCGACCGTGCTTACGGCCTGGGCATTGCCGATGACAAGCAGGGCGTGGCCTTGATTCTTCACCTGGTCGATCTGCTGGCTCGCGCCGGCTTTAACGACTATGCGGAGCTGGGCGTGCTGATCAACGGCGACGAAGAGGTCGGGTCCCCCGGGTCCAGCGCGTTGATCACCCAGATGGGCAGCGAGTACGACGCGGTGCTCTCGTTCGAAGGCGGCGGCAATGCCGCTGCCGCGGGCAGTGACATGGTGCGGCTGGCCACGAGCAGCATCGCCATCGTGGAGATGAAGGTCACGGGCAAGGCCAGCCATGCCGGCGCCGCTCCCCATCTGGGCCGCAACGCGCTGTATGAGCTGGCGCACCAGATGTTGAAGAGCCGGCAGTTCGGCGACCCGGACAAGGGCTTGCAGATTCACTGGACGGTGGCCAACGCAGGCGGCTCGCGCAACGTCATTCCGGCCGAGGCGACGGCCGTTGCCGATGTGCGGTCGCTGACCAACGAGGACCTTGATTTGATGGAGGCGGCGCTGAAGAAGTCCGTCGAGGAAAAACTCATCCCCGATACCAAGATCGAACTCAGCTTCTTCCGCAGTCGCCCGGCCTTTGTTGCCAACGCGGCCTCGCGTGCATTGGCGCAGCACGCGGTGCTGGTGGCGGGCGAGGTCAAGCTGCCGCTGAGCATTCGCGACCGCGCCACCGGGGGCGGCACCGACGCTGCGTTTGCCGGCCTGCGCCCCAAGGGCGGTGTGCTCGAGAGCTTTGGCCTGCGCGGCTATGGAGCGCATTCGAACGATGACGAGTACGTGCTCGTTTCCAACGTGGTTCCGCGCCTGTACCTGGCCACGCGCATGGTGATGGATGTGGGGCGCGGCGAAGTCAAGTGGTGAGTCGGGCCGAGCGGGCGAGCGCTGCCTCGACAGCGGCACGCGGGGCCATGCCCCTGCCCGGGCGCCGCTGTCGTTCGGGGTGTTAGCCTGCTGCGCTCATGCAATGGCTTACCCGACCGCTGGCTCTCACCGCGCTGATGATCATTCTGCTTGCCGTGCTCGCGCTCTGGCTCTGGACCCCCGACAAGGACCGCACCGAGCTTGAACGCCTGTACCTCGCCGCGCCCGCCGACATGGTGAGCGTGGCCGGTACGCGCCTGCATGTGCGCCTTCACGTTCGCGAGAGCGGGCCGAAGGCCGCGCCAGCGCTGATCTTGCTGCACGGCTTCGGCGCCAGCCTGCACACCTGGGAGCCTTGGGCGCAGGGCCTGGCGGGCACCCACCGCGTGATCCGTTTCGACCTGCCCGGCAGTGGCCTGTCCCCACCCGACCCGAACGGCGACTACACCGACGCGCGCAGCCGGCAACTGCTGCTGGCGCTGATGGACCAGTTGGGCCTGGCGCGCGCGAGTTTGGTGGGCCACTCCATCGGCGGGCGCATTGCGTGGGGCTTTGCGGCCGAACACCCCGATCGCGTGGACAAGCTGGTACTGGTGGCGCCCGACGGTTTTGCGAGCCCGGGCTTCGAGTACGGCAAGGCGCCGGAGGTGCCGGCGACGTTCCGGCTGATGCGCCACGTGTTGCCCAAGGCGTTGCTGCGCATGTCGCTGGAGCCGGCGTATGCCGACCCGGCGATGTTGACCGACACCATCGCCGAGCGCTATCACGACCTGATGCGCGCTCCCGGCAGCAGAGACGCCCTGCTCGCTCGCATGGAACAAACGGTGCTCGCCGACCCGGTGCCGGTGCTGCAGCGCATTCGTGTGCCGACCATGTTGCTGTGGGGCGAGCAGGACGCGATGATCCCGTTCGCCAACTCGGCCGACTACCTGAAGGCGATCCCGCAGGCCACGCGGGTGTCGCTCGCCGGTGTGGGCCACCTGCCGCATGAAGAGGCGCCGGAGCGTTCGCTGGTGCCGGTGCTTGCCTTTCTGCGCTGATCCCGTGCGCTGATCCCGTGCGCTGATCGTGCGCCGGGGCGGTGCGACCCCATGACAGGTGGGGGCAGCTGCGCCGGCCGCGGCGTCGTGCCTCGATCGCACCTATCCTGCCTCCCCCCCGCTTCATCTACCCGTCTGGACCCCTGAATGACTTCCCTGTTCGAACCGCTGATCGCCGGTGACCTGCACCTGGCCAACCGCATCGTGCTCGCCCCCCTCACTCGCAACCGCTCCCCGGGCGCCGTGCCGACCGAGCTGGGCGTCACCTACTACCGGCAGCGCGCCGGCGCCGGGCTGCTGATCACCGAAGCCACCGCCATCAGCCACCAGGGCCAGGGATATGCCGACGTGCCGGGCCTGTACGCGCCCGAGCAATTGCGCGGGTGGAAGCGCATCACCGACGCAGTGCATGCCGACGCTGGCCGAATCGTTACGCAGTTGTGGCACGTCGGGCGGGTGTCGCATACCGAGCTGCAACCGGGCGGCGGTGCGCCGGTGGCGCCGTCGGCGATCACCGCCAAGACCAAGACCGTGCTGATCAAGGACGGCGTGCCGACCTTCGTCGAGACCTCGGCGCCGCGTGCGCTGGCGACGGACGAAATCCCCGGCATCGTGGCCGACTACCGCCGCGCCGCGCTCGCGGCGGTGAACGAGGCGGGTTTCGACGGCATCGAGATCCACGCCGCCAACGGCTACCTGATCGACCAGTTCCTGAAGACCGGCAGCAACCAGCGCAGCGACGCGTACGGCGGTTCGATCGAGAACCGCGCGCGCTTGTTGGTCGAGGTGACGCAGGCGGTGGTTGGTGCCATCGGCGGCGGGCGCGTGGGCATCCGGCTGTCGCCGGTGACGCCGGCCAACGACGTGCTCGACGCCGACCCGCAGCCGTTGTTCGACTACGTGCTGCGCCAGTTGGCGCCGCTGAAGCTGGCCTACATCCACGTGATCGAAGGCGCGACCGGCGGCCCGCGCGAGCTGGCCGACCGGCCGTTCGACTACGCGGCGCTGAAGGCCGCGTACCGGAAGGCGGGCGGGCAGGGTGCCTGGATGGTCAACAACGGCTACGACAAGTCGCTCGCGCAGGCCGCGCTGGCCGACGGTGCGGACCTGGTGGCCTTCGGCAAACCCTTCATCGCCAACCCCGACCTGGTGCGCCGGCTGCGTGAAGACGCGCCGCTGAACGCGCCCGACAAGGCGACGTTCTACGGCGGCGGCGCAAAGGGCTACACCGACTATCCGACGCTCTGATCGGCGCCTGGTCGACGTTCAGCGCTGTGTCCAGCTGAACACCCAGCTCGCGCGTGGGCGGGTCGCTTCGATGAGCCGCGCGTTCGGCTCGTCGGTGCCGCGCACCCAGTCCTCGGCGTCCTGGGGGCTGCGGCCGAATTGTTCGTGCCGGCGGGTCAAGCGTTCGGTGCGCAGGCTGTCGTCGACATCGACGTACCAGACCTCGTCGAGCAGCGCCGCCACGCCGGCCCACGGGCCGTCGTCGAGCAGCAGGTAGTTGCCTTCGGCGATGACCAACCGCGTCTGCGGCAGCACCGCGATCGAGCCGGCCACGGGCTCTTCGAGCTCGCGCCGGAACTCGGGCGCGTAGACGATCTCGTCGCCGCGCTGTATGCGCAGGCGCTGCAACAGCGCGGCGTAACCGGCGGCGTCGAAGGTGTCGGGCGCGCCCTTGCGGCCGGTGCGGCCCAGGCGCTGAAGTTCGACGTTGGCGAGGTGGAAACCGTCCATCGGCACGACTTGCGATTCATCTGCGAAGGCGCCCTGCAGGGCCGCCGCCAGGGTCGACTTGCCCGCGCCCGGTGGGCCGACGAGGCCGAGCAGCACACGGCCGCCGCGGGCCAGCAGTGTTTGCACCCGCGCCAGGCTGCTGGGAGGCACGGTGGGAGTGGGGTCGTTCATGGGCCGCATTGTTTCGCAACCGGATGCGCATCCTGGCGCGATGGACTCGAACCGCCGCTGCCTGGTCGGCGCAGTGCGGGCTTCACGGTGACCCGCCATCGCCGAGCAGGAACGCCACGGTGCCGCGCCACCACGCCTCGTCGACGCGCAGCGGCCAGTCGTTGTGGCCCGCGCCAGCGAGCACGTCGAGCCGCTTGCGCCCGGGCAGCGCGGCGTGCAGTGCCGCGCCGAAGCGGGCCGGCACGATGCTGTCGCGTTCGGCCACCACCACCCGCACCGGGGCCTTGAACGCAGCGAGGTGGGTGGCGCTGTCATAACGGTCGCGCAGCAGCCAGCGCACCGGCAACCACGGGTAGTGGAACGCAGCCACGTGTTCGAGCCGGTCCCACGGCGTGATCAGCAGCAGCCCGGTCACGGGTTCGCGCGTGCGTGCCGTCGCGGCCGCCGCGACACCGGCGCCGAGCGATTCGCCGACCACCAGCAGCGGCGCGCCATGCAGGCGGTGAGCCAGTGCCAGCGTCTGCGCGGCATCGGCGACCAGACTGGCCTCGCCCACCACGCCGTCGCGCGGGCCGTAACCGGGGTACTCGGCCAGGATCACGCGCAGGCCCAGGCCGGTCAGCGCGTCCGCGTAGTACGCGCGGTGGCCGGCATGCCCGGCGTTGCCGTGAAAGATCACCGCGGTGCCACGCGCAGTGCCGGCGGGCTCGGCCACCAGGCCCCGAAAGTCCTGCGGCGACGGCCAGGCCGCGAGCCGGCCGGTACTCATCTGCGCCACCGTGGCACGCGCCGGAAAGTACAGCAGCCGGTCCTGCAACAGCGCCACTGCCGCCAGCAGCAGCGCAGCGCCGACCAGCAAGCCCAGCAGCGGCATGGCGAACTTCATGGCCGCGACGATAGCCGCAACGCAGCCCGCGGCGGCGCCTCTACACTGGCCGCATGCGCCAGCCCGTCGAACTTTCCAAGGCCAATCGACTGATCAACCACGGCCCCACCGTGCTCATCAGCAGCGCACACGGCGGGCGCCGCAACGTGATGGCGGCGGCGTGGTCGATGCCGGTCGAGTTCACGCCGCCGCGGGTGGCGGTGGTCATCGACAAGAGCACCTTAACGCGCGATCTGGTGCTGGCCAGCGGCACGTTCGCGCTCAACCTGCCGTGCCGCGCGCTGGCCGACCTGGCCTACACGGTGGGCAGCGTGTCGGGCCGCGATGAAGACAAGTTCGCCCGCTACGGCATCGAGACCTTCGACGGCCCGTTGCTGGGGCTGCCGCTGATTGCCGGTTGTGTCGGCTGGCTCGAATGCCGGCTGATCCCCGAGCCGCATGCGCAGCAGGCCTACGACAGTTTCTTCGGCGAGGTGGTCTCGGCCCAGGCCGATGCGCGCGTGTTCGCCAACGGCCGCTGGTCGTTCCGTGCCGACAACTCCGATCTGCACACCCTGCACCACCTCGGCGCCGGGCTGTTTGCGGTGCCGGCGCAGACCGTGCAGGCGCAGCTTTTGCCCGCGCCTTGACTGCCAATCCGGCATGCTCGACGCGCTGCCGCTGACCCTGCTGGACGCCGCGCTGCGCGGCATGCTGGTGGCGCTGCTGGCCTTGCTGGCCGGCGTGCTGCTGCGGGACCGGCCGCGCCTGCCGGCCGCGCAGGCCGGTGTGGCGATGTGTCTGGGGCTGTGCGTGCAGGTGGTCGGCGCCACCCCGATGCTCGAAGCACGCTTGTCGGCGCTGGCGCAAGCGCCGCTGGTGGCGGTGGCGGTGGCCAACGCGGTGCTGTTCTGGATCTTCGTGCAGGCGCTGTTCGACGACGACTTTGCCTTCCGGCCGGTCCACACCGCCGCGTGGCTGGGCGTGGCGCTGCTTAGCGGGTTCAACTGCGCGCTGGGGCCGTTGCACGCCGTGGCGCCGGTGACGTTCGGCCTGCAGCGCGCGGTGCCGCTGCTGTTCGCGGTGCTCGCGGCCATTGCGGCGGCGGCGCATTGGCGCACCGACCTGGTGGAAGCGCGGCGCCGCCTGCGCATGTACATCGTCGTGACCGGCGTGGTGTACACGCTGGCGATGCTGCTCGCGCGGCTGGCCTCGCCGCAAGGGCGGCTGAGCGCCGCGGTGGCGACGATCGACGTGTTGCTGCTGCTCGTGATCGTGCTGCCGACCGCGTGGCGCATGCTGCGCATCGGTGGTTCGGAGCTGTTCCCTATCGCCGTGGCGGTGCCGTTGCCGGTGGTGCCGGCGCAGAGCCCGACACCCGCCGAGCCCGCGGCCCCGAGCCTGCCCCCGCCGCCCGACCCGGCCGAAGAGCGCTTGGTTGCCACGCTGCAGCGGGTGATGGCCGAGCAGCGCCCGTACCTGCGTGAAGACCTGAGCGTCGCCAGCCTCGCCGCGCGCCTGGCCGTGCCCGAATACAGGCTGCGCCGCGTGATCAACCAGCGCCTCGGGCACCGCAACTTCAACGCCTACGTCAACGCCTTCCGGCTCGACGAAGCGCGCGCCGCGCTGGCCGACCCCGGGCAGCGCGACCAGCCAGTGCTGACGATCGCGCTGGAGGCCGGTTTCCAGTCCATCGGCCCGTTCAACCGCGCGTTCAAGGCCGCCACCGGGCTCACGCCGAGCGAGTTCCGCCGAGAGATGGCCGACAAGAAGCTGGCCGATTCCTGAAATCGGCCAGCCGGAAGCCGACGCCTGCAGGCTTCGGCGAGACGCCACGCGCGCAGACCGGCATCGTGCGCTTCACCGGAGGCACGGTGCCGCCGGGCAAGGAGAACGATCCATGACTTCGAAGTCTTCATGTGTCCTGGCCGCCTGGCGCCGCGGCGCGCTGGCGGTGCTGCTGGTGATGGGCGCGGTGCAGGCCCAGGCCCAACCCGCCAAATCGGTCGGCCTGGCGCAGATCGAGCCGAGCGGGCCGGACGGGCCGCCGATCACTCTGTTCTACCCGTCGTCCAGCACAGCCAAGCCGGTGCAGCGCGGTCCGTACACGCTCGACGTGGCCGAGCAGGGTGCGCCGGTGCGCGGCAACGGCCGGCTGGTGGTCGTGTCGCACGGCACCGGAGGCAACGCGGTGGTGCATTCCGACCTGGCGCGCCGGCTCGTGCAAGCCGGCTTCGTGGTGGCCGTGCCGCTGCACCATGCCGACAACTACCTCGATCACAGCGACAACAACGGCGCGCTGACGCGCCGGCCGGTCGAGCTGTCACGAACCATCGACGCGGTCGGCCGCGACCCGCGCTTCGCGCCGCTGCTGAGCCTTGACAAGGTCGGCGTCTACGGCATGTCGGCCGGTGGTCACACTGCGCTGGTGATGGCCGGCGCGCGCTGGTCCATGACCGGCTTTCGCGACCATTGCGATGCGAACCTGGCGGACGACTTCCAGTACTGCGTCGGCGTGATCACGCGCCTGACCGGCAGCTGGTTCGACGGCGTGCGCCTGTGGTTCGCGCGCAGCGCGATCCGCTGGATGTTCAGCGACCCCACCGTGCATGCACACGCCGATCCGCGCGTCGCCGCCGTGGTCGCCGCCGTGCCCGCCGCGGCGCATGTCGACATCGCCTCGCTGGCGGTGCCGCGCGTGCCGCTAGGGCTGGTGACGGCGCACCAGGACCGCTGGCTGGTGCCGCGCTTTCACAGCGAGCGCGTGCTGCAGGCCTGCCAGGCGTGTGAGCGGGTCGCCGACCTTGCCGACGGCGGCCACGGCGCGCTGCTGTCGCCGCTGCCGCCGGGGCTGGGCGGCATCCTCGGCGACATGTTGAACGACCCGCCCGGCTTCGACCGCGGCCAGTTGCCCGCGGTGGACGGCAGCACCGCCGCGTTCTTCACGCGGCACCTGGTGGACGCCCCTGTCGGTCCGGACCCCGGCCCGCGCCCGAACCTACCCGACGTTGCTGATGCCCGACGCCACGTGCCCTGAAGGCACATGCTCGGCGGCGTTTTCGATGTGGCCGGTCTGGTCGTCGAAGAAAAAGTCGGGCTCGAACTCGCGCAGGAATGCGCCCTTGGGCAGGCCGCCCAGGAACATCGCCTCGTCGACCTCGATGTTCCAGTCCATCAAGGTGCGGATCGCGCGCTCGTGCGCCGGCGCGCTGCGCGCGGTGACGAGCGCCGTTCGGATGCGCATGCGCGCCGACGGTTCCTGCTGCAGCCGCTGCAACGCCAGCAGCAACGGCTTGAACGGGCCGGCCGGCAGCGGCGTGCCGGCCTGGTCGCGCTCGTGGGCCTGGAAGGCGTCGAGCCCGGCGCGCTGGAACACGCGTTCGGCTTCGTCGGAGAACAGCACCGCGTCGCCGTCGAAGGCGATGCGCACCTCGCCAGGGTGCGCGCTGGACGCACGCGCCGAGTTCGGGTACACGCGCGCCGCCGGCACGCCGGCTTCGAGCGCCGAGCGCACGTCGGCCTCGTTGGTGGACAGGAACAGGTTCGCGTTCAGCGGCTTCAGGTAGCGCCATGGCGACTGCCCGCGCGTGAACACGCCACGCTGGATCGGCAGCCCGTAATGTTGCGCCGAGCGGAACACGCGCATGCCCGAGACCGGGTCGTTGCGCGACAGGATCACCACCTCCACCCGGGGTGATTCCTGGTTGAACGCGAGCAGCTTGTTGACGAGCGAAAACGCCACGCCGGCCTTGGCCGTGTGCTCCAGCCGCTCGAGCTGCAGGCGCATGTAGGCGCGGTCGTCATGGGCTTCGAAGACCTGGTTCTCTTCTTCGAAGTCGAACAGCGCGCGCGACGAAATGGCCACGACCAGCTGGCCGGCAAGGGTGACGGGCATGCGGTTGATGATAGTGGCGTGCCGGGGCGTGCCGGGGCGTGCCGGGGCGTGCCGGGGCGTGCCGCGTGGCTCTCGGCTCGTGTAAGGTCGCGCCATGTTCACGACTTCGCCGTCGAGTCAGCGCAGACCCTGGGGCTTGCCGCAGTTGTCGTGGCTCACGCCGGCGCTGCTCGCCGCGGCCCTCGTGATCGGCGGTTGTGCGTCGCCACCGACCGGCACGCTGCGCCCCGACCGCGACGGCCCCGAGGCCAACCCGCCGAGAGACCTGGACCGCGTGCCCGATGCCGAACCGCGCGTCGAGTCGCTGCGCAGCGGCGGCCCGAACAAGCCCTACGAGGTGCTGGGCAAACGTTACGTGCCCTTCCCGCAGGACCGGCCTTTCACCGAACGCGGCCTGGCCTCGTGGTACGGCCGCAAGTTCCACGGCAGGCCCACCGCCAGCGGCGAGATCTACGACATGTATGCGATGACCGCCGCGCACCCGACGATGCCGCTGCCCAGCTACGCGCGGGTGCGCAACCCGGCCAACGGGCGCGAGGTGGTGGTGCGCGTGAACGACCGCGGCCCGTTCCACCCCGGCCGCATCATCGACTTGAGTTACACCGCGGCGCTCAAGCTCGACCTGCTGCGTGGCGTGGCGCCGGTCGAAGTGGAGCGTCTCACGTCGGACGCGATCCGCGCCGGCACCTGGCGCCGCGAGCCAGAGGCGCCACTGCAGGCGCAAGCGCCACCCCAAGCGCAACCGCCACCGCCACCGCAACCGCCACCGCAACCGCAACCGCAACCGCAACCGCAGGCGGCCGAAGCTCCGCCCGCGCCGGTGGAGGCCGCGCCGCGGGTTGCCGACGCGGCCGAACTGCCGACCCTGCCCGACATGGCGCGCAGCGGCGGCTTCTGGGTTCAGCTCGGCGCGTTCCGTCAGCGTGATGGCGCCGAGGAGTTCCAGCGCCGCGTCGCGGCCGAACTCGACTGGCCGCTTGAGCGCCTGGCCGTGTTCAGCGACGCCCCACTGTTTCGCCTGCAAGCCGGCCCGTATGCCAGCCGCGACGAAGCGCGCAGTGCCGCCGAGCGGATTCGCGGTTCCCTGCAACTGGTGCCTGTGGTGCTGGAAAGACGCTGAGGCCGTGTAGTATTTCTCAAAGGTGTATCGCCTTCCTGGCGGCAGCGACTGCTTTGCGCAGAGCCGGGCCGGAAAGAATGCAACATTCGGAACCGCCGTGCGGCAACCCTGGCCGAACCGCTTTGGTTTTGCCAGGTTCCGATGCACCCATGCCCACCCACTGCACGAAAGACCGTCTGAATCCAGCGCCTGTTGCACCTGCCCGCCCCGGCCAGGCCTGGGGCCGCCGCGCCATGCTGCGCGCGCTGGGCGGGTGCGGTGCGGCCGCGCTGGGCGGGTCGGGCCCGGCCTTGGCGGCGGCCGAGGCGGGAACAGCGCTTCGCATCGGGGTGGCGGGGGCTGCGGCGGGCACCGTGAACAGCGCACTGGCCGTGTTTGCGCAGCGCGGGCGCAGCGTGCCGGCGCGCTTGGTGTCGCACTTGGGCAGCGTGGGCAGCCTGCGCGCCGTCGAACAGGGCGCGCTCGATTTGGCGCTGATCAGCCGGCCGCTGCTGGTGGACGAGCGCATGCGCGGCCTGCAGGCCTGGGAGTACGGCCGCACGCCCTTTGCGCTAGCCACCGGCATGGCCGGCGTGACAGGCCTCACGCGCGCGCGGCTGGCCGAGATGATCGAAGACCCGCGTGCCAGCTGGCCCGACGGCACGCCGGTGCGGCTGGTGCTGCGCCCCAAGTCCGACGGCGACTACGTGCTGCTGGCCAGCATGGGCCCCTTGGTGGAACTCGCGCTGGAGCGCGCCAACGCGCGCGCCGGCATGGTCATCGCGATCACCGACCAAGAGGCCTTGGACGCGGTGGTGCGCTTGCGCGGCGGACTGGGCGCGTTCAGCCTGGCGCTGTTGCGCTCGGGCGCGCAGACCCTGGTGCCGCTGGCGCTGGACGGCGTGGCGCCGAGCGTGGCCAACGTCGAGAACGCCAGCTACCGCATCGTCAACCGCATGCACGTGGTCACGCTCGGCGAGCCCAAGGGCGTGGCGCTGGATCTGATCAAGTTCTTCCAGTCGCCCGACGGCCTGGGCCTGCTCGCGCAGCTCGGGCACTCGACCAAGATCACGCGCTAGCAGGGCCTGGCATGGAACGCACGATCACCTGGATCGCAAGCATCGTCGCTCTGGCGATCCTGCTGCTGCTGCCGCTGAGCTACTTTGCGATCCACTACCACGCGGTGCAGTCCGAACTGCGCATCGTGGCCGAGACCAACGCGCGCCTGTTCACGCAGTTGATCAACGACACGCCGGAGATGTGGCAGTTCCAGGCCGACCGGATCGACGAGATCCTGTCGCGCCGGCCCGGCGACGGCACGCCCGAAAGCCGCCGCGTTCGCGACGCCCAGGGCAAGCTGATCGCTGAAAACGCCCAGTCGCTCGACGAGCCCACGGCCGCCGCCCGGCTGCCAGTGTTCGACGCCGGGCGCGAGATCGGGCAGGTCGAGATCGAACGTTCGTTGCGCCCGGCCCTGCTGGGCAGCGGCCTGGCGGCGCTGCTGGCCGCACTGCTGGCCGGGGCGGTGTTCATGGCACTGCGCCTGCTGCCGCTGCGCGCGCTGCGGCGCGCCGAACGCAAGGTGGAAGAGACGCTGGTGCACACCGCGTTCCTTGAAAAGGCGCACCGTGAAGCCGCCGAAGAAGCGCGCATCAAGACCCATTTCCTGGCGCGCCTGACGCACGAGATCCGCACCCCGCTGGGCGGCCTGCTGGGCATGACCGACAACCTGCGCAGCTCGCCGATGTCGGCCGCGCAGCGCCGCCAGGCCCAGCGCGCGCACGAGTCGGGCGCGGCGCTGCTGCAGGTCGTCAACGACATCCTGGACTACTCGCAACTGCAGGCCGACGACGTGGTCGTGACACACGAAAGCTTCGACCCGGTGCTTCTGGTTGAAGGCGTGATCGAGCTGATGACGCCGCAGGCCGAGGCCGCCGGGCTGGTGCTGTACTACCAGGTCGGCCCCAACCTGCCGGCCGAAATGGAAGGCGACCCCGGCCGCTTGCGCCAGGTGCTGAACAACCTGGTCGGCAACGCGCTCAAGTTCACCCAGCGCGGCGAGGTCAAGGTCACCGTGTCGTGGGTGGCATCCACCGTCAGTTCGCCGGCCGGCATTCACTTCGAGGTGCGCGACACCGGCGTGGGCCTGAGCCCGGAAGACCAGGCCCGCCTGTTCCGGCCGGTGCTGCACGCCGACCAGGGCGCGTCGCGCCAGCACGGCGGCGCCGGGCTGGGGCTGGCCATCAGCCGCCAGCTGGTGCAGTTGATGGGCGGCCAGATCGGGCTGCAGAGCCAGCTCGGGCGCGGGGCCAAGTTCTGGTTCGAGCTGCCGCAGGAGCAGAGCCACATCGTGCTGAGCCAGGCCTTGCCCACCGAACCGGGCGGCGTGCCCATGCACGCGCTGGTGGCCGACCCGCACACCGGCCGCGCACGCGCTTTGTGCACCCGGCTGCTGGCGCTCGGGGTGCGCGTCAACGCGGTGCACAACGCCAGCGCGTTCCGCACCGTGCTGGCCAAGCAGCGCCACCCCTTCACGCATGTGCTGGCGCTGGCGTCGCTGAAGGTCAGTGCCGCCGAAGCCGGGCAACTGCGCTGGGTCACCATGCACGACAGCGCGCAGCAGGGCTTCGACTGGGCCGACGAACCCGGCGGCATGGTCCTGAACCTGCCCTGCCGCCGCGACGACCTGGTGCAGGCGCTGCTGGGCGCCCAGCCGCACACCGAGGTGGTGAATGCGGCCGTCGCCACACAAGCTGCCGAAGCCGAAGCCGAAACCGCCGCTGCGTTGGAGCCCGCCGCGTGGCGCACCACGCAGCCGCCCGCACCGCAGTCTGGCGCAACGCGGGCCGACGTGCCCAGTGTGCTGCTCGTCGAAGGCAACGAAGTCAGCCAGGAAGTGGGCCGCGCGCTGCTCGAAGCGATGGGCTGCGAGGTGTACACCGCCGACGACGGCCACGAAGCGCTGCAGCGCCTGCCGCAAGGCTTCGGGCTGATCCTGCTCGACCTGCAGATGCCGGGCATGGACGGTTACACCACCGCGCGCGAAATCCGCCGCTGGGAAGCCACGCAGGCCACCCCGCGCCGAACCCCGCTGGTGGCGCTCACCGCCGACAGCATCCTCGACGTGCAGGAGCGCTGCTCCGCCGCCGGCATGGACGACATCGTCGCCAAGCCGGTGAACCTGGAAGCGCTGCGCGAAACGCTGGAGCGGCACCTGCCCGAACTGGCCACGGTGTAAAGGCGACCGTCGTCAGTTCGCAGGATTGATCGGCACCGGCATCGGTGCCAAGCTCGCTGGTCTCGGCAGCCCGGGACCCGCCATGAACAACAGCACCGGCAAGCTCCTCTTCATCTTCCTGGTGGCGCTGCTGCTGTCGCTGATCGGCGCGTGGTGGGTGGCGCGGCGCTATCGGCAGGCGATGCGACGCTCGATGAGCGCGGCGCTGGCTGTGCCGCTGGCGGCTGCCGCGGCCCCCGGACCGCCGGAGATGGCCACCCCGCACCCCGAGCCGGCGTCCGTGACAGTCACCGACAACCGCCGTGCCGGCCTGCGCCTGGCGGGTTTTTTGACCGGCCTGTCGTGGCTGATCGCACTCAGCAGTGCCGCGCTGCAACTGCATGTCGTGATGGACGGCATGGCCTTCTCTGTGCCGCGCCTGCTGACCCTCGGCTTCGTGCAACTGTGGCCGCTCATCGTCTGCCTGGGCCTGCTGTGGCGCTGGTCGCGCTGGCGCGTGGCCGGTGTCTTGCTGCTGTGGGCGCTGGCCTGTTTTGCGCTGGTGCACTGGCGCTCGGAGGTGCCCGATCCGCGCGGCACCTTGCTCTACCTCGGCGTCGAACTCGGCCCGGCGGTGCTGGCCGCGGCCGTCTGCCTGGGCGGCACCACGCGCGCCATCGCGCCTTGGCTGCTGCTGCCGATGATCGGGTTGGTCTGGGCCTCGCTGGCCGGCATGGACCTGATCGCGCTGCTGCTGCCCCGGCCGCCCGAATGGTTCCTGTCGCTCACCGGCCTGCTCGGTGCGCGCCCGACCATGCTGTTGTTCGTGCTGGCGCCCTGGCTGCTCGCGTGGTGGCCGCTCAAGCGCCTGGGCCGCGCGCTGGCCCACGCGTACACGCGCAAGTGGCTGTCCGATCTGATGGTGCTGTTCACCGCGGTGTGGGGCATCTCGCTGCTCGACAAGTCGCTGATGGCCGCCAGTGACCTGGGGCTGGGCGGCGCGGTGATGCTGTTGCCGCTGTTGTGGGTGCCGGTAGTGATGGGCGCGTTGCTGTGGCGCCAGCGCACTGCCCAGGGCGCTGGCCGGACAAAGCGCGCACCCACCCTGCTGGTGCTGCGCGTGTTCCAGCACGACGCACGCATCCAGGCGCTGTTCGACCATGTGATCGAACGCTGGCGCCTTACCGGCAACACCGTGCTGATCGCCGGCACCGACCTGGTCGAGCGCACGCTCGACGCCGTCGACATCTTCACCTTCATCGACGGCCGCCTGGCCGAGCGCTTCATCCACCGCCCGGCCGACGTGGCGGCGCGCCTGGCCGCGTTCGACCTGGCGCCCGACGCCGACGGGCGTTACCGCATCAACGAGTGTTATTGCCACGACACCACCTGGCAACAAGCGCTGGCCGCGCTGATGCAGCGAAGTGACGTGGTGCTGATGGACCTGCGCAGCTTCCAGGCCCACAACCAAGGCTGCCGGCACGAACTGGGCGTTCTAGCGCAGGCGGCGCGCCTGCAGCATGTGGTGGTGCTGACCGACGGCGAGACCGACCGCGCCGCAGCCCGCGCCGCTGCGGCTGGCGCTCCGGCGGGACGGTTCGTGTGGCTCGACACCTCGACCACCGGCCGCGCCAAACGGCGCGAGGTGCTGCAGAGCCTGTTCACTGCGCGCGCCGAGCCACGTGGCGCCAGATGACTTTCGGCCTGCGCGTCCTACGTTTTAGGGTTTGCAGCCACACGCTCCGGCACCCATGATGCGAGACCCATCGCGCATGCCGGAGGCAAGACCATGAAAGAAGCAGAACTCGCCCACGTCAGCCCGAAGGAGATCGTCTTCATCGTGCCCGGCCAGGCCGTGCCGGCCGGTGGCGCCACGCGCGGTGGCGCCGCGGCGAGCGCGGCGCCGGGCTTCGGCGGGCGCGGCACGGTCACGCAGCGCGTGCAGGTCGGC
>JANMYQ010000018.1:0-4016 GCA_031382215.1 Methylibium sp.
CCGTTGGCAGCCAGGCGATGAAGCTGCCCTTCATGCCCGACGACGAACGCGTGGTCGATTCCACCGGCGCGCTGCTGCTGAAGTCGATCCCCAAGCGCATGCTGGTGATTGGCGGCGGCATCATCGGCCTGGAGATGGCCACCGTCTATTCGACGCTGGGCACCCGCATCGACGTGGTGGAGATGCTCGACGGCCTGATGCAAGGCGCCGACCGCGACCTGGTGAAGGTGTGGGACAGGATGAACGCGCACCGCTTCGACAACGTGATGCTCAAGACCAAGACCGTTGGCGCCAAGGCGACGAAGGCGGGCATCGAGGTCTCGTTCGAAGGCGAAAAGGCGCCCAAGGAGCCGCAGGTCTATGACCTGGTGCTGGTGGCGGTCGGCCGCAGCCCGAACGGCAAGAAGCTGGCCGCCGACAAAGCCGGCGTCGCCGTGACCGAGCGCGGCTTCATCAACGTCGACAAGCAGATGCGCACCAACGTGGCGCACATTTTCGCCATCGGCGACGTGGTCGGCCAGCCGATGCTGGCGCACAAGGCGGTGCACGAGGCGCATGTGGCGGCTGAAGCCGCGCACGGCGAAGCGAGCTTCTTCGACGCGCGCCAGATCCCGTCGGTGGCCTACACCGACCCCGAGGTGGCCTGGGCCGGCAAGACCGAAGAGCAGTGCAAGGCCGAGGGCATCAGGATAGGCAAGGCAGTGTTCCCGTGGGCCGCGTCGGGCCGGGCCATCGCCAACGGTCGCGACGAGGGGTTCACCAAGCTGCTGTTCGACGAAGCCACCCACCGCGTGATCGGCGGCGGTATCGTCGGCACCCATGCGGGCGACCTGATCAGCGAGGTCTGCCTGGCCATCGAGATGGGCTGCGAACCCGCCGACATCGGCAAGACCATCCACCCGCACCCGACCTTGGGTGAGTCGATCGGCATGACCGCCGAACTGTTCGAAGGGGTTTGCACCGACTTGCCGCCGCAGAAAAAGAAGTAGGGTCAAGTCTCCGTGGATCACGACCTGCAACGCCCCTCATGACCCATCGTGTCGTCATCGTCGGCGGTGGTGCGGGTGGGCTCGAACTGGCCACGCGCCTGGGCGACACGCTCGGGCGCCGCGGCCAGGCCGACATCACCCTGATCGACCGCGACCGCACCCATGTGTGGAAGCCCAAGCTGCACGAGATCGCGGCCGGCAGCATGGACATGAGTGCGCACGAGGTCGGTTACCTGGCGCAGTCGCACTGGCACCACTTCCGCTACCGGGTCGGCGCCATGGTGGGCCTGGACCGCGAGCGGCGCGAGGTGCATGTGGCCCCCTTCATCGACGACGAAGGCCAGTTGGTGACGCCACAACGCGCCGTCGGCTACGACACCCTGGTGATGGCCATCGGCAGCCAGAGCAACGACTTCGGCACCCCGGGCGTGGCCGAGCACGCGATGAAGCTGGAGACGCCGGCCGACGCCAGGCGCTTCCATGCCCGCGTGGTGAATGCCTGCATTCGCGCCCATGCGCAGACCACGCCGCTGCGGCCCGAGCAGTTGAACGTGGCGATCATCGGCGCCGGCGCCACCGGCGTGGAGCTGGCGGCCGAACTGCACCGCACCACGCGCGAGATGGTGGCTTACGGGCTTGACCGGGTCGATGCCGACAAAGACATCACGGTCACCGTCATCGAAGCCGCGCCGCGGGTGCTGCCTGCCCTGCCGGAGCGGCTGTCCAAAGCCACCGAGGGGCTGCTGCGCGAACTGGGGGTCGAGGTCCACACCAACGCCAAGGTGGCCGAAGTGCAGGCCGGTGGCGTGCACCTTGCCGATGGACGGGTGCTGCCGGCCGAGCTGATCATCTGGGCGGCCGGAGTGAAGGCGCCGGATTTCCTGAAGGACATTGGCGGGCTGGAAACCAACCGCATCAACCAGCTCGTCGTGCACCCGAGTTTGCTGACGACGCGCGACGACAACATCTTCGCGATCGGCGACTGCGCCGCCTGCCCCTGGCCCGAGGCGAACGGCGGCAAGGGTGGCAGCGTGCCGCCGCGGGCCCAGGCCGCGCACCAGCAGGCGTCGCACATGCTGGGCCAGATCAAACGCCGGCTCGCCGGCAAGCCGCTGAAGGACTACCGCTACCGCGACTTCGGTTCGTTGGTCTCGCTGGGCGAATACAGCACCGTGGGCAACATGATGGGCGGGCTGATCGGCGGAAGTCTGATGATCGAAGGCCTGTTCGCGCGCATGATGTACCTCTCGCTGTACAAGATGCACGAGTTGGCGCTGCACGGCTTTCCCAAGGTCGCGCTTGACACGCTGGCCCGGCTGATCGTGCGACGCACCGAGCCGCACGTGAAGCTGCATTGAACGGAGGATCCGTCATGCCGTCCCCTGCCCCGACCCGACCTGCGTAGCCCCGAGATTCTTTTCACCCACCGCTTGTTTTGAAGGAGACCTCCATGGAAGACATCGTCATCGTCGCCGCCGCACGCACCGCCGTCGGCAAATTCGGCGGCACATTGGCCAAGACGCCGGCGCCCGAGCTCGGCGCCGCCGTCATCGTCGAACTGCTCAAGCGCGCCAAGCTGAGCGGAGACCAGATCGGCGAGGTGCTGCTCGGCCAGGTGCTGGCAGCCGGTTCCGGCCAGAACCCGGCACGCCAGAGCGTGATCAGGAGCGGCCTGCCACAAAGCGTGCCGGCGCTGACCATCAACGCCGTGTGCGGCTCCGGCCTGAAGGCGGTGATGCTGGCAGCGCAGGCGGTGCGCGACGGCGACTCCGAGATCGTGATCGCCGGGGGCCAGGAGAACATGAGCATGAGCCCGCACGTGCTGCAGGGCTCGCGCGACGGCCAGCGCATGGGCGACTGGAAGATGGTCGATTCGATGATCGTTGACGGCCTGTTCGACGTGTACAACAAGTACCACATGGGCATCACGGCCGAGAACGTGGCCAAGAAGTACGAGATCTCGCGCGAGAAGCAGGACGCACTGGCCCTGGGCTCGCAGCAGAAGGCAGCGGCGGCGCAGGAGGCCGGCAAGTTCAAGGACGAGATCGTGCCCTTCAGCATCGCGCAGAAAAAGGGCGACCCGATCGTGTTCGCCAGCGACGAGTTCATCAACAAGAAGACCAATGCCGAGGCCCTGGCCGGCCTGCGCCCTGCGTTCGACAAGGCCGGCAGCGTGACGGCCGGGAATGCCTCGGGCCTGAACGACGGCGCGGCCGGCGTGGTGGTGATGAGCGCCAAGAAGGCCGCGCAACTCGGCCTGACGCCGCTGGCGCGCATTGCCAGTTATGCCACCGTGGCGCTCGACCCGTCGATCATGGGCATGGGCCCGGTGCCGGCCTCGCAGAAGGCCCTGCAGCGCGCCGGCTGGAAGCCGCAGGACCTGGACCTGCTGGAGATCAACGAAGCCTTCGCGGCCCAGGCCTGCGCCGTCAACAACGAGATGGGCTGGGACACCGCCAAGGTGAACGTGAACGGCGGCGCCATCGCGATCGGGCACCCGATCGGCGCATCGGGCTGCCGCATTCTGGTGACCTTGCTGCACGAAATGCAGCGGCGCAATGCGAAGAAGGGCATTGCGTCCTTGTGCATCGGCGGTGGCATGGGCGTTGCGCTGACCGTCGAACGTTGAACGTTTAAACCTCACACATCAATCGAAGGAGATGAACATGGCAAAAAAGCACGTGGTTCTGGTCACCGGCGGCATGGGTGGCCTGGGTGAAACGATTTCAACCAAGATGGCCGATGCCGGCTACGCCGTGGCGGTGACCTACTCGCCGGGCAACAACAAGCAGGGCGAATGGGTGGCGGGCATGAAGGCGCAGGGCTACGACTTCCTGGCCGTGCCCTGCGACGTGGCCGACATCGACTCCTGCGCCAGTGCCGCGGCCGCCGTCGTGGCCAAACTGGGGCCGGTGGACGTGCTGGTGAACAACGCCGGCATCACGCGCGACATGACCTTCAAGAAAATGGACAAGGTCAACTGGGACGCGGTGCTGCGCACCAACCTGGACAGCCTGTTCAACATGA
>JANMYQ010000105.1:0-7417 GCA_031382215.1 Methylibium sp.
GCCGGCCACGCCGCCCTTGGCGTTGATGCTCTCGACGAGGAAGTTCAGGTGCTTCAGGCCATGCTCGCCGATCGTCGCACCGCCGCCCGAGAGTGGGTCGACATAAGCGATCTTGACGGTCTGCGCCTGCACGCCGAACGCTGACAGGGCCAGCACGGCAACTGCCGGCCAGGCACGCAGATTCTTGAAGAGATTCATCGAAGCACTCCTTGGAGTCAGACTGATTTCTGACCTTACCCGATGTGCATCGCAGCAAGGTTCAGGGAGTACCCGGTGCTGCTGTCGCCCAAGTGTCAGCCCACAAACGACAACGCGCCCCGAAAGGGCGCGCCGTGGTGGGGACGGGGTTCAGCGCTCGGCGATCATCTACCGTACACCTTGCCGAACAGCTCCCAGCTCTTGCCGTTGAACTTCATCAACTGCTCGCGCTCGATCGGGTAGAAGTCGTCCGGCCCGGTCTTGATGTTGACGCCGGGCAGCAGCATCGGCAGGGTCATGTCCAGGCTGGCGGCCTGCTTCATCACGTTGTCGCGCGTCAGGTTGTCACCGGCCTGCTTGAGCACCTGCACCAGCGTCTGCGCCACGGTGTAGCCATAGACGTTGAAGTTGTCCTTCAGGTCGCCGCTGGCGTGGTACTTCTTCATCCACGCGACCCAGTCGTCGTACTCCTTGCCCTTCTGGAACTGCGGGTCGGTCGGGTCTTTGATGTAGGCGGCGGTGATGATGTCCTTGCTGGCGTCGAGCCCGGCCGGCGTGAGCACCGAACCGACCGCGTTGGACACGCTGTTCAGGTAGTGCGCCGGCTTCCAGCCGAGTTCGGCCGCTTTCTTGATGGCCTGGGCCGCGAACTTGGGCGTGGTGACGTTGAAGAAGGTGTCGGCGCCCGAAGCCTTCAGCGTGACCATCTGGCTGTCCACGGTCGGGTCGGTCACTTCATAGCTGACCCTGGAGACGATCATCGACGCCGCCTTGGCGCCCAGCCCGTCTTCGAAGCCCTTCAGGTAGTCCTTGCCGTAGTCGTCGTTCTGGTACAGCACGCCGATCTTGGCGTTCGGGTTGGCTTCCAGGATGTGCGCCGCGTAGATCTTGGCTTCACTCTGGTAGTTGGGCTGCCAGCCCATGGTGTAAGGGAAGTTCTTCGGGTCGCCCCACTTGGTGGCGCCGGTCGCCACGAACAGTTGCGGCACCTTCTTGGTGTTCAGGTACTTGTGGATGGCCGAATTCGACGGCGTGCCCAGCGGCTGGAAGACCAGCAGCACCTCGTCTTCTTCGACCAGCTTGCGGGTCTGCTCGACGGTCTTGGCCGGGTTGTAGCCGTCGTCGAGCGAGATGAACTTGACCTTGCGGCCGTTGATGCCCCCGTCGGCGTTGACCTTGTCGAAGTAGGCGCCGATGGCCTTGCCGATGGCGCCGTAGGCCGAGGCCGGGCCCGAATAGGGGTTCAGGTGGCCGACCTTGATCTCCTTGTCGTCGGCACCAGGGTCGTACTTCTTCTGCGCCATTGCCGGGCTGGCCGCAGCGGCGAGCGCGAGCGCGGCAATGGCAATCGAATTGGCAAGAGCGACACGTTCAAATCTCATGGTTCACACCCTCCTCGTCAAGGTTTCACAGGTTCACTCGAAACGGCGAGCGACGCAGGGCGTTGACCGGGCGAACCCGCCCCGCCCCGACGCAACCGCGCCCACACGTGACGCACCATGCCCATCACGCCGGTGGGCATGAGGTACATCAGCGCGATCAACAAGATGCCGTAGATGGCGGCCGGCGCCGACTTGGACAGCGCGTCGGCGATGTTCGGAACGAACTGGATGAAGATGCCGCCGAAGATCGCCCCGGGGATCGACGCCAGCCCGCCCACCACCACACCCACCAGCAGGAAGATCGAGAGCTGCACCGTGAAGCTGTCGGGCGACACGAAGGCCACCACGATCGCCCCGAGCGCACCGGCCACGCCGGTGAACGCGGCCGACACGCCGAAGGTGAGCGATTTGAAGATGGGCAGGTTGATGCCCATCGCGGTGGCCGCACTCGGGTGGTCGCGCACCGCGATCAGCGCGCGACCGACGCGCCCGCGCAGCAGGTTCCACGCCAGCACGAACATCACGGCGGCCACGGCCAGCGTGAAGAAGTACAACCAGCGGTCGGCGCTGAGCGGTTGGCCGAACAGGCTGAACGAAAACGGCGCCTCGGGCTTGTTCAGCACGATGCCCTGCACACCGCCCGTCCAGCCTTCGATGCGCTTGTACTTGAGCAGTTGCGGCACCGCCAGCGCCAGGCCGAAGGTGGCCAGCGCGAGGTAGTGGCCGGCCAGCCGCAGGGCCGGAAAACCCATCAGGAAGCCGAAGCTGAAACACACCAGCCCAGCCACCGGCAAGGTGGCCCAGTAGGGCACGCCGGCCTTGTCCATCAACATCGCCGCGGTGTACGCGCCGAACGCATAGAACGCGCCGTGGCCGAGCGAGATCTGGCCGTTGAAGCCGGTCAGGATGTTCAAGCCCAGGATCGCGATGGCGTAGACCAGCACCAGGTTGAACTGGAACACGCGGTAGTTCTTGATCAGGAAGGGCAGCACGAGCAGCACCACGATCAGCAGCGCGCTGCCGATCAGCACCCACTTTCTTTCGAGCGGTTTCATTGAGGCACCCCCCGGCCTTCGGCCGACCCCGCCAAGCGGGGGCATGAGCACTTGGGGCGGCCCGGCGTGCTCATACGCGCGTCACCACGGTCTTGCCGAACAGCCCGTTCGGTCGGAGCGTGAGCGTCAGCACGATCAACATCAGCGCGACGGTCAACTTCAGCTCGGTGCCGATGACATACGCGCCGAGCAGGTTCTCGAGCACGCCAACGACGAAACCGCCGATCACCGCGCCGAGCGGGTTGTCGATGCCGCCCAGCAGCGCCGCAGCAAAACCGTAGAGCAGGATGCCGGCCATCATGTTCGGGTCGAGAAACACCACCGGCGCGACCATCATGCCGGCCACCGCGCCGATCGCCGCGGCCAAGCCCCAGCCGAGCGCGAGCATCCACGACACGCGGATACCCACCAGCCGCGCCGAGTCGGGGTTCTGCGCCGCCGCGCGCATGGCCAGGCCGATGGGCGTGAAGCGGAAGAAGAAGTACAGCGCGCTCAGCACTGCCAGCATCACCGCCACCGAACCGAGGTCGTGGGCCGAGAAGAAGCGCGTGGCCAGGGCCGAGTCCTTCGGGAACGGGCTCGGGAAGGACTTGATCGTGTGCTCGAAGATCCAGCCCGACAGCGCGTTGAAGATCAGCAGCAGCCCGATGAAGACGATCACGTTGGTCAGCACCGGCGCCTTCTCGACCGGCCGCAGCATCAGCCGCTGGATCACCAGCCCGCCCGCGAACGACACCGCGACGGTGAAGAAGAACGCGCCCCAGTACGGCCAGCCGGCCTGGATGAGCGCCCAGGCGATGAAGGTGCTGAAGGTGGCCATTTCACCCTGGGCGAAATTGATGTGGTGCGTGGCCTGGTAGATCATCACCAGCGCCAGCGCCACCGAGCCGTAGATGCAGCCGTTGGCCAGGCCGGAGAAGATCTGGTGGAGGAAGGCTTCCATCGTCAGTACCCCATGTCTCAATAACCGAGATACGCGCGGCGCACCGACTCGTCGTTCTTGATCTGCTCGGCCGGGCCCGACAGCGCAACCTTGCCGGTCTCAAGCAGGTAGGCGTGGTCGGCCAGGTCGAGCGCGAGGCTGGCGTTCTGCTCGACCAGCAGCATGCTCACGCCGTCTTCCTGGTTGATGCTGCGCATGATGCGGAAGATCTCGGCCACGATCAGCGGCGCCAGCCCGAACGAAGGTTCGTCCAGCAGCAGCAGCTTGGGCCGCAGCATCAGCGCGCGGCTGATGGCCAGCATTTGCTGCTCGCCGCCCGACAGCGTACCGGCCTGCTGGTGGCGGCGCTCCTTCAGTATGGGGAAGCGCGTGAAGGCCTTTTCCATGTCGAAGGCCAGTTCGCTGCGGTTGCGGCGCGTGTAGCCGCCCAGGCGCAGGTTCTCTTCGACCGACAGCGCAGTGAAGGTGCCGCGACCGTCGGGCACATGCGCCACACCCATGCGCACGACGCTCTCGGTCGACTGGCCGACCAGTTGCCGGCCTTCGAACAGGATGCTGCCGCTGGTTCGCACCGTCTGGCAGATGGCCCGCAAGGTGGTGGTCTTGCCGGCGCCGTTGGCGCCCAGGATGGCGGTGATGTGGCCGGCCGCGAGCGAGAAGTCGACCCCGTACAGCACCTGAGTCGCACCGTAAGAGGCGCCCAGCCCGCTGACCTGCAGCAGTTTCGTGGCCGCTGCGGTGACGCTCGGGCGGGCGCCGAGGACCGGCGGCGTCATGACCTCAGGCATGTGTTGGCGCTCCCAGGTAGGCTTCGATCACGTCGGGGTGGTTCTGGATTTCCGCGGGTGTTCCTTCCGCGATCTTCTTGCCGAAGTTGAGCGCGACGATGTGGTCCGACACATTCATCACCAGACTCATGTGGTGCTCGACCAGCAGCACGGTCATGCCGAGCCGGTCGCGGATGTCGCGGATCAGGCGCGCCAGCTCGTCGAGCTCTTCGTGGTTCAGGCCCGCGGCGGGTTCGTCGAGCAGCAGCAGCTTGGGGTCGGCCGCCAGCGCGCGGCCGAGCTCGACGCGCTTTTGCGTCGCGAACGGCAGGTCGCCGACCAGGCGGTCGGCAAACTCGGTCAGCGCCAGGTAGTCCAGGATCTCGTCGGCGCGCCGACGCAGGCGCTTCTCTTCGCTCGCCACGCTGGGCAGCCGCAGCGCGCTCGACACGAAACCGGCCGATGAACGCGAGTGCGCGCCGACCATCACGTTCTCGCGCACCGGCAGGGTCCGGAACATCGCCAGGTTCTGGAAGGTGCGGCCCATCCCGAGGCCAGCCACCTGGTGCGTGGGCGTGGCGGTGATCGAGCGCCCTTCGAACAAGATGTCGCCGGCCTGGTATTGATAGAGCCGGCTGAGGCAGTTGAACAGCGTGGTCTTGCCGGCGCCATTGGGGCCGATCAGGCCGCACACGTCACCCCGCGACACGTCGAAGCTCACGCCGTCGAGCGCCAGGATGCCGCCGAAGCGCACCGTCACACCCCGCACGCTGAGCAGCGCGCCCGCGGTTTCTGCCATGGGACTCCGATTGAGAAGTTGCGGCTCGCGCTGCTGTCTCAGAAGCGACAGCGCGGCGAGCCAAAAGAGCGAGGAGTTTATAGGCGGGGAAAGGCCGATCTGGCAATGGGCTCGTACCCCCAACTTCAGCCGGGTCGGCGAGGGCTGCGCGCGTCGTGCGCCGCCAGGTGACCCAGCGGCAGGGCGCCGCCAGCCTTGACCTCGCCGAGCGAGAAGCTGGTGTGCAGGTCTTTCACGTTCGGCAGTTTCAGCAGGGTCTGCAACGCAAAGCGCGAGAACGCGTCGAGGTCGGTGGCCAGCACCTGCAGCTCGAAGGTGCCCGAGCCCGAGATGTAGTGGCATGAGATCACTTCGGGGATGCGCCGAATCGCGTTCTCGAGTTCGCCGGTGGCGGTGGCGGTGTTGCGCTCGGCGTCCACGCGCACGAAGGCGAGCACACCCAGGCCGATGCGCCGGCGGTCGATCTCGGCCCGGTAGCCGGTGATGAAGGCCTGCTCCTCCAGCCATTTGACCCTTCGCCACGTGGGTGCGGCCGACAGCCCGATGCGCGCCGCGAGCTCGGCATTGCTCAGCCGCGCGTCGGTCTGCAGCTCGCGCAGGATCGCGATGTCGTAGCGGTCGAGTTCGTCGCCGTGGGCCTCGCCGGCATCGGCCGGTGCACCGCGGGCTGCACTCCGGGTGTTCCCTGGATTCGGCTTCTTGAGCGTCATGGGTTCTCCAAAGGCCAATTTCGAGCAAGATTGTTGCTCAGGGAGCGCTGATCGGGGCAGAGAAAGAAAAGACTTCCCGCGCCCAACTCTCTAAACTTCGGCCACGCGCGCCGCGCTTTCACCGCGGCCCTCCCCCCATCCCGCTGGAGAGTCCAACGATGAATGCCCCGCTGCCCGAGTCGATCCGCAAAGCCATTGAGAGCGTCACGATCGACGACAAATATTCGCTCGAGCACGGCCGTGCCTTCATGAGCGGCACGCAGGCGCAGGTGCGGCTGCCGATGCTGCAGAAGAAGCGCGACGCGATGGCCGGGCTGAACACCGGCGCCTTCATCAGCGGCTACCGCGGCTCGCCGCTGGGCGGCTACGACCAGGCGCTGTGGCAGGCACAGAAGCACCTGGCGGCGCAGAGCATCGTGTTCCAGCCCGGCGTGAATGAAGAGCTCGCGGCGACCGCGGTGTGGGGTTCGCAGCAGCTCGACCTGTACCCGCAATCGAACAAGTTCGACGGCGTGTGCGGCATCTGGTATGGCAAGGGCCCGGGCGTGGACCGCTGCTCCGACGTGTTCAAGCACGCCAACATGGCCGGCACCGCCAAACACGGTGGCGTGATCGCGATCGCCGGCGACGACCACATCGCCAAGAGCAGCACCGCGGCGCACCAGAGCGACCACATCTTCAAGGCCTGCGGGCTGCCGGTGTTCTTCCCCAGCGACGTGCAGGGCATTCTCGACATGGGGCTGCACGCGTTTGCGCTGAGCCGCTTTGCCGGTGTGTGGTCGGGCATGAAGACGATCCAGGAGATCGTCGAATCGTCGAGCAGCGTGTTCGTCGACCCGGACCGCGTGGACATCGTGCTGCCCGAGGACTTCGTGATGCCGCCCGGCGGCGTGCACATTCGCTGGCCCGACGGCGCGCTGGAACAGGAAGCGCGGCTGATGGACTACAAGTGGTACGCAGCGCTGGCCTACGTGCGTGCGAACAAGCTGAACCACAACGTCATTGCGGGGCCGAACGATCGCTTCGGCATCATCGCCAGCGGCAAGGCCTACAACGACACGCGCCAGGCGCTGAACGACCTGGGGCTGGACGACGACGCCTGCCACCGCCTGGGCATCCGGCTGCACAAGGTCAACGTGGTGTGGCCGCTCGAGGCGACGATCACGCGCGACTTTGCGCAAGGGCTGCAGGAGATCCTGGTCGTCGAAGAAAAGCGCCAGGTCATCGAGTACCAGGTGAAGGAAGAGCTCTACAACTGGCGCCCCGACGTGCGCCCCAACGTGCTCGGCAAGTTCGACGAGGCCGAGGGTGACCAGAGCGGCGGCGAGTGGTCGCAGCCGAACCCCGGTGCGAACTGGCTGCTGCGCGCGCAGGCCGACCTGACGCCCGCGATCATCGCCAAGGCGATCGCCAAGCGGTTGAAGAAGTTGGGGGTGGATGCGGACACTGCGGCACGGATGGATGCGCGGATTGCGTTGGTGGAGGCGAAGGAGCGGAGTCTGGTGGCGCCGGCGGCCCCCACCCCGGCCCTCCCCCAGGGGGGGAGGGAGCAGACGGGTGAAG